>JAYEIP010000203.1:0-8826 GCA_034660155.1 Actinomycetota bacterium | reverse complement strand
CCCCGGCGTCTACCTGGCAATTCACAACAAGGTCCTGGCCTTTCCCGGCGTCACCAAAGATCACGCGGCAGGAACGTTCAAAAAGGCCTAGCACTGCCTTTCAGCTCCCTCCTGGCAGCAACGCAAACGGCGTTCATATCAGTCCCTCTGGGGGACTCACAGGGTGAGTACCTTGGGAGTTCGCAGGACGAACTCCGGGGTCTGCGCAGGTGTCCGAAACGCGTGTGGGCTCGCACCCGCCTTACGAACCAACCGGCGTCCACCGAGTCCGTGTCGCCGATCGCACCGTCAAGACCACAAAGAACATCACAATGGGCACCACGGCGATCGTTGCCGAGCCCGACGTATCGGCGTGGAAGCTGATGATGAGCCCGATGGCTACCGACAGGACGCCGATCAGAGCGGCGGTGGCCATGATCGCCGGCACCCGGCGTACGAGTAGTGCCGCGGTCGCAGGAGGACCAACCAGCAGGCCGAAGACCAACAACGTCCCGACTGTTTGGAACGATCCGACAATGGACAGGGTGATCAGGCCGAGGAGGGCGGAATGGGCCAGGCGAGGGCGCAATCCTAGCAATTGTGCCTTGTGCTCGTTAAAGGCGAGGACCAGGAATGGTCTGTAGAGCAGCGCGGACACGAGGATGGTCACCCCGGCAACAAGAGCGAGGACCGCAATGTCGCTCTGGGTGACCCCGAGAGCGTCGCCAAACAAAATGCTCGTGAGGCTCCCCGAGTAGGAGGCTGTCCGCGAGATGAGGATCACACCCAGCCCCAACATTCCTACGAAGAGCAGTCCGATGCCCGTGTCTTCTGAGAACGTTGTTTGGCGGTGGACGAGGTTGATTCCACCAATCATCACGGCTGCTGCGAGTGCGGCTCCGATCAGAACATTGAAGTCGAGCAGTATGGCCAACGCGATTCCGGGAACGACGCCGTGTACGAGAGCGTCTCCCAGGAAGGTCATGCCTCGGATAACAACCCAGGTGCCGACTAGGGCAAGCGCGATTGCTGCCAGCGAGCCGCCGAGGAGGGCCCGTTGCTGGAATGCCAGTTCAAATGGTGCGATTAGCCAGTTCATCTGACGAGAAGGCTAACTGGCACGCGCGGCGGCGTTCGTGGTTGGGATGCATGGGGAGACTCAGGAGTTCGCTTGCGAACTCCCAAGGTACTCACCGAAGGTGAGTACCCCCCTACTACCCCCGGCTTCGCCGGCGGTACTTTCCCCCCAGAGGGGGGACTGATAGGAGGGGGACTGATAGCGGATGAGATTCTCATGACAATGCCTTTGCGATACGTTCGGCGTTGGTGACGAGCATTCCTATCAGCGTGTCGGCACCGGATCCCTCTTCGCCGAGTGAGCCTGTGTAGAGATCAATGACCGCGATCTCGCTCCCTACTTCCGCGGCGACGGCTTCTGCCAGGTCCGACGATTCGGTGATGTCGGCGAAGATGGCCGGCACGTTCTCAGCCTTGATCTTGTCGACCAGTGCGGCCAGGTCGCCCGAACTCGGCTCGGCGAGGGTTGATCCGCCGGGGATGACGACACCGATCACCTCAAAGCCGTAGCGGGCAGCGAAGTACCCGAACGCCAGATGACTCGTGACCATCTTGTGGTTCCCTGAAGGTATCGCTTCCAGGATCGACCGAATCTTCGCGTCAGCGGCGAGGAGTTCACTTGCGTAGTGCTCGGCCCCGGATCCCCAATCGACCCGTTGATCCAGGCGCCGGAGTTCAGCGGCAATCGCTCGGGCGGCGTCGGCCATGAGACCAGGGTCAAGCCAGACATGCGGATCGCATGTCCCCTCTGGGGGCTCCGGGTCCATGTTGCAGTCTGCGTCTGCGTCACCGAACGGGATTGTGTCGATAACGGAAGTGATCTCGAGGATGTTCGCGCCGTCACCGTCGAGGCTGTCGAGTACATCGTCGAGACCTTCTTCGAGATTGAGCCCGTTGATGATGACCAGGTCGGCGGTCTGGAGGCTGGCGATCTGCCGCGACGATGCCTGGTAGTCGTGAGGATCGGCGCCGATCGGCATCAGCACCTCCACGGTGCCATTGTCGCCGACAACGTTGCGGGCGATGTCTCCGAGGATGGTTGTTGTCGCTACAACCGAAATGGTGGCAGTGTCATCGGTTGTGTCGTCTCCACATGCGGCCAGCAATAGCGTTGCGACGGTGGCGAACACGGTTACTCGAACCCAGATAGGGGAGCGCCCATTTGGCGAATAGCCCATTGTCAGTACTCCAATTCGACTATATAATGATTCTCAATACTATGATACTGAGAATCATAATCAAAAGGTATGTCTATGGCAATACAGAACCTGGATCTTGAGGTACAGACAAGGCTACGTGAGCGCGACATCCGGTATACGTCGGGCCGGCGAGCGGTAGTGAATGTCCTGGCCAATTCTGATGGGCCGAAATCCGCCGCAGAACTGGCCGAGGAACTGGGCCCCCGGGTTCCGGTATCTTCGCTCTACCGGTCACTGGCGGTTCTCGAGGACGCTGGTGTCGTTGCGCCACACTTTGCTGCCAAAGGACTCACCAGATACGAGCTCGCCGAGTGGCTGGCGGGTCATCATCATCACGTCGTCTGCGCAGAATGTGGCACCGTCGAGGACATCCAGATCCCATCCGAATACGAAGACCAGGTGCGAGCCATCGTGAGCGATATCGCCTCGCTTGTCTCGTTCGAGCCATCCAATCATATGTTGGAGATCGAAGGCAGGTGTTCTCGTTGTCGGTAAGCAAGGCCGCTGTTCGAGCCACGGACGTAGTCCTTGGCTACGGCTCCACGGTTGCCGTCGACCGTTCGTCCTTTACATTTCCTCGTGGCTGTGTGACGGCCGTTATCGGGCCGAACGGATCGGGCAAGTCGACCCTTCTCAACGCTCTCGCTGGCTTGCTCGAGCCGCTTGCAGGAAGCGTCGACGTCGCCATCGACGAGGGGAAGCGGAACCGTATCGCCTATGTACTGCAAACAACCAAGGTCAACGAGGCCTTGCCGATTTCGGTACGCGAGGTCGTCACCATGGGCCGCTACGGCGAGGTTGGGACCTACCGATGGCTTCGGCAGAGAGACCGCGATGCCGTTGCCAACGCGATGGAGCGCACTGATATCACTCACCTGGCGTCGCGGCATTTACATCACCTGTCGGGTGGCCAGCGGCAACGAGTCTTTGTCGCACAGGGCCTGGCGCAACCTCACGACATTCTCTTGTTGGACGAGCCATTGACCGGGATCGATCTCCCCACCGCGCAGGCGATCGACAGCATCATCCACGAGGAGCGTGCCGGCGGGACGACTGTGATCATGACAACTCACGATCTCTCTGAGGCTCAAGTTGCCGATCATGTGCTGCTGCTGTCGGGTCGGGTCGTGGCGTCGGGTACGCCCGAGCAGGTGTTGACGGCTGAGCATCTCTCCACGGCCTACGGGCCCGCTTTGTTGCATCTCGACAAGGACCGCTTCTTTCTCGACGACCCAGCCCACCAGCCTGTTGGGGGACGTCATATCCATCGCGAACGGACCATTCATACCGAGTCGGCGCCTTCCGAGAGGCACCCGGGCTCAGGGAATTGATACGCCCATCGGCCACGTGTCCCGGCAAATCGGAGTTCGGGGTTGGCGGCAGCCGATGACGTGTTACAATCTCGGCCGGACGCTCGTCCGCGCTTTTCTTCCCTCAAAGGAAACTTCTGCGTGAAAGACACGAAGACGATAATTGAAGAACATGGGCTCCACGACTCGGACACGGGTTCGCCCGAGGTCCAGGTCGCGCTGCTCACCGAGCGCATCGGCCACCTCACCGAGCATTTGAAGGTCAATAAGAAGGACCATCACAGTCGGCGAGGTCTGTTGATGATGGTCGGCAAGCGCCGACGACTACTCAAGTACCTCAACAACCAGGATGTCGAGAGGTATCGAAGCCTCATCGCCAGCCTCGGACTGAGGCGATAGAGAACCCGGAAGGCGGCCCCGTGCCGCCTTCTGTGTGTTTTCGATGACAACCAGAGGGGGAGCGCTCTCAGTTGTCAGTGGCCGGGTGTTGGCCACCCGAAACCCGACCACTGCCAATTGAACGTACTCTCCCCATATCTAAGGAGACGCGCGTGGCAGAGACCACAGTACGCGGTCGCATTGGCGACAAAGAGCTCGTCCTATCGACGGGCAAACTTGCTCTCCTCGCAGATGGCGCCGTTGTTGCCAGTATTGGCGGCACCGACGTCCTCGTTACGGCTACCTCTAGCCGTAAATTGCGCGAGGGTGCAAATTTCTTTCCACTTACAGTGGATGTTGAAGAGAGGATGTATGCCGTTGGGCGCATCCCCGGATCGTTCTTCCGTCGTGAAGGGCGTGCCACCGAAAAGGCAACACTGACGGCCCGGTTGATTGACCGACCGCTTCGTCCTTCATTCCCCAATGGGTTCCTGTATGAGACTCACGTTGTGGCGACGATCATGTCGGCCGACCTGGTCAACGACTACGACGTGCCAGCCCTCAATGCCGCCTCCGCGGCTCTCACCGTCAGCCCGATTCCGTTCATCGGTCCCATCGGCGCGGTCAAGCTGGGCTTGAGCAATGGGGAGTGGATTGCATTCCCGACCTATGAAGAACTAGAAGAATCGGTCTTCCAGCTCGTCGTTGCCGGCAAGCGTAACGCCGCCGGTGATGTTGATATTGCCATGGTCGAGGCCGGAGCCACCGAGCACGGCCATCGCATGGTCAGTGGCGGCCAACCGCCGAGCGATGAGGAAACCATCACTCGTGGTCTTGAAGAAGCCAAGAGGTACATCGGACAGATCATCGACCTCCAGGTTGAACTGCGGGCCCAGGCCGGCGAAGTTCCCCATGTCGATTTCCCAGTGGATGAGGACTACAGCGAAGAGCTGTTTGCTCGTGTCGAGACGGTCGCCCGCCCGAAGCTCGAGGCGCTCGGCACCATCGTCAACAAGCACGAGCGGCAGGACGCCGAATCGGCGGCAGCCGACGAAGCTTTGGCTGCGCTCGAGATCGACGAGGACGACGAAGCCACCTTGACGGCTGCCAAGAAAGCAATCAAGGCGGTGCAAAAGCACGTCATGCGGTCCCGGGTAGTCCATGAGGGTGTCCGGATGGACGGGCGCGGCCTTACCGACGTTCGTCAGATCGACATCGAGGTCGGATTGCTGGGACAGGCCCACGGATCGGCTTTGTTCAAGCGTGGCGAGACCCAGGTCCTCAACACGTCGACTCTCGGCATGCTCCGCATGGAGCAGATGCTCGATACCATCGATCTCGAAGAGTCGAAGCGGTATATGCACCACTACAACTTCCCGCCGTTCTCGACGGGCGAGACGGGTTTCATGCGTGGTCCCAAGCGTCGTGAAATTGGCCACGGTGCGCTGGCTGAGAAGGCCCTGCTCCCGGTGATTCCGCCGGTTGAGGACTTCCCCTATGCCTACCGCCTCGTTTCTGAGGTTCTGATGTCCAACGGGTCCAGCTCGATGGCCTCGATCTGCGGATCGTCGTTGTCGCTCATGGACGCGGGTGTCCCGATCGAGGCTCCCGTAGCCGGAATCGCGATGGGCCTCATTGAGCAAGATGGCAAATACGTCACCCTGACCGATATCCTTGGCGCCGAAGACCATCTCGGTGACATGGACTTCAAGGTCGCCGGGACCCGTGAGATGATCACGGCCCTGCAGCTCGATACCAAGATCGAGAGCTTGCCGGCTGACGTTCTAGTTAAGGCGATGGGGCAGGCACGAGATGCCCGCCACTTCATCCTCGACAAGATGGCTGAGACCCTGGCCGGTCCCCGCGAAGAGTTGGCCGCCAATGCACCGAAGATCGAAGCGATCGAGATCCCCAAGGACAAGATCGGTGAGGTCATCGGACCCAAGGGTAAGACCATCCGTGAGCTTGAAGAAGAGACCGGTGCCACCATTGAGATCGACGATGAGGGCATCGTCCGTGTCGGTGCTGCCGACACGTCCTCGATGGAACTGGCCCGTGAGCGCATTCTGGCTATCGGATTCCCGCCGGAGGCCAACGTTGGCGAGACCTACGAGGGCGAGGTCGTGAACATCACCAAGTTCGGTGCGTTCGTGAACATTCTCCCTGGTCGTGACGGTCTGCTGCACATCTCCAAGATGGGTGGCGGTAAGCGAATCGACAGGGTCGAAGATGTTTTGGCGCTCGGCGACAAGGTGAACGTGCTCGTTCGCGAGATCGACGATCGTGGCAAGGTCAGCCTGGATCTGGCCGAGGGCGTGCAACTCGTAGACGAGAACACCCCGACCAGCAGTGGCGGCGGTGACCGTGACCGCGGCGATCGTGGCCGTGGGGACCGTGATCGCGGTGGGCGCTCCGAGCGTGGCAATGGTGACCGGGGACGTGATCGTGATCGTGGAGGCCGTGACCGCGATCGTGGCCGTAGCCGCGGCGATCGTGACCGTGGCCGGCGTGATGATCGTGGCGACCGCCGTGAGAGCACGCCCAACCGCACCGTTGTCTCCTTCGAAGACGACTTCGAAAAGGACAACTAGGGATACCTAGTACTTGGTACCAAGTACCTAATACCAAAGAGCTGAGGCCCTCGGGATCCCGAGGGCCTCAGTCGCGTCTAAGAAGTTTGCGCCCTCAATCCTCGAGGAGGAAGGTGAGCTTCATGTCTACGCGGAAATGCTTGATGGTGCCATCTTTGGCAAGGACAACCTTCTGTTCCGAAATCCAGGCCCCACGGATACCGTCGATGGTGCGCTGCGCCTTGGTGATGCCCTTGCGGATGGCATCCTCGAAGGACCCGGGTGAGGTAGACGTAATCTCGATCACCTTCGCTACTGACACTTATTGCTCCTCTCGCCGCAGTGTTCTTGGATCAAGAATACTGTTTCCCGCTGTACTCAACGAGTCCGGATGAGGAGGTGTGGCTATTACCAGCGCGGGGCCATCTTGGCGCCAACGAAACCACCGGCAGCACCGCCGATGATCAGCCAGATGGCCGGGAGCCCGCCAATAGCCAGGCCAAGTAGGAGTCCGACGGCGGCGCCCACAATGATGCCGATTCGCATCCCGTTGACCCAGTCGTAGTTGGTCCTGCCCTGTGCCTTGTGCTTCTGCTCATCCATGGCTGCGCCTTCCTTCTCCTTTCATCGTATCCCCCGGCGAGGGATAGTTTGACGGTAAATCTGGAGCGCGGAACAGTGGGTTCTGCATTCCGCTGTCTATCGCTTGGGAACCGGATGAGAGGTCGCCGGCGTCGAACCCGAGACACAACAGGGGAGACCTGAGATGGCTTTCGTAGTGAAACGACGTTGGCAGACCGTACCGATACTGATGGTGGTGTTGGCTCTGATGCTGGCTGCGTGTGGGAGCAGCGACGATTCGGCGGTCTTCGAAGAAATGGCTGCCACGCTTGATGGCCCGCAAGACGATGGTGGGCTCGCCTTCGGTGACGAAGCTACCCGAAACACTGCAGCGGGTGACGCCGGTGTCGAGGCACCCGCAGCGGACGCCCTCGGCAGCGGTGGGGTCGATGGCGCCTTGCTCCAGACCCGGAGCCTGGGCCGCGACATTATCTTCACCGCGGACATGACGGTGGCGGTGACCGACGTTGCTACTGCGGGAGCCGAAGCAACCCGGGTGATCGAGGAGCTTGGCGGCTTCCTGTTCGGACAGCAGACCACCGGCGCTCCGGAGCCGCGCAGCGTGCTCACGTTCAAGGTTCTCCCCGGTGATTTCCAAGAGGCACTGGCCCGTCTGGGATCTATCGGTGACGTCCGCACCCAGAATGTCTCGGCCGACGATGTGACCGAGCGGGTGGTCGACCTGGAAAGCCGGATCTCCACCGCAGAAGCCAGTGTGGAGCGGCTCAAGGGTTTCCTCGAAGCTGCAACCGATATCAAGACCGTTGCCGAGCTGGAAACCCAGTTGATGCAACGGGAGACGGATCTCGAGACGATGCGGGGGGCACTGCGCACGCTGCGTGATCGCGTCGATCTCGCGACCATCTTCCTAACGCTCACTGAGGCTTTGAGTCGGCCCGATATATCTCTTCAGCTCAGTGGATTCCCCGGTCATGACGACGGCATCTCCTGCCCCTCCGACGGTGGAATCCGTGTCGAAGAGGGCGAAGAGGCGACGGTCTGCTTTGAGATCTTCAATGTCGGGGACACCCCGCTTGCAGGCATCCAACTACGCGACACCGTGCTCGATGTTGAGATCAAGGACTTGATCGTGGTCTTTGGCGATCGTGAGGGCATCCTTGAGCCGGGCCAGTCGATGGTCCTCGCAGACGAGATCACCGTCGAGCGCAACCTGCGCACCCAGACCAAGGTGACTGCTGAGCCGGTCGATCAGGACGGCAACCAGCTGGAGGATCGTGAGGTAGCCAGCACCGTGTCCATGGGCATCGTTGCCGTGGACCCCGGTGGCCTCCCCGGCTTTGGCGACGGTCTTACAGCCAGCTGGGAGGCGCTGCTGGCAATCGGCGGCCTGATAGTCCTCTTCGCCGGCGCCGCCCTCCCCTTCATCTGGATCATCCCCATCGCCGCCCTGTTATTGCGCTGGCAAGCCCGCCGCGCAGCCGACCGTGAGGCCCAGGAGACGACCGCGACTCCGAGCAATCCTCCCTGGTTAACGGAAGGAGAGGCATCGGAAGACCTGGAGGAGGACTCCGCGGAGCTGGAGCCTGAGGACGGTGAGGCGACTCAAGACCAAGAGGCGTAGGCAAAAGGGCGGTGCTCGGCAATTACCAACCACCGCCCGGCCCTCACCGGTCTGGCTTCTGGCGACGGAAGGCCTCCTGAGCCTGGTTCACAAACCAGGCAACAGGCTCA
>JAYEIP010000202.1:0-8866 GCA_034660155.1 Actinomycetota bacterium | reverse complement strand
GTATATCCCGGCGCCCGATGGTGCCCCCACCGTCCTGCTTTACGCCCATCATGATGTTCAACCCCCCGGTCCCGCCCACGAGTGGGAGACCGAGGCCTTCGAGCCGTTCGAACGTGATGGCCGTGTCTACGGCAGGGGCACCAGTGATGACAAGGCGGGGATCGTCGTACATACCGGAGCCATCCGTGCCTTTGATGGAACCCCGCCGGTCGGAGTGAAGGTTCTTATCGAGGGCGAGGAGGAAATCGGGTCGGCGCATCTAGGCGATTTCCTCGAGAAATACCACGAGCTGCTGGCGGCCGATGTGATCGTCATCGCCGACGCCGGTAACTGGGCTGTTGGAACCCCGACGCTCACTACGTCTCTCCGCGGTCTCGTGGACTGCGTCGTAGAGGTACGCACCCTGAAACACGCAGTGCACAGCGGAGGCTTCGGTGGGGCAATCCCCGATGCCATCACGACACTGGCGCGGCTGCTCGCAACGCTTCATGACGCCAACGGCGAGGTTACGGTGCCCGGTCTTGTGGCAAGTGACGAAACGGCACTTGACCTCACTGAAGCGGAGTTGCGTACCCAGGCATTGCCGGTTGATGGGATAGAACTGATTGGTTCGGGCTCGATCGCCTCACGCCTTTGGACCAAGCCGGCCATCTCGGTGCTGGCGATAGACGCCCCACCGTTGTCCGAAGCAATCAATCAGCTCGTACCGGTAGCCAGGGCGAAGGTCAGCCTGCGGATCGCTCCCGGCGACGACCCACAACGGGCAATGGGCTCCCTGGCCAAACACCTCGAGAGTCAAGTCGAGTGGGGGGCCCAGGTGACGATCACTCCCGGCAGCACCGGCGAGGCATTCGAACTCGACACCACCGGGCCGGCCTACGACGCGTTCCGGGAGGCTTTCTCCGCGGCGTGGGATGCCGAAACGCAGGAGATGGGCGTCGGTGGATCGATCCCCTTCGTTGCCGACTTCGCCGAACGCTATCCCGATGCACCGATTCTCCTGACCGGTGTCGCCGACCCAATCAGTCGCGCCCACGGTCCCAACGAGAGCCTCGACCTTGACGAGTTGCGCAACGGCGTCTTGGCCGAGGCGATCGCTCTCCGACTGCTGGCGGAGTAGAACCGGCGTGCGCTGTCCTGATTGGCGTCAGATCTGCCTACTGCTTGTCGTGTCTTTTGCTGTGAGTGGCTGTTCACAAGGCGAGTCGTCGACGGTAACGACGACGCCACCTGACCTCACGACACTGATTCCCGTCCCGACGACGGTTGCCGCCACAACGAGTGCTCCGCAGCCAGCGCCTACGTTGCCACCGCCCGCACCCACAGGTCTGTGTGAGGCGTTCGTCGACCCTGTGGCTACCGGTGTGATCGAAAGCGAGAGAATCAACGAAGCGTCTGGAATAGCGACGAGTCGCACCTACCCCGGGACCCTGTGGATTCACAACGACTCCGGCGGTGGGCCGTTTGTTCACGCCGCGGACCGCATCGGAAACGATCTGGGGGCCTTTGAAATTGATGCTCCGGCGTTCGACTGGGAGGACATGGCCATCGGTCCCGGACGCGAACCCGGTCTCGACTATCTCTATCTGGGCGACATCGGAGACAACTTTCATTTCCGTCCCTTCGTGACGATCTACCGCGTTGCTGAGCCGCAGCCAGACCCTGCCGGAGGCACCATCGCTGGGGTTGCCACGTTCGATCTGGTGTATCCGAATCCGGGATTCGACTCAGAAGCGATGCTGGTTGATCCGGTCACCGGTGACCTTCTACTAATCACCAAGCCGAGATCGGGGGAAGCGGCACTGGTCTTCCGAGCACCCGCCGATGAGCTGATCGATGGGGCTCGCATCAACCTGAGCCAGGTTGGGAGCTTCCCCCTCGCGGCCGGTACTTTCGTAACTGCAGCCGACATCGACCGCACCGGCGCCGCAATCATCTTTCGCGGGTACAACCAGGTGTGGCTGTGGGCCAGGACAGATCTGGGCTTCACCGACACCTTTGCCGCCGAGCCGTGCCGAACCCCGTCGACCGCTGAAGTGCAGGGCGAAGCAATTGCGTTCGCTGCCGATGGGTTTTCGTATTACACAATCAGCGAGGGACTCTCCCCCGACATAAACTTCGTTGAGAGCCTGCTGCCCTAACGATTTTCGGACACGTGCGCAGAACCCGGAATTCGCCCTGCGAACTCCCAAGGAACTCACCCGGCGAGTTCCCACTCACCCGGTGAGTTTCCCCCTACCCCCGCCTTTCGGCGGCGGTACTTTCCCCCCAGAGGGGGGACTGACATGAAAAGGAGGACTGGTCGAAGTGGGGGGTTGCCAGACCGTGGGGTCGTCTGCCGGAGGGATTATTTGCTTGATCGGCTTGGCGGGGACACCGCCGACGATGGTGAAGTCGGGGACGTCCTTGGTAACAACCGAGTTCGCGCCGACGATGCACCGTTCACCGATGTTGATCCCGGCCATGACAACGACGTTGTAGCCAAGGACGCTATTGGGACCAACGGTCACCGGTCTCCCTTGCCGGCCGGATATGGCAATCGGTTGGGTGAAATCCTCAAAGGGATGGGTGTGCGTCTCGACGGTGACACCGGCCGCGACCATGGTGTAGGCGCCGATCTTCAGCGAAGCGCGATCGTCAAGCATCACATACCGATTGAGCAGGGCACCTTCCCCGAGTTCGATGTTGCTGCCGACATTGAACAGCACATTGTGATGGATGGTCACGTTGTCGCCACAGCTCTTGAATATTCGCTTGGCGAGAATGCGCCGCAGCGGGATGGCGAAGCCCTGCAACATTGCAGCAGGGGTCTTGTCGAACATGCGCCAAAACATCGTGTAGAAGACAGTGGGCTCAGGTTCGGCTTGCTTCACCCCACCTTTGAATGGATCCGTAGGGATGTAAAAGTCACCGGTCTGATGGAATGTGTCAACCAACTTGGAGGTATCAGCGAGGAAGTCCGGCGCTCGACCCACTAGCTCATCTGTGGCAACCAACTGGGCGAACTCATCAAGCAGTTCTTCCTCGTAACTCACATAGTCTCCTGATCTAGCCGGCCGAGATCCGATTCGCGGACTCCGCAGATGACCGTAGTTCCCGGCGCTTACGAATGACGGTGACCGCATATTGGCGGATCACACGGAACCGACCAAGAAGCCGCCCCCCATCCGCGGACATCTTCGACGTACCCTGCCCGTAGATCTTCTTGACAGGGACCTCGGCCACTCTCAGGCCGCACCGGCAGGCGTCAAACAAGACTTCGAGCTCCCCCTCGTAGCGGCTTCCACAGAACTCGACAACCTCGAGTGAGGCTGTCTTGAAGGCACGAAAGCCGCAGTACGGATCGGTGAACCGGGTCCCGAGCATCCGCTCGAGCAAGGCCACGGTCGTCCAGCGGACGGCGTACCGGTTGAGTGGTGTTGTCCCGCGTCGCTCATCCCCGGCGTAGCGCGAGCCGACGGCGATGTCGGCATCGTCGGCGAGGAGTGGAGCAACCAGGTCCGCCAGATCGTCGGGGTCGTGCTGACCGTCGGCATCCATGAGCACAACGATGTCGTGCTCCAGTTCCTCGATACTGGCGAGGGCCGCCCTTACCGCAGCGCCTTTGCCGCGGTTGGCCTCGAGTGCCAGGACTTCGACACCGGCGGCACGAGCCACCTCTACCGTGTTGTCGGTCGAGCCGTCAGAGACAACCAGGGCCATAGTTGGGTGACCCGACAACTCCGTAGGCAGTCGGGGCAACAAAGACTCGAGCGGCCCCCCTTCATTGAAGGCCGGGATGATGAGTCGAATCATCGCTTGCTCCTCCAGCGCACACCCTACTTCGATGGCGTCGCTGCAGGGCGATCTAGCGAGGTACCCGGGTCCGCTTGAATTCGTTGAGGTTGGTCCACGAGACAAGATCGACGATGCGCTGAATGTCGTCCGGCCGATGCCGTTCCATGGAACGGACAAAAACGGCTTCCTCACCGACGATGAAGGTCGGCACGCCGAACACAGCCCAACCACTCACCAGGTCGGAGTGTTCGGTTGCAAGGGTCTTGAGTGGACGGCCCGAATTGACCTCGGCGATCACCGCTTCGGCATCGAGACCTGCGGCCTGTGCTGTCTGGACGAGAATCTCCTGGTTGCCGATGTCGCTCCCATGCCCGTGACGGGTATCGAATAGCGCCAGATGGAAGGCCAGAAACTGATCGTTCCAATTGTCGCGGACGGCGATCCCCCACTGCAGCGCCAAAACACCTCGAGTGCCCTCGGACCCGGGATCGCGATCCCACACGTCGATCTTGCCGTCCTCAACTTTGGTTTGTGCCAATGAGAATGGCCGGAAGTCGACCTCCCACTTGGAAGCGGACTCCAGGGCTTCGACGACGGCCTCGTTGGCGTTCCGGGCAAATGGGCACAGATAGTCGAACGTGATGGCGAATCTGGCAGTCATGAGAGCCTCTGATTGGGTTGGGCCGGACCATATCAGGTAGGGGTTCGTCCACGACTCCAACCATCGTTTAGTTGACGAATTCCCGACCGAAGCCCGACAACGCGGCGGGCTGACCGGTACTCTCGAATCATGCCCAATGGCGCCGACAACCAATCGGTGCGTCCGTTGCGTGGCGATGGCGTCGAGCAACGGGAGCACCGGACACCTCCTTTCGTAGCGGTCATCGCGTTGCTTGCGGTGGGTGGATTGATCGGTTGGGTGGGTGCTTCAATCGGCGGTCGAGAGCTATCAACTCCACTCGATCCACCATCGACACAGTCGCCCGACGAGAGGAATCCAATTTCCCTCAGCGCCGAGGCGTCCCCATCAGTCGCATGGGTGAAGGCAGAAGCGCCGGAGATACCGAGCGGCATGGAGTGGGGTGGATTCAGCGGTATCGCCGAAATGGACGACCACCTCTATACGCTGGTCACGTTTGTCGATCCGAGCACCGGTGAGGAGGTCGGCGAACTGTGGCAGTCGGCAGAAGGCCGCGTTTGGCAAGCGTCTACGATCGACATTGGCGAGCCGGTGACGGTCGACGACCTCGTGGCTATCGACGATCGGCTACTGCTGACAGGCCACGTAGGCCACACAGCGGCGATGTGGCAATCCGTCCCCGGTCGGGCGATCGACGGTGCCTCTTGGGCCAGGGTCCCGCTGGACATCCCAGAGCGATTCGACCGGTGGTTCATCGGCGCCGTCGCTAACGACCGCGGCGGGAGCATGACCATGATCATCGGCAATCTGCTGATCTGGTCGGAGGTTGTTGAACCATATCTCCCCGATGGCGTCGACCTCACGGACCCTCGGTACAGCTATCACGGCGACGAGTTCTTGTACGTGACCGACTCCGGAGACGACGTCAGGCTGTTCGCCGAGCCCCCCCAGGTAGTCGTCACCGGAGACAGCGTCTGGGTACGAATCATCACTCTGGCCGGAGAAGAAATCTTGCAGACGTTTCCCCTGCCCGAAGCCACTTATCCGACGGGCGGGGAACCCACCCTCGCCGACATCCCGCTACTGATGGCCTGGATCTCGAACGACGGAACGGATTTCCTCCCAGTCACCGGAACCAATGCTCTCCCCCGAGGTTTCTTCATGCCCGAGCCTTGGGGCGATGGGTTCATTGGAGCGGTACACAACATGGAGAAAGCGTTTGCCGGCGGCGAAGACGTGACTCTGTGGGGGTCGAGATCGGGGCGTGCCTGGGAACCAGCGGGGCTGCAGCCACCTCGCGAATGCTCCCCGTTCATGTTCGCCGTCAGCGGTAACCGCATGCATCTAACGACGAGCGACGGCACTCAGTGCGTTCGCGACATCGATTCGCCGTGGGAGGTTCTCGCCGAGCCGATTAGTGCGACCTACGTGATTGGAGGCGGCGCCGGCTTTGTGGGCTACCCGAACTCGTTCGAGTACGACACCGCCCTTTTCTCACGGGACGGGACCACGTGGATCGAGATTCTGCTGCCCACTCCAGAACCGTATCCGGCGATAGAGATCCTCGATGATCGGTTGGTGGCTTTCTCCGTGACCCATCCACCCCCGGAGTCCCCCAGTGTGCTCGAGATCTGGGTTGGGATGATCAGCTGACGACGGGCCCCAGCCGGAAATGCAGACGAGGGCCACCGCGCCCTCCCGGTGACCCTCGTCCATGCTCCCCTCCCGTGAACATCGCCCGGTCACCTGGCGAGCTAGTCGGCAAGATAGCAATCAGACCTCGCGAGATGTCGAGCATATGTCGGAGCCCGGTCGATTAGACCGGGCTCCGCTGGGTGGCTCACGGGTTTCGATCACGCCACAGCGCGTGCTTTGGCCGCGGCAGTCGCTTGCACGCTTCGCCGCCCCCGGCGCCGCTTCGATACCAACCGGAACAGATAGAGGTAGCCACCCGACACCGCCAGGAACAGAATGAGAATCGACTGACTCGTCTCCCACTTCGGGATGTTCTTCATGACATCACCGTTCCCTGAGACTCGAAGGACCATTGATATCGGGATGAGAATCATCATCGGTATCGATAGCCACCGATGGAGCTTGCGCATCCACTTGGCTCCAG
This sequence comes from Actinomycetota bacterium, assembly GCA_034660155.1. Lineage (GTDB taxonomy): Bacteria > Actinomycetota > Acidimicrobiia > Spongiisociales > UBA5794 > JAAETI01. The sequence continues at coordinate 2,330 of JAYEIP010000202.1, read as the reverse complement.
TTTTCATTTCACTCTCTCCTTGTTGTATTTCTGCGTAGGATTGCGGGTCAGACGAGGACCGGCTCTTGTGTGTCTTCGGATTCCATCTCCGGTTCTGCCTCTAGATCCAACTTTGGTAGCAGACGATCCAGCCACTTCGGGAGCCACCAGTTGGCGTCACCGACCAGGGCCATCGTGGACGGCACCAACACCATCCGGACGACGGTGGCATCGACGGCAACTGCGGTCGCCAGACCGATACCCATCATCTTGACCACCGGGTCGGTGCTCAAAACGAACCCAAGGAAGACACTGATCATGATCAGCGCGGCCGCGGTAATGACCTGGGCCGTTGCTCCAAGACCCTTGACGACGCTGCTGATGTTGTCGTTGCCTTTCTGGTACTCCTCGCGGATCCGGGAGAGGATGAAGACTTCGTAGTCCATGGACAATCCGAAGAGGATGGCGAACATCATCATTGGAACGAACGACGCAATTGGAACCGCTTCCTCAAGTCCGATGAGTGATCGGCCCCAGCCCCACTGGAAAATGGCAACTACGACGCCATAGGCGGCACCGATAGACAGCAGGTTCAACACCGCGGCCTTGAGCGGCACCAGAATCGAACGAAACACCATCATCAGTAGCAGGAACGACACGATGACCACGGCCAGGATGAACCACACCAACCGGTCGCCGATCTTCTCCGACTGGTCGATGAATCCGGCCGTCGGTCCTCCCACCAGGGCCTCGGCTCCGGTTCCATCCGCAGCAGCAGGCAGGGCATCGGTCCGGAGCCGGTCGACGAGATCGGCCGTCGCGACATCCTGCGGCTTGGACGTCGGTATCGCCGTCATCACCGCGGTGTCGCCGGCAGGGCTCAGCTCAGCAGGCGACAACGCCACCACACCGGGGTCGGCAGCCACCGACTCTGAGATCTTGCCGATTACGTCGGGGTCGGTGGAGCCCTCGAGATCAACGACAATCAGTAACGGCCCGTTGAATCCCTCTCCGAAGCCTGCAGCCAATAGGTCATACGCTTGACGCTGGGTGGTTTCCTCGGGATGAGTTCCGGCATCAGCCTGACCCAGCTGCATGTCGAACACCGGGATGGCAAGGACAATAAGGAACAGGGTCGCGCTGATGGCGGACCGCCACGGGTGGTGGGCCACCCACTCGGCCCAACGGAGCCAGATGCTCGGGCCTGCCTTTTTCGCGCGCAAGCCACCCTTTCTGAAGGAACGTGCCAGGACTCGTGGCCCGGCAAATGCCAGCAACGCAGGCAACAGCGTCACTGCGGCCACAACCGCAACTGCCACCACGATCGCCGAGGAGTAGCCGAGCGCGGCCACGAACGGAATGCCTGCCAACTGTAGGCCGAGGATGGCGACAACCACGGTGCCGCCGGCGAACACGACGGCCTGACCCGCGGTGGCATTGGTGTTGGCCAGTGATCTTTCGATCAACTGCCCGTCTTCGAGGTTGTGTCGATGCCGGCTGAGAACAAACAAGGCATAGTCGATTCCGACACCGAGGCCGATCATTGTCCCCAGCCGCTGGGCGACGGTTGGTATCTCGATGATATTGCCCAACAGTCCGACGATCGATAGGCCGGTGACCAGACCCACGACTGCCACCCCCACCGGTAACGCGGTTGCGACCAGGCTGGCGAATGTAATCGCCAGGATGATGAGGGCCGCGGCGATTCCAATCGCTTCAGCCTTACCGGTTTCCCGGTCCTTGAGCACGGTCGGCAACTCACCGCCGAACTCCACCTGGACTCCGGCTTCATCAGCCGCCGTAGCCGTCTCAAACAACGCGTCGCGAGTCTCCACCCCGAGGTCTGCGGTCGAGGCATCAAACTGGACGGCCGCAAATGCCGTCGTGGCATCTGCCGAGATGGACCGGGGGCTGGCCACGGGGTCGGTGACACCCAACACGCTCGGCATTGCTCCTACATCGGCGATGGTCTCTTCGATCCCGGCAGCAAATGCTTCATCTGTGATCTGGCCATCTTCAGTATGGAAGACGACCATTGCCGTAGCGCCGGCACGCTGTGGAAAGCGCTCTTCAAGCAGATCGATGGCATCTTGAGATTCGACACCGGGGACTTCGAAGTTGTCGACGGCTTCGCCGCCGACCAACACATTTGTCCCAACCAGCGTTGCGAACGCGGCGGCCCACATCACAAGAACCGCAAGACGACGCCTGGCCGAGAACCGACCGAGCCTGAATAGGAACGCTGACACAGAAACCTCCGTTGGGATAAATGCATTATACGTAATATTGCGTTCATTGCAAATTTGCACTTTCCGCATCTTTATGGCAAAGTAGAGGCATGGAAGAAGCAG
>JAYEIP010000201.1:0-8960 GCA_034660155.1 Actinomycetota bacterium | reverse complement strand
TCGAGAACGGAAAGGTTATCGGCGAGCATGAAGTGCTGGTGCACCATGCCGATCCCGAGGGCGATGGCTTCTTTGGGTGAGGAGAAGGTCACCTCTTCGCCGTTGACGATCATGCGCCCTTCGTCGGCAGCCTGCATGCCATACAGAATCTTCATCAGAGTGGACTTGCCGGCGCCGTTCTCGCCACAGATGGCATGAATCTCACCTGAAGCGACGTCGAGCTTCACTTTGTCGTTGGCGATCACCCCGGGAAACCGCTTCGTGATCCCGTCGAGTAGTACTGCTGATGCCATGTGCCCGCCTACAACTAGGTGTGGGACCGGACATTAGTCCGATCCCACACAGGATTCGATTCAGTTGTCTACCGGCCGGTTACGGAGTGCTTGGGACCACGATATCGCCGTCGACGATCTGTGCCTTGAAGGCATCCAGGTCGGCAACGATATCGTCGACGAACCCACCGGACGTGGAGTAGCCGACACCATCGACCGAAAGGTCGAACACGTTCGGTCCCGCGGCGAACGTGCCATCAACCTGGGCCTGGATGGTGCTGAACACGGCCACATCGACCCTCTTCAGCATCGAAGTCAGGATGTATTCCTTCACATCGTCACCAGCTGTCAGGTACTGGTCGGAGTCGACGCCGATTGCCCATACCTTGGTCCCGCCTGCTTCGGAGAACTCCTTGGCAGCCTGGAACAGGCCTGCGCCTGATCCGCCGGCAGCGTGGTAGACGACATCGGCACCACCTTCGAACATCGACTGTGCGATGACCTTGCCGGATGCAGGATCGTTGAAGCCCGCAAAGTCGGGCGGCTCAGTGATGTACTGCGACTGGATCACGATGTCGGCATTGACGGCCTTGGCCCCGGCGATGAAGCCGGCCTCGAATTTGTTAATCAGTTCGATGTTAACTCCACCGATGAAGCCGACCTGACCGGTGGTGCTCTTCAACGCAGCGGCGGCGCCCACGAGGAACGAACCCTGTTCTTCGGCAAACACAAGACCGGCGACGTTAGGTGCATCAACCGTCGAGTCGACGATGGCGAAGTTGACGTCAGGACTTGCTGCTGCCGCGGCGGCCATCGGCTCCGCGAACAGGAAGCCGATCCCGAACACAAGGTCTGACTCGCCGGCCTGAAGGGCCAACAGTTCTTCACGGTTCGAGCCGTCGTTATTGGCCGAAGCCTCGGACGGGGTGATGCCCAGGTCTGCAGTCGCCTGGTCCAAGCCGGCAGCGGCGGAGTCGTTGAACGACTGGTCGCCACGGCCACCGATGTCGTATACGAGACCGATGTTTGCTGTCGATTCTGCTGGTGCCGCTGCGGTGGTTTCGGTTCCACCGGTGTCGGCGGAAGTCGTCTCGGCTGTGTCGTCATCGTCACCGCATGCTGCGGCGACGAGAACGAAAGCCAACAGGAGGCTGAACAGCCATAGCTGCTTACGCATGTGATTCTCTCCAGTTCTGATTCGGAAGGTCGGCGTGCCCACACGCCGCCATTTCACCCTTGTAACGCTAACTGCTGGGTCGTAGTTTTGCACATACAGATGGCAGGATCTGGGACAAATGGGGATGTGGTGGTGCTGCGTTCTGTTTAGCGGTTGTGCCGCAGGTAGTCCTCGATTTCAGTGACGAGGCCGTCGGCGCTTTCGGGGTCGAGGCTGCCGGGCGTCGGCTCGATCTGTTCCAGCTCGGACACATACGCGGAAAAGTCGTCTGACGCTGCCAACGCCGCGCTCACCCGTTCGAGGTACTCGTTGGTGACCGTCTCCAGCTCAGTGAAATCCACCTTCAGGTTGAGGATCAAGCTCGCTTGCGCGGCCAGGGCCAGCATCGCCTTGGGGTTGGAATTCGCGGCGAGGTAGTGTGGTGCCGCCGCCCACAGGGCTAGGGCCGGGATCCCGGCTTCACGGCAAGCCTCGACGATGACACCGACGATGCCGGTGGGACCCTCGTAAGCGGATGTCATCAACCCGTTGCGTACAACCAACCCCGGGTCGGTGGCCACTCCGATGACCGGAACCTTCTGGGTGTGGGCCACTTGACCGATGAACGCGCCCAGCAGGATCACTTCTTCGACATCGCTCTCGCATAAGACTTTGGTGAGGTGGCGGCTGAAGGTTTTCCATCGATAGGACGGTTCGTCGCCGGCGATGATCACCAGGTCCCGGTCATCCTCGGGAAGGGTGATGCCGTAGAAGCTGGTCGTCGGCCAGGACAGACGACGAGTTTCGCCGTCTCCGATCGTCACCGTGGGCCGGTGTGCCTGGAAGTCGAAGAATTCCTCCGGATCGATGACTGCAAACGGTTCGCCGGCGTTGAGCGCTCCGATGAGGTAGTTGGCCGCTCCCGAAGCTGCTTCGCAGGCGTCGCCCCATCCTTCGAAAGCGATGATGGCGCGCGGCCGCCGCAATCCTGGCTTTGAGAAACGATGAATCGCATCCATACGATCAATCTACCTCGAAGTCACCACTCTGTTCACGGTGGAATTCGACGAAGTTGTGGTGGCCCGCGACGTGGAGGTCGAGGGCTTGCCCGTCGGCCAGGTGGACGCCGGTCCGCTGGTAGGTCCTTATTGGCGATGGCGACACGGTGATCGCGTCGACCTCATCGAGCCGGAAGATCCGCAGCGGTCGCAGACGTATCGCCGCTTGCTGCCGCAGTACGAGGAGTCGTCGGTTGGTCACGACCAATTTCACCGACATCGCACCGGGTCCGGGAGGGCGACGCGCCGTAGCCTCCGCGACGACGATCCCCCCGATGATGCCGACGAACCCACCGAGCACCATGTACGGGAGTGCTGCCGCGGTCGAAATGGTTATCGCGTAGAGGGTGCCACCAAGGATTCCGAGAACCAGGCCGCTTCCCAAGATGCCTCCCATGCCAGCGGCTGTCGCGTTGGCCGTGGCGAGGACCTCTTCATGGTTCTCCAGGTGTCGACTAAATGTCCGACGGGCAAGCTTGTGGAGATCCAGCATCGGAATTCATCCCACTTCGGAGCCGCTGACCCGTTGGTACTCCTCGACAAAGATCGTCGCTTGGCGTCGATTGCTGCCGAGGAACTTGATCCCGTCGGACCCTACGGGCTTGATGACGATCTTGCTCATTCTCAACAGATTGCCCTTGCGGGGCATGGATAGGCTGTCGAGCTCCTGGAATCGGTACTCACCCACGATGCCCGCTCTCCGAGATCCCAGGAGGATGACCTTCGTGTCGGTGAGTGCAGCCATTACTCCGATGACCCGGGGCTCGCCCATGGTGGCAAAGAGATAGATGAAGTAGCCGGCGTACCCGGCGCCCATCCCTAACGCGAATTGCACAGTTCCCTCACCGAAGATCACTTGCGCGATGATGGCGCCGGCGATGGCAACCGCCACAGTTGCGAAGATACTCATCCGCATCAGCGGTGCCGCCGCGTGCACTTTGGCGCCGTCGAGCCGAGGATCGCCTTCGATGCGGGTGATTATCAACTGTCTATTGCGGTCGCTGATTGGGCTCATCGCGTTAAGTTTACCGCCCGAAGCGCCTCAGCCTAAGTGAGTTGGTTACGACCGATACGCTCGAGAAGGCCATGGCACCTGCGGCGATCATTGGATTGAGCAGACCGGCGGCGGCTAGGGGGATGGCGGCGACGTTGTATCCGAAAGCCCAACCAAGGTTCTGACGAATCGTGCGGAACGTCGCTTTTGCCAGCCGCAGCGCCGTCGCCGCAAGCTGTGGGTCGCCGGACACAAGGACGATGTCCCCGGCCTCGATGGCCACATCGGTTCCACTGCCAACTGCCATGCCCAGGTCGGCCCTGGTAAGGGCGGGGGCATCGTTGATACCGTCGCCGACGAAGGCGACAATCTCGCCGCGCCCCTGGAGTCGGGCCACCTCGTCGGCCTTATCTCCGGGGAAGACCTCGGCGACAATGTCGGAGATTCCCACTTCGGCACCGATCGCCTCCGCGGTGCGCCGGTTGTCCCCTGTGATCATGGTGGTGCTCGCCCCCATCTCGGAGAGAGCGGCAACAGTCGCGGCTGCGCTGGGACGGATGGTATCGGCGACTGCCACGACACCCCGGACTTCGCCATCCCAGCCGGCCAGGAACGCGGTTCTGCCTTGCTGTTCGAGTTGCGCGAGTTTGTCCTCGAGCGCGTTGGGGATAAGGAGCCCCTGATCGGCCATCAGCTTCGGTTTGCCGACCATGATTCGGATGCCATCTACCGTTCCTACAACGCCTGATCCGGCGATGGCCTCGACCGCTTCGGGATGACCGAGAGTGGCTCCACGCTCCTCTGCGCCAAGCGCCACCGCTTTCCCGATCGGGTGGCCGCTCGCGGCTTCGATCGTGCCAACCCTGTAGAGGAACGTTGCTTCATCGCCGGTCGTGGTGACGTCGGAGAGGGTCATTGCCCCCCGGGTCAACGTCCCGGTCTTGTCGAACATGACGGTATTGACGTCGCGGGCTCGTTCGAACACTTCGGCGTTTTTGAACAGAACTCCCATCTCAGCGCCACGACCTGATCCCACCATGATGGCCGTGGGGGTCGCCAGGCCGAGTGCGCACGGGCAGGCGATGATGAGCACCGCCACGGCGTTGCCCAGCGCGGTCGATATCTCTCCGGAGCCGATGAGCCAGCCGATGAAGACAACGATGGCGATCGTGATCACGATAGGTACGAACACCCCGGCAATCTTGTCGGCAAGATGCTGTACCGGCGCCTTAGTCGCCTGGGCATCCTCGACCAGTCGGACGATCTGCGCTAGTGCGGTGTTGGGCCCGACCTGGCGGACCTCAACCTGAAGTCGACCCTGTTGGTTGACGGTCGCTCCGAACACCTTGTCCCCGACCTGACGGTCGACCGGCAGGGACTCGCCGGTAAGCATGCTTTCGTCAATGGATGACTGCCCGGAGACGATCGTGCCATCGGTGGGGATCTTCTCTCCAGGGAAGACGACCATGGTCTCGCCAACACGCAGGTCCAAGGGGTCAACCATTACTTCAGTGTTGTCACGGATGACCCGCGCCTCGCGGGCGCTCAGTTCCAGCAGTTTGGTAACTGCTTGTGATGCCCGGCCCTTGGCGCGGGCCTCGAAGAACCGACCCAACAGGATCAGGGTCACGATCATTGCCGACGTTTCGAAGAAGATGGGCTCGTCCGTGAACAGGGCCCAGATGGAGTAGCCATAGGCGGCAAGGGTCCCTATCGAGATCAGCGTGTCCATGGTCGCGTCGAAGGTGCGTAGCCGCTTCCAGGCGATGCGGTGGAATTGAGCGCCAAACACGAAGACGACGGGGGCGGCCAGAACAGCTTGGACGACACGCAGTGCGGTTGAGTCGTCGCCGAGCATCGACAAGACCATCAGTGGGATGGTGAATAGAGCGGCCAGCAGAACGTTGCGGCGCTGGTAGATCACCTCCCGCGAATATCGTTCTGCTGGAGACTCGCGCTCATCACCTTCCTTGATTTCTGTCACCTTGTAGCCGAGTTTGGCGACTGCGTCTGCGAGTGCGGTCAGGTTGGCGTCGGGCCCTACGGTCACCCGGGCCTCCTGGCCGGCGAAGTTGACTACAGCCTCGTCGACACCTTCTTGTTTCCCGAGGACCCGCTCGATGCGGAGGGCGCAGGAAGCGCAGGTCATGCCCTCGACATCGAACGTGACCTTCGCTTCGGTTGAGGCCGCCATTAGCCGGTGGCTACTTCGTAGCCCTGCTCCTCGATCGCGTTGACGACGGTTTCGAGTGTCTGGGCGGCGTCATCGAATGCGATGGCTACGGTGCGGGCTTCGATGTCGACGACGGCCGACTCGATGCCACTGAGTTCATTCACTGCGCCTTCGATCGACATCTTGCAATGGCCGCAGGAGATGTCGGGCACGTTGAGGGTGATCTGTGTCATTGGTGTGTCCTATCGATTGATATTCATCTGGATGGGTGTTGGCTACGGACCGGTGACGCCGGGTGCGTAGCGAAGGGACTCGAGGAGCTCGTCGACGATCTGCTCTGTGCGGCCTTCTTCGACCGCATGCATGACGCAGGTCTCGACGTGGTTCTGGAGGAGAACCCGGTTCACTTTCTCGAGCGAACCCTGAACCGCTGAGACTTGCTTCATCACGTCCGGGCAGTACCGATCTTCTTCGACCATATTGATGACCGCATCAACATGGCCGCGGACCGTCTTCAACCGGTTGAGTGCCGACTTCTTGTGCTCTGTCTTCATGTTGAGGAGTATATCACAACCCCACCCCGGGTGGGGTGGGACCTCGCCAGAGGTGAGGTCGCTTGGGAGTTCGCTCTGCGAACTCCAGGGGAGGGGTGGTGCGAAGACGTGCCAACCACGCCAGGGGGATTGAGACGCGGTAACGTTGCGCACTTATGGAAATTTATGATGACATTGTTGCGGCCATTGGGCGCACGCCGCTGGTCCGTCTCTCGCGGATTCATCCGCCGGGGAACTTAGTTGCCAAGATTGAGTCGATGAACCCCGGTGGGTCTATCAAAGACCGTATTGCTCTCGGCATGATCGAGCGGGCGGAGCGGAACGGATGGCTGAAGCCGGGGGGAACCATTGTTGAGCCGACGAGTGGGAACACCGGAGTTGGATTGGCGATGGTCGCCGCATTGCGCGGCTACAAATTGGTTGCCGTCATGGCGGACAAGCAATCGGAGGAGAAACGTGCTCTGTTGCGAGCCTACGGCGCAGAGGTGGTCGTCTGCCCGACCGATGTGGAGCCCGATGATCCGACGTCGTATTACTCAGTGGCCGATCGGCTGACAGCGGAGACGCCGAACGCGTACCGCCCCGATCAATACTCGAATCCGGAGAACCCTCAAGCCCACTACGACCAGACCGGTCCCGAGATCTGGGAGCAGACCGAGGGGCAGATTGGTGTCCTCGTGGTGGGCGTAGGTACAGGAGGTACCGCCAGCGGAACGGGTCGCTTCCTGAAGGAGCAGAATCCAGACCTAATGGTGGTTGGCGTCGATCCGGAGGGTTCGATCTACACCGCCGCGACCGAGGATGATGTCACGACTTATCTGACCGAAGGTGTCGGCGAAGACTTCTGGCCGGAGACCTACGACGCGACCATTATCGATGAGTACGAGATGGTCACCGATGCGGAGACCTTCCACATGACTCGCCGACTCGCCTCGGTCGAGGGGGTCTTCACCGGCGGGTCCGGCGGGATGGCAGTTGAGGGCGCTCTCCGGGTTGCTGAACGCCGCTTGGATGATCTGGTGGTTGTCGTGCTTCCGGACTCGGGTCGCAATTACGTGTCGAAGATATTCAACGACGACTGGATGCGTGCCAACGGCTTTCTGTAGGCCGAGGGGGACGGAGTGGCCTCCGGGTTTAGGCGCCCAATGCGCGGCTGAGGATACCGAGTCGCTGGGGGACCGGTTGGTAGTAGACCCAGCGACCGCGCTTCTCGCTTTCGACGAGACCGGCTTCACGGAGCACCTTCAGGTGGTGGCTGACGGTGGGTTGGGAAACGCCGAGCGGGTCGACCAGATCGCACGCCGCACATGCCTCGCCGGCTGCAGCGATGAGGCTCAGCAGTCGGAGTCGGGTGGGGTCGGCCAATACGCCGTACCACTGCGCGAGCATTCCCGCTTCCTCGGGGGCAAGGGGCTCCTCGAGGAGCGGGGCGCAGCACTCGATGACGGTTTGCATGTCCGAATCCTCCCACATGATGACCTTTCACAGAACGAGTTGGCCGAACCATCCCATTGTTAGCGCGCCTACGAAGAGCAGAGCGACCACGAGTCCGACGACGCGCTTGCGGGCGATGATGAAGAGCCCGCTGATGGCTCCGATGCTGGTGCCGGCGCCCGTTACGAGGAATGCCAACGCCGGGCCGGGTCCCATACCACCGTCCATAAGTGCAGCCACGAGCGGGAGTGATGCTTCGGTATTGATATATGCGGGGATCCCCAGGATCGCGGCGAGGGGGACTGCGAGTATCGAGCCGTCCCCCAGGTGATCGGTGAGCCAGGCGGTGGGGATCGCTTCGATGGCGAGGTACCCGACGGCAGTGAAGCCGAGGAAGAACAGGAGCAGCTTGCGCCCGACTGTGCGCAGCTCGCTCATTAGTTCGCCAAGTTTCCAACGCTGCCACACGGTCGACGATTCTGCGATGGAGGCCGTCCCGGGCCCGATGCCGACGGCGATCGGTTTGGCTACCGCGCAACTGCCGGAGGAGCATGTCTCGCCATCGGGTTGGACGCGCGCTTGACCGTCGAGCCAGCCCGCCCTGTCGAGGACTCCTGCTACTCCACCGGCAACCAGCCCGAGCACGATTGTCCCGGAGAAGAAGATGATGGCGAACGGCCATCCAAATAGACCTGCGGAGAACACTAACTCTGACGGGCTGGTGAGCGGTGAGGCCACCATGAATGCCACGAGGGGCGCCCACGGTGCCGATGTTGCCAGCATTCCCAGAAGAACTGCTGTGGTACCGCAGGAACAAAAGGGGGTGAGGGCCGCAAACAGCACTACGCCACCGACCGCAATCGACTTCCGTCGACTCAGCAAACTGGAGGCCCGATCTGTGCCGATGTAGACGGAGACCACGGCGGCGGCAATCACGGAAATGAGTAGGAAGGGCCACACCCGGATGAGCGTGCCGATCACGTCGCCGATCACCCGCCCCAGGAGGTCTACCAACTGTTCCATCGCCTCGCTCCATATATCGACCGACATCTATATGACGCAAGTCTGACACATACATAGATGACTGTCAATATATTCTCTCCGAGGATCGGAGGTGGTAACTAGTTACCTAAGAAGTCGCGAAAATCCGACTCCAGTTGGTCCTCCTGCGGTCGATGGCATGTGTAGCGGGCAATAGCTCGGATCCGTCGGGCCGGGACAGTGTCGGATCACATGTACCGAGCACTGGAAACAGCTTCTAATGAAGACAACGAGATACCGGGGCGCAGGGCAGCGCCGCCGGCTCTCCAGCCGAAAGG
>JAYEIP010000200.1:0-9004 GCA_034660155.1 Actinomycetota bacterium | reverse complement strand
CCAATTCGAAGCTGACGGTGCCTCCACGGACAGCCACTTCGCGGGACCCAACCACGCTGAGGTCCGGTATCTCGGAAAGCCGATCGAGTGCGTAATGCGTAATCTCGATCTCGTGTCGGCGGATCTCTGACATGCCGATTTTGTCGAGGTAGTCGATGGCTGCGCCGAATCCGACCGCTTGAGCGATCGGGGGAGTGCCGGCCTCGAACTTGTGAGGTATCGGTGCCCACCTCGATTCGTAGAGCCGCACATCGGCGATCATCTCGCCGCCGCCTTCGGCAGGTTCCATCTCTTCGAGAATCTCGCGTCGTCCCCACAGGACACCGATGCCGGTGGGACCCAGCATCTTGTGGGCGCTAAAGGCAATGAAGTCGGCTCCCAACTCGGAGACATCGGTCGGAAGATGGGGAACCGACTGGGCAGCATCGACAATGACAACGGCACCCACTCTGTGAGCTGCCGCGACAAGCTCGGCGACCGGGCCAATCGAACCCGTGACGTTTGACATGCCCGACACTCCGACGATCTTGACCCGCTCATCCATGACTTCGTCGAGTTTTGACAGGTCGACCTGATAGTCATCGTCGAGTTCCAAATAGACGAGCTCGGCGCCGGTGTGTTTGGCGATGAGCTGCCAGGGAACGATGTTGGCGTGGTGCTCCATCACCGTCAGCAGGATGCGATCGCCCGCCTGCAAACGATTCAGCCCCCAGCCGTACGCAATCATATTGATCGAGGCGGTCGTGCCCCGGGTGAACACAACTTCATCGGGGGAGGATGCTCCGATGAACCGGGCTACCTTGGCCCGTGCTCCTTCATACGCTGAGGTGGCCTCGTCCGCGAGCGTGTGTGCCCCGCGATGGACGTTGGAATTGTGGTTGCGGTAGTAGTCGGAGATGGCGTCGATCACCTGGACGGGCTTTTGGGTTGTTGCCCCTGAATCCAGGTATGCAAGACGCTTCCCGTTGACCAGCCTGTCAAGTATCGGGAAGTCGGCTCGCAGGTGGTCCATCATCCGGCGGCTCCCACCCGATAGTCGTCGTAGCCGGCTTCTTCGATACGAGTGGCCAGGTCGGGCCCGCCGGTATCGACAATCTTGCCATCCACGAAGACATGAACGACATCGGGGGTGATGTAGTCGAGCATTCGCTGATAGTGAGTGATGATCAGAAACCCCCGCTGATCGTTGTGGAGACGTTGCACGCCCTCAGCAACAGTACGCAGGGCGTCAATATCGAGTCCCGAGTCGGTTTCGTCGAGCACCGCTAGTTCTGGTTCCAGGATCGTCATCTGGAGCACTTCGTTGCGCTTGCGTTCGCCGCCGGAGAACCCTTCGTTGAGGTAGCGGTCCGCGAATGACTTGTCCATGCCCAGCTCGGCCATGGCCTCGGCAACTTTGAGCCGCAACTCGAGGACCGTGTAGTCGGTCCCAGTGCGATTGGAGAGCGCGGTGCGGAGGAAATTGAGGACGGAGACGCCGGGGACCTCCTCGGGGTATTGGAAGCCCAGGAACATACCGGCACGACCACGCTGATCAGAGGTCCACTCGGTGATGTCCTCGCCCTTGTAGAAGACTTTGCCCGAGGTGATCGTGTAGCTGGGATGGCCCATGAGGACGTATGACAAAGTCGATTTTCCTGAACCGTTTGGACCCATCAGAGCATGGATCTGGCCGCGTTCCACCGTGAGATTCATCCCTTTTATGATTTCGGTGTCGCCGGCCGCGGCGTGCAGATCTTCGATTACGAGGAGGGGTGTTGAAGAGGACATGCCTTGCAGGATAGCTTGCCCGCGGGGACTCTAAACACTACGCAGGTAGTGAAAAAGAATTCCGCCGGCGTCAGCCCTGAAGACCCTTCAATTGTCGGGCGAAATCAGTGGTATCGATGTTGCCTAGGGCGCTGAAATGCTGGATGTAAATCCGGCCCACACCTTCGGCTGCATACCGGGCGACTTGCTCCACCGCCTCTTCGTATGTGCCGAGGAGCATCCGCCGTTCCCGGTACGCGTCTTCAAGCTCCGCGGGGTCTTTGTCGCGAGCCGCCGCGGCTGCGCCGAGTACCTCGCGATACTCCGCTTCGTCTGCACCGACGAGAGCTGAGGTGGTGATGGATACTTTGATGTCAGATGGATCACGCCCGACCTCTTTGGCAGACGCGGCCATGACCTTGGATCGAGCCGCGAGATCCTCTGCGTTGCAGGCAAACATGTTGTACTCGTCGGCGAACCGGCCGGCGATCGACGGGGTCTTCTTCATGCCACCGCCGCCGACGATGATCGGGAGAGTAGATCCCGGCTTGGGGAGGATCTCGATCTCCTCGAGGGCGAAGTGACGTCCTGAATAGCCACTGGACGTCCTGCCAAACGCAGCGTGAAGGTATGCCAGCGTTTCGAACAGGAGACTGAACCTGGTGCGGAGCTCAGGGAGCTTGATTCCCAAGATACGATGCTCGCCCTCCATCCAGCCCGTGCCGACGCCGAGTTCAAAACGACCAGACGACATCTCGTCCAGCGTGGCCGCGGTCTTGGCCAGGACACCGGGGTGCCGGAAGGTCAGCGGTGACACCAGGACCGTCAGTTTGATGGAGTCCGTTTCGCGGGCAAGCCCACCGATGGTGGTGAGGGCATCGGTCGAGGGGAGGCTCTTGTCTCCGGCAAGGTAATGATCAGAGCGAGCCATTGAGGTGAATCCCGCGGCCTCGGCGGCTTTGGCAATCTTCAGCAGATCTTCGTACGTGCCGCCCATCTGGGGCTCAACCATCAAGCCGAATTCCATCGGTCCTCCTTCGGTTACCAACGCCGTGCCCGCCACTCCGGTAGTGCCGACCGTTCTATGCCGATTGTGGTGTCGTGCCCGTGACCCGGCATCACAATCGTTTCATCATCGAGCGAGAAGAGCTCTCTATCGAGGCTATCCATTATCTGATCGAAATCCGAATATGGGAAACGGGTCGCTCCCGGTCCACCCGGGAACAATGTGTCACCGGTGAGGACCGCACCGGCTGTGATGATGCACATGGAGCCGGGGGTGTGGCCCGGCGTGTGCACAACAGCCAGGTTTGTTTGTCCGAGGGCGAGCGCTCCCGGTTCGAGTGACTCGTGGGGATCGATCGGGCAGATCTTCCAATCGTCCCGGTGGAGCCGAATCGGGATATCAAAGTGTTTGGCCACGGCAACGGCGGCCCCGACATGATCGGCATGTCCGTGTGTCGTGATAATCGCGATGGGCTTGGTCCCCGCTGCCGCCTCAATAGCTTGGTTAGGCTCGGCGGCAGCATCCACTATCACAGATGTTGATGTCTGCCGGCAGGTGACGACATACATGTTGTTGCCCAATGTCCCGACCTCGACCTTGCGGATGTGGAGGTCGTCGTTTTCGAAGTGCCACATGTCCTGTTCGTCATCCCGGTTCGTAGTGCCTGAGCGTAGCGGCGGCGGGCCTGCCACAATGCGAACCCGGTAGACCAGCTTGCAGGAGGGTGTGTTGGACTTCGCTTTCAGTTCCGAACACGAGATGGTGCGCGACACCGTCCGCAGCTTTCTTGCCGACAAAGCCTCGATGACCGACGTCCGCAAGATCATGGAAACCGAATCGGGGTTTGCCAACAAGCTCTGGGATGACCTCGCCGAGCTCGGACTGCTGGCGGTGCACATCCCCGAGGAATACGGGGGCGCCGGGTTCACGTTCCTCGAGCTTGGCATCATGATGGAGGAAATGGGAAGGGCAATGACTCCGGTGCCATTCCTGTCGACGGTTGTTCTCGGCGCCGGGGTCCTGCTACTGGCCGGCGATGAGTCGCAGAAGGCGGAGCTGCTCCCACAGATAGCGGCCGGAAACCTCCGCGTTGCCCTCGCCATAACCGAGACCGACGGTGATTGGGACGTTGGCGGTACGGAATGTGAGGCCAGGGAAGCCGCCGGTGTCGTCACGCTGTCTGGCACCAAGTCGTTTGTCATCGATGGGCACACTGCCGATCTGCTGGTTGTGTCGGCCCGAGATGTCACCGGTCAAGTGTCGCTCTATCTCGTCCCGGCGGATGCATCGGGGGTGCAGCGGGCCCGGCTGGAGACGATGGACATGACCCGCAAGCTCGCGGAGGTCACGCTCGATGGTGTCGAGATGCCGGAGAGCTCCCGACTGGGCGCCGCCGGTTCTGCGCCCGAGTCGATCGAGCGTCTCTACGATCTTGCGACCGTGGCCCTGGCCTTCGAGCAGGTGGGTGGGGCACAGGCCTGCCTCGAAGCCTCGGTTGAGTACGCCAAGGTTCGGCATCAATTCGGCAGGCCGATCGGATCGTTCCAAGCGATCAAGCACAAATGCGCCGACATGCTGGTCCAGGTGGAATCCGCCAAATCTACGGCCTATCACGCCGGGTGGGCGGCGACTGCGGACCCCGCGGAACTGCTGATCGCTGCGCCGTTGGCCAAGTCTTATTGCTCTGATGCCTTCTTTGACGTTGCTGCAGAGAACATTCAGGTGCATGGAGGCATCGGGTTCACGTGGGAACACGATGCGCACCTCTACTTCAAGCGTGCCAAGAGCAGCCAGCTGTTGTTTGGCGACTCCGCCCGGTGGCGGGCGAAACTGGCGGATCGCATCGGGCTGTAGGCACGCGGCTCGGACGTGTGTGGTTCGGACACCTGCGCAGACCCCCTACCACAGCGGCGGCCGCTGCGGTACTTTCCCCAAAGGGGGGACTGATCGCCTGTTCCGTCCTCATCCTCCGAGGGAGGATGGGGGACGATCACGGCTGGGTGGCTGCCAGGGTCTCCATGATGGATTGGAGGGTCGCTATCTCCGTCTGACCGGATTGGCGGAAGGCGACTGTGCCGTCACCGTTGAGGAAGATCCAGTAGGGGAAGGCGGAGCCGCCGAAGGCTTGCAATGCATCCGATTCAGCGTTGTCGCGGATCGTCGGCACCGACCAATTCTCTCGGTCCAGCCAATCAGAGGGCGGCCAGTTGTTCTGGCCGGAACTGGCGGATGTGCTAACTGCCATCACCTCGACACCTTCGACGCCGCCGGTTGCGTCTAACCATGCTTGGACTCTGGGTACTTCAGCCTGGCAATGCGGGCACCAGTGAGCCAGGAACACAATCGCCTTTGGTGTGCCATCGTGGGCGATCGACACGGCACTGTCGTCGAAGTCAACGCCGCTCATTTCGGGGGCGAGAACTCCGAACGCGGGGTCGTCGGCCACTGAGGCGCCGCTCGATGCCTGCAGCGGAACTGCCTCGCCGGTGACGTTTGGCTCACCGTATTCACCGCCGCCCCCGATGGTTTCGTCAGGGCTCAGAACAATCGCGGCGATTAGGAGAAGGGCTACTCCACTAAATACGACGCCAACGACCGGAAACTTCCGCTTCGGCGCAGCAGCGGCGTTCTTCGACCCTTTGGTCGGGTTCTGTTTCTTTGACTTCGCGGTCATCTTGTAACGGCCCTTTCGCCCCTAAAAATTCAGGTACGTGATATCGAGTGAGGCCACATCATGGCGCGTTTCGATGCTTAAGGGAACGGTTCTGCCGAAAAGCCGTTACTCCGCGATGGCCAGCATCGCAGCTTCGATAGCTGGTATCTGCATCCTGCCCGAGGTGCGCTGAGCCACATTGCCATCCCCGTCGACGAAGACCCAGTACGGGATCGCCTGGCCCCCGAAGGCAGCGAATACCGAAGAATCTGAGTCATCGGCGATGACGTCGGGCTCCCAACCTTCACCTGCCAACCATGAAGAGGGTGGCCAGTTACTTGCAGCCGAATTGGCCACGGTGGACACCGTGATGATGTCGACCCCGTCGACGCCACCACCCGCATCGAGCCACGATTGAACTTCCGGAATCTCGTCCTGGCAATGGGGGCAACTGTGGGAGACGAACAGCAACGCAGTTGGCGCACCTCGCTTGATTTCTACCGTGTTGCCGTCAAAATCCTGGCCGGTGACCTCCGGGATCGCGAGACCAAAGGCCGGATCTTGTGTGGCATCAATCGGATTGGAGTCAAGCGTGAGGGGAAGGGCATCTCCGCTGATCTCGGGCTCACCGAACTCGGCCCCACCGAGTTGGTCTCCGCCGGCGAACATCACAGCGATGATCAAGATGACGACGACCGCTCCCACCGCAATGCCTGCGATCGGGAGGTTGCTCTTTGATCTCGCCGGGACGGGTTTTGCTTTGTTGGGTCGTTGGGCGGCTGCCATTTTGGAAATCTCCGTTAGATCTATTCGGACGGTTCAGTGGAATTGGCCCGCAGGGCCGCCATCATCACAAGCACAAATGAGAAGGCGCTGAGAGCCATGTAAGGAATCGACATGAACCCGAACACCCGGAACCAGGCGGTCGTGCACGGGACGGTTACCGAGCAACTGGTGCCTTCGAGGCTCGGGAACCACTGAATCAGGTAGTGGTAAATCGAAATCCCGCTACCGATCAACACAGTGACGGTCACCGGGATACGGACCCGGGCATCATGGCGCCAGGCAGCGATAGCCAGGACGATCGCCGTGGGATACATGGCAAAACGCTGGTACCAACACATTCGGCACGGAGGCAGATTGGCGATTTCTGAGAGATAGAGGCTCCCCAGCATTGCCGTCCCCGCCACCACAGCGCCGTACAACATTTCGTGCCCCGCGACGAGGTCGTAGAAACGCCCCTTGGCGTCCGCGGCCGCCGGGGACCAACGCCCTGCAACCAACACAACAACGTAGGCGATTACGACCACATTGGTGACAGCCGCCAACATGGCGAAAAACAGCTTCATTGTTTGCAGGTCGAGCATTCGTCTCCTCGGGCAGCCGCAAGACTATCGGTGATCGAGCACTTTGAAGAAATCTCGCCATCACAGACGAGGCACACCGGTACCATGCTGAGTCATGGCAGCCACTCTGTTCGCCCTCGGTCTATTGATCCTATTACTCGCCATCGGGCTGGCGTTCTACTGGCAGGGCTCAATCCGATTACCCGGCGCCGCGATCTCGTACGGGGTCGAGGACTCCATCAAATACATCACACCGCGTCTCAGCGAAGCGACTCGGACCGTTATCGGGGAGAGGAGCGTACGACGCATCTTGGAGTGGGAGATGAAGTTCGTACAAGACGCTCTCGATGCCGACCCGGAGCAGACAATCGTGCTCGGTGGGGATGCAGTGACGTCCTATGTCCTCGAACAGACCGCGGGCCAGGGATTTGAGTACGACCCGGCGCTAGTGGGCGAGATATTGGGCCTGCAGGCTGAGTACATGGCCTCGATCGGGGCAATTGCTGAGCCTGTTGCAGCTGGAGAAATCGAAGCTATCGAGAAGCGTGAGGCGAAACATGGCTGAGGGCCGGCACCGAGAGTGGAGCGAGGCTTACGAAGCCGGTCTGCAACGACGGGAGAAGTTCTCGACTCTCTCGTTCGAGAATGTGCCAGCTCTCGGGGTGCCGACTGATGGTGTTGCTACCGACAGCATCAGCTATCCGGGGCAATTCCCTTACACCAGGGGTGTCCACGCCACCGGGTATCGGGGTCGGTTGTGGACGATGCGCCAATTCGCAGGTTTTGCTTCGGTCGCGGACACCAATGAGCGATTCCATCATCTGCTTGCCGCGGGCCAGGGGGGATTATCTGTGGCCTTCGACATGCCAACGCTGATGGGGCTCGACGCCGACGATGCCCGTTCCCTAGGTGAGGTCGGGCATTGTGGTGTCACCGTTTCCTCATCGGACGACATGGTGGATTTGTTCGATCGCATCCCACTGGGCGACGTGTCTGTGTCGATGACGATTAACGGCCCCGCCGAGGTGCTCTTTGCGTTTCTACTGGTGGCGGCGGAGGAGCAAGGTGTCGATTGGTCAAAGCTGCAAGGAACGCTCCAGAACGACATCCTCAAGGAGTACATCGCCCAAAAGGAGTGGATCTACCCCCCGGAACCTCATCTCCGGCTGATCGTCGACATGATCGAATTCTGCGGTCGGCGGGTACCACTGTGGAACACGATCTCTATTTCGGGCTATCACATCAGGGAAGCCGGGGCGACCGCGGCGGAGGAACTGGCGTTCACTCTCGCCGATGGATTCGCCTACGTCGAAGCATGCCTGCGGCGCGGGCTCGACATCGACGAGTTTGTGCCAAGGTTGTCCTTCTTCTTCGATGCCCACATGGATTTCTTCGAGGAGATCGGGAAGTTTCGGGCGGCCCGCCGCATCTGGGCCAGGTGGATGCGCGATAGGTATGGGGCGAAGAGCGAGCGGTCGCTAAAGCTTCGTTTCCACACGCAGACCGCAGGGGTCTCGCTTACGGCGCAGCAGCCGGAGAACAACATCGTGCGCACCGCAATCGAAGCATTGGCCGCGGTCCTCGGCGGAACCCAAAGTCTGCATACCAACGCTATGGATGAGGTCTTCGCGCTGCCAACAGCCAAGAACGCTGAAATCGCCTTGCGGACGCAACAGATCATCGCCGAGGAAACCGGTGTCGCTTCGACCATCGATCCGTTGGGCGGTTCCTGGTTTGTTGAGGAGATGACGGATCGCATCGAGGCGCAGGCCGAGGAGATATTTGCGACCATCGAGAGGATGGGCGACGGGTCGATTCTCGACGGTGTCCTATATGGAATCTCCGAGGGCTGGTTCCAGGCGGCTCTGGCGGACTCGGCTTACGAATTCGAAAAGGCACTGAACACAGGCGATCGGGTGATTGTCGGCGTCAACAAATACGTGAAGGATGATGAGACACAGCTCGATATCTTGCGGATCGGGGCCGAAGTCGAAGCGGGACAGCGCGCCAGGCTGGATCGGTTGCGTGGCGACCGGGATGATGAGGCGGTCAAGCAGTCGCTGGATGCACTCCGGGTCGGTGCGGAGGGCGATGCCAATCTCATGGAGCTGATTATTGACGCGGCGCGCGCCCGGGCCACTCTCGGCGAGATTGTCAACACCATGAAGGATGTGTTCGGTGGTTACCGTGAGCCGCCCCGGGTCTAAGCGAGTGCGGCTGCGACACCGGCTCGGCGAAGCTATTTATGCT
>JAYEIP010000199.1:0-1765 GCA_034660155.1 Actinomycetota bacterium | reverse complement strand
CGAAACAGGGACGTAACGCCTTCGGAACTGCACTAGACGGGCTGCAAAAGTGGTTGACGGTGCTCCGCGTTGGGTTGTGTACCGTTGATGGAACTACTTGCCGCTGGCGCGAATTCTGCCTCGCACGAACTTGAGAATGGCCAGAAGCACGATGGCCCCGAGAGTCGAGGTGATAATGCCAACCGGCCGAAGCGCAAATCCGTCACCTGCGGCGAGGTTGCCTACCAACCCGCCGAAGAATGAGCCGGCGAGGCCGACCGCAAATGCCTCGGTCCAGTCGATCTTCCACTCGGGGTACACGACGCGTTCGGCTATTGCGCCGGCAACCATTCCTATCAAGATCAGCGCCAGGATGAAAAACACGTATGACTCCCGTTTTCAGTAGATGTTCTCGGACGGGGGATTGTAGGCCGTTGCGGATTCGTGTCGACATCGGCGTAAGCACGTAGATTGCCGCGTCTAGAGGCACTAGCTCCCTGGCGAGAGATCCGGGGAGCGCGCCGACCGAGTACCCCAACAACCGGTGGTGATTAGCGTTTGTTCGCAAACGACATCACGACGGACAATATGATCGTGAGCACCAGACTGCCGATGATCGAGATGTTCCACCCGAAGAAGAACTTCATTACCGCCAACACCAGCACAAACATGCCAAGGCTCTTAAGAGTCTGTCCACTCACCACAATCTCCTGTTTCCGGGGCGGCAACCCTAGCTGCGACCTTCTGCCGGCGATCTAGCCTGGCGACGATGACCAAGGCCATCCGCTATCTACCACTCACCGCGGGCGCGGTTCAACTGAGGATGGTCGCGGTCAAATCGGATCCGACTCTCACCAGGCAGTTCGATCGCGATTCACCAGGATGCCCAGTAACCACCCGACGATCGCCATGACGATCGCCCCCCAGAAGGCAGGCCAGAAGCCGCTCGAAGTGAGCCCCAGATCGAGCCGGTCCGGGGAAGCAAGCCAGACGGCAAACCAGAACATGAACCCGTTGACGAAAAGCGCCCCGATCCCGAGAGTGAGGAAGATCACCGGAAGCGAGAGAAACATGGCGAGCGGTCGAACTACCGCGTTGATAATACCGAATATCAAGGCAATGCCGGCGAGCGCCCAGATTGATCCGTCGAAGCT
Source organism: Actinomycetota bacterium (assembly GCA_034660155.1). GTDB lineage: Bacteria > Actinomycetota > Acidimicrobiia > Spongiisociales > UBA5794 > JAAETI01. Next base: position 632 of record JAYEIP010000199.1, on the reverse strand, counting down.
CAAGCCGGGGACGATCCACACCGTCGCAGCCAGAGAGGCCATCGACAGCGCGAGCCGGACCAACAGATATACCACGCCGAATCCTCCCGTTTGGAACGCTGCGAGCGTAGACCGCGTGGTTGCGGCATTTCAATTCACTAGCACGTCGGACAGCGCTGGTTGAGTCCAGTTGCGGGCTGTTATCGCGGAGTGGTGGGCTGGGCGCTGACGCCGCCACTCGCAGACGATACGGCATCCGACCGGGCGCGAAGAGTCAGCGTGTTGGTCAGCTGGGCCCCGGCGAGCACAATCTGGCTGAGCATATAGATCCAGGCGAGGATGGCCGCCACTCCTCCGGCAGCGCTCTCCACCGAAACGGTGCCGAACCGGCTGAGATAGGCACCTACGACGTGTGACACAATCCAACCCGCAAAGGTGGCCGCGATAGCCCCGGCCATCGCGGCCCTCCAGGGCACGGTCATATACGGGAGTGACCGGTACATCACTGCGAGCCCACCGATGATGAGGAGGGTGGCACCGATCCGAGTGACAAAGGAGAGAGTGGCTCCCACCACGAGCCAGTCGTCGAGCCCGAATGCGGCGATGAGGGCGGTAAGAGCCGTGTTGAGGACGAGAGAAACCAGCACCACCGA
>JAYEIP010000198.1:0-1766 GCA_034660155.1 Actinomycetota bacterium | reverse complement strand
TCAGGAGCGACGGCACCGGGATCGGGACCACGATGCGCGACGGGGCGCAGACGCTGTTTACGCCATTGCAGAACGTGGCATCAGGGGTCACCAGGCCGGTCGTTGGCTTCATCGACGCGATTTCCGACATAGCCAGCCTCAGGGAGGAGAACGAGGCTTTGCGTGCCGAGAACGCCCAACTCCAAGGCCAGGTCCAGCAGTTCGACAGTATCCAGGCGGAACTCGACCATCTGAGAGAGCTCAATGACCTTACGGTGCCCGACGATCTGCCGACTGTGGTCGCCCGTATCGTCTCGGCGGGGTCAAGTACTTTCGATCTCGTTCGGTATATCGACAAGGGATTCGATGACGGTATCTCAATAGGCGATGCGGTCATCGATGAGCAGGGCCTAATTGGCCGCGTCGATATTGTGTTTGACGGTAGGGCGCGAGTGCGACTCATCATCGATCCCAACGTGCGAGTCTCGGTACGTGATGAGTTGACGAGCGAGACCGGGATCGTTACCGGTGCCAATGAGAAGAATTTGACCCTGCGTATGTTCGATGCCGACGTTGCTCGGGCCGGGAGCATCATCGTGACTGCGGGGAGTCGCTTCCCGCCGGGGATCGTTGTCGGAACAGTTGTGGAAACGGCCGCCGACGACGCTGGATTCGGGCTGGTCGCCGAGGTTGCTCCGGTGGTGGAGTTGTCCCGGCTCGACTTCGTCAAGGTGATTGTTGGCTACTCGCCGCTCGATGCGGAGATTGAGGATGAACCGGCGCCCGCGACCCGGGACGATGCCCCCGCAACGCCCGGCTCGACGACCTTGCCCGATGAGGCCGCAACCGAGGAAACACAATGAGAACTCGCGATGTAGGCATCTCTCTCCTTCTGGTCGTGCTGGCCGTAGTCGCGCAGACGGCGGTGTTTGGTGATGGTCGCATTAACCCGTTTGGCGCCTCACCCGCGGTGGTGCTGGTGGTGGTTCTTGCCTGTGCTCGCTATATCGATCCGGAGCCAGCGCTCCTTCTTGGCTTCACCGCAGGAATGCTTCTCGACCTCCTTGGCGGCACCCCGCTCGGCCTCTGGGCAATGGCGTACACGGTTGCCGTCTACGTTGGCCTCCGTTTCCGCGATCGGGCCGACGATGGTCCGGTTGCTATCGGGGTGGGTGTCTTTCTGCTGACAATCATGGCAAACGCATTATTCGTCATTGTCGGTACCCTATTTGGAGAACGTTTCTTCACGAGTACCGCAGTGATCAACAACACACTCCTCCCCGCCGTTTACAACATCGTCATTGCCGCTGTGGTGTTTCCGCTCGTGACTAAGTTGATTGGCTCCCGGCGACGATTTGGCTGGGCCACATGAAGTCGGCGTGGCGTCTCGGAGCAGTCGGTCTCGCCTTCGTGGCCATGTTTGGCATTCTGACCTTGCGGCTGTGGCAGGTGCAGGTGGTCGCCGACGAGAATTATGTGGAGAATGCTGAGGCACAACAGGTAAAGACTGTCCGCACCCCGGCGCCTCGGGGCCAGATCGTTGACCGCACCGGCCAGCAACTGGCAGGCACCCGTCCTGCTCTCTCCGCCGTCGTGGACGGCGCCCTGGTGCCGGATAGTGCAGTCGACGACCTGGTTTCGCTGCTTGCGGCATTTACCCGGTTGCCCGCCGAAGATATCGCGCACATCGTCGAAGACGCGACGGATAGGGACGATCGTCGGGTTATCACCTCGGATCTCGACGAAGTCGATGCCATCTACCTGGCGGAGCACAGGGAGGACTTCGT
>JAYEIP010000197.1:0-9047 GCA_034660155.1 Actinomycetota bacterium | reverse complement strand
ACAGGAGCCCGTTCCCGAACTTGTACTTTGTGGGGGCCAGCAGCAGCCTCCCCGGCTTTGCGACTGTCATCCACTTCGCCTCCTTGCTCTACGAGAAGCTGACGGGAGACCGGGTGTATTAGCGGGATCGAGGACGTCAGCCGGGCGGTCGCGGTCGAGTGGGCCTCGGCACATTCGCGACGGGTGTCACGACAATTGGCGGTGCGGACATAAAGGGGGGTGATGGGAACTATGGAAGAACCGGGTGATCATGCTCACAGCGACCTCCGTCTGCGAAGACTGTTTGAGACGCATCGGCTTGCTGTGCTGGCGTACTGCATGAGACGGGCCGCTCGTTGGGACGCCCATGACGCAGCTGCCGAGGTATTCGTCGTCGCGTGGCGCCGCATCGACGATATTCCGGACGGCGATGCAGCCCTGCCCTGGCTCTACGGGGTGGCTAGGCGGGTACTGGCCAACATCCACCGCAGCGAACGGCGCCGCCATCGCCTGTACAACCGTCTCGCCTCGAAGACAGACGCGGGGGTCGAGCAAACCGAGCTGCAGGTTGTTCGGCGGGCAGAAGATCAACGCGTCCTCGACGCGGCCAGCCAGCTCCCGGAGGCTGACCGTGAGGTGCTCTTCCTCAGTGCCTGGGAGGGATTGAGTCACCGCGAGGTGGCCGAAGTCCTGGGAATGAGCGAAACAGCGTCAAGGAAACGTCTGGAGAGGGCTCGGCGGCGGCTTGAGAAGGAACTCAATCGCACTGTTCAAGGCGCACGCGCGGCCGAAAGCGGTGGATTGTGAGGAATAGCAACAGTCATGAACTACTGGCGCAAGCGAACCCGATTCCCGACGTCAACCAGTTGGACACCGAAGCGTTCTCGATCGACGATGTGATGGACCGCCTCGAGGAGGCGGTGACTCCCGTTGGACGCCGATGGGCAATGCGTCACGGATGGGGCCGGGCACTCGCTGCGGTCGGGACAACGTTCGCGTTGGTGATCGCCATTGGAGCTGCAGCGACCCTGGTTCTCCGCGCTGACGGTTCCATCTCTGGCAGCGGTGGAACGGTTTGCCTCGATAGCCAAACTGAGACGAGGATCGGCAGCGACTTCTACGGTTCGCCCAGCTATAACCCGTTCATCGGCATCCAGCAGTCGCTTGTTTCGAATTCCGATGAACCGGTCTTCTCCGCGCACGTGACTGGTGACTTGCCGGCGGCCGACATGTACTTCCGCCTCCTCACGTTGGAGACCTACGACGGGAACCAGTTCTACGCGAGTCCGCCGGCAACGGGCTCCCTCGATGATCGGCCATGGGTCGATCCGTGCCATCAATGGAATGGACCGGCCATCCCTGTGACTATCGACGTCGAGATCGATCGGCTCCGTATGAGCTGGCTACCAGCGCCGGCGACACCGACAATTTGGCGTTCGACGCAGGAGTTAGGCGACAGGGTCCGCGTCCGCCACGTCGATGGGGCGCTGAGCCTCGACGGCGCAGTCAGCTATTCAGGAATGCAGTACTCGCTTGATGTCGAGATCCCACAAGTCGATCTGAACACACTGGTTGCGGACGCAGACGGCGTACTGACGGCGACGTTCGCAACCGCGGCGGCGAACGGTGAGATCGTGCCCAATCCCCAGCCCGTAGAAAGTTTTCGGGCCGCACCTCCCGACCCCGAGCGACATGTGGGCCTACCTGCAGATGACAGCCTCCGAACCGGAGATCTGCGGTCCCTGGCTGGGGCAGTGACCGCCGGCGCCGAATCGGTGTTCGAGCGCGGCCTCTATCTGGAGGCCTGGTTCCACAGCAATGCGTTCAGATACTCGGTAGACGTGGAACCCGGCCTCGAAGGAAACGGCGTTGCGGCATGGCTACTCGACTCGGAGTCGCCGATCTATCGCACTGGTAATGCCGAGCACTACGCAACAGCTATGGCCGTTCTCGCCCGCACTCTCGACATCCCGTCCCGCGTCGTACTCGGTTTCGCCCCGGGAGAACCGACGGACGGCGGAACAGTCGTCCTCCGTGACCGGGATGCTCACGCCTGGGTTGAGTTGTGGGTCCCCCAACACGGTTGGGTTGCGTTTGACCCAACTCCTCGGGCGGACGGTGATACAACCCCGACTTTCGAACTCGTTGCGGAACAACTTGGCTTCGACCTGGTGCCCTACCTGGTGCCCTGACACTGGGGGATCGCGGTGGGCGCCGGTGGGGACTGATGCGAAGCGCTTCCCGGCGGGCGCCGGCGGTGCTTTCCACCTGGAGGGGGGACTGAGGTCGCTGTCCGGCCTTGCGGCCGGGGGACGCTCCTAGCCGGCTTCGATTAGGCGGAGGATGGTTTCGCTGGCCAGGCGGATACCGGTTTCGATGGCTGACTCATCGATGTCGAAGCTGGCTGAGTGAAGATCGACGCGACGGTTGGGGAGGGCGGCTCCGAGGCGGATTAGGGCGCCGGGGATGTCTTCGAGGAACCAGGCGAAGTCCTCGGCTCCGAGGCTCTGGTGGGTGTGCTCGATGTTTTCAGGTCCAAGAACGGCTGCAGCTGCGGCCTCGACTTGTCTGATCACGTGAGGATCGTTGACTACAGGTGGAGAGCCCGGGGTGTACTCGATCTCGGCGGTGGCGCCCAGCGGGGTTGCCATATCGGCGACAAGCGTCTCGACACGCTTGGGCATCTGTCGCCAAAGATCGAGGTTGAAGAGGCGGACTGTTCCCTGGAGTTCGATGTGGGTCGGGATGACGTTGGCGGCGGAACCACCCTGTACCGCTCCAAATACCACCAGCACGGTTTCCCGGGGATCGATGGTGTGGCGGATCAGTTGGGGTAGGTCGGTGATGACCCGGGCTGCGACGTAGACCAGGTTGACCGTCTGGTGGGGTCGAGAGGTGTGTCCGCCGGGTCCCGAAAGTGTGATGACAAATCGATCGGACGCACCCGTGATTCCACCGGTGCGGATGCCGACCTTGCCTGCCTCGAGAGAAGGGTCGACATGAAAAGCGGTGATGGCCGATAATCCACGGTGGACGCCATCGTCGCGCATGGTCTGAGCTCCCCCCGGAATCAGTTCTTCAGCCGGTTGGAAGATGAAGCGGGCGGTTCCCGGAAGATCTCCGAGTTGCTGGAGCACCCATGCGGTTCCGAGCCCGATAGCTGTATGCGCATCGTGGCCACAGGCGTGCATCACGCCGGGCACAATCGAGGCGTAGGGCGGTGCCGCCTCCTCGTGGATGGGCAGAGCATCGAGGTCAGCACGAAACCCGACGACCGTTCCTCCGTCACCGACTTCGGCGACTAGCCCGGTTCCCTCGGGGCGGATGTCGGGTTTGATGTCCCAGTCCAGCAACGTCTCTGCAACCCTGCGTGTGGTGCGGTGCTCGGACCACCCGATTTCCGGATTGCGGTGAAGGTCGCGCCGTACTTCGATCATCTGAGGTGCGATCTCGGCGGCTAGACGCGCCAGGGTAAGGATTCGGTCGGGCATGTCGGGATTGTAGCGACAGTGGTCAGGGGTCGTGTTCCGGGAAGGCGTAAATGGCCCACATGACGAGTTAGCGGTGCACTAACTTGTCGGCACGCTGTTGGAAGGTGGATACCTGTGATTGAGCGGCCTGCGTTCACGATCGGCATCGAAGAGGAATACCTGATTGTCGATATCGAGAGTCGGGAACTGGTTCAAGATTTACCGGACGGCCTGATGGCGGCGTGTGAGGAGATCATCGGTGGCCAGGTCAGCCCTGAGTTCCTGCGGTCCCAGATTGAGATCGGCACCAAGGTGTGCCGATCCATCGACGAAGCAGGCATTGACCTGAAGCGGCTCCGTCGGGCAGTCGCCGATGTATGCGGCGAATACGGCCTCGCCCCGATCGCCTCGTCAACGCATCCGTCGGCCGATTGGTTTCAGCAGCGTCATACGGATGCTCCTCGCTACAACATCCTGGCCCGCGCTCTGGGCGGGGTCATTCGTCGTCTCCTGATCTGTGGCATGCACGTCCATGTGGGCATCGATGACGAGGATGCCCGTGTCGACCTCATGAACCAGGTGCTGTATTTCGTTCCTCATATGCTGGCTCTATCCACTTCGTCACCATTTTGGAATGGAACAGATACCGGTCTCAAGAGCTACCGAACATCCGTCTTCCGGGCCGTCCCTCGTACCGGGATGCCGGACGAGTTCGAGTCGTGGGCCGAATATCAGCGCCACGTCGACGTACTGGTCGGTGCCGGGGTCATCGAGGATGCGACCAAGTTGTGGTGGGATCTGCGTCCCAGCGCTCGATACCCGACTCTCGAACTGCGCAGCAACGACATCTGCACCAACGTCGAGGACACCCTCACCGTCGCTGCCCTCTATGTCTCGCTCCTGTCGATGCTGTACCGACGCCGGGTGGAGAATCAGCGGTGGCGCATCTACAGCAGGATGCTCATCGAAGAGAATGTGTGGCGGGCCCAGCGTTACGGCACAGCCGAGTCTCTAATCGACTTTGGACGAGGCGAGTTGGTTCCATACCCGCAGTTGGTGGAGGAGTTGATCGAGCTGGTCCACGAGGATGCCGAGATGCTCGGGTGTCTCCAGCAGCTCATCCACGCCCGGACGATCCTCGAGCGAGGTACGAGCGCTGATACCCAGCTCGATATCTTTCACAAGGCGCTCGCTTCGGGGGCCGAGGATCACGAGGCGCTTGAGAATGTCGTCGACTGGCTTGTCGCCGAAACCGTCAACGGGGTGTGACGGTCGGTTTGGCGCTGCGGGTAACCTGCGTCCATGTCGTTCTTACGAATCGCCGGGGCCCAGATCAACCTTGTCGTTGGTGATATCGACGGGAATCTAGCCCGGATTCTGGAGGCCATGGAGCGGGCTGAGGGGGCTGAGGCCGATGTTCTTCTCTTGCCTGAGTTGGCCATCACCGGGTACCCGCCCGAGGATCTTCTGCTCCGTGAAGCGTTCATCGGTGAGAACATTGAGGCGCTGCGCCGGATTGCTCAAGCCGCCGAGCGCACCGCCGTCGTTGTGGGGTTTGTCGACCGGGTCGATGGCGAGCGGCACATGGACGACTCCGTTGAACGGGAACTGGCGAATGCCGCGGCGGTGGTGGCCGACGGCGCCATCCGGGGGATCTATCACAAGGTCTTGTTACCCAACTATGGCGTCTTTGACGAGGCTCGCTACTTCTCTGCCGGAAGGGTGCCGGACAAGCTGTGGGGAATCGGTGGCGTGGTCACCGGCGTGTCGGTGTGCGAGGACATCTGGTCCGCTGATGGCCCTCCAGCGATGCAGGCCGACGCTGGCGCCAATATCCTGCTCAACATCAACGGGTCGCCCTATCACGTGGGAAAAGGGGATGAGCGATCTGCGCTGCTCGCATCGGAGGCGAGGAGATCCGGTGCTCCGGTTGTGTATCTGAATATGGTCGGTGGCCAGGACGAGCTGGTCTTCGACGGTGACTCGATGGTGTTCGACGCCGCCGGCGACATTATCTACCGGGCGCCCCAGTTTGAGGCAGAGCACTTCGTAGTTGATGTTCCCGTGAGCGACGTGCAGCACGACGGCGGGTTGGTGACGGTCTCCGCCGGCCGAACTAATAGGTCGCCGGCGACGCCACCAGCGATCAAGCCCCGGCTTAGCGAGGAGGCCGAGGTCTACGAGGCGCTCGTGACCGGGCTCCGGGACTACGTCCGCAAGAACGGTTTCCGTGATGTTGTGATCGGTCTCTCTGGTGGCATCGACTCGGCCTTGACCGCGGCGATCGCGGTTGATGCCCTGGGGCCGGAGGCGGTGTGGGGCATAACCATGCCGACCCGATTCAGCTCGGAGGGTTCAGTCAATCATTCGTTCGAGCTGGCCAGGAACCTTGGCTGCCGCATCGACGAGATTCCGATTGAGGGGGTATTTGGCGGTTTCCTCGATGCGTTGCAGCCTGCATTCGAAGGCACCGAGTTCGGTGTTGCTGAGGAGAATCTTCAGGCCCGGATACGTGGTGCCATCTTGATGGGGGTTTCGAACAAATTTGGGGGGATGGTGGTCGCCACGGGGAACAAATCGGAAATGGCGGTTGGTTACGCCACTCTCTACGGCGACATGGCCGGCGGATATGCGGTTCTCAAAGACGTGTTCAAGACACTGGTGTATCGACTCTCGGAGTGGCGCAACCGTGACGGTGAGGCGATTCCCAGGGCGATAATCGACAAACCGCCTTCCGCTGAGCTGCGCCCCGACCAGAAAGACACCGACTCCCTACCCGAGTACGACACGCTCGATGCCATCCTGTGCCGATACATCGAACTGGACGAGTCCGCCGACAAGATTGTTGCCGACGGGTTTGCTCGGGACCTGGTCCAACGGGTAACGCGCATGGTCGACCGCAATGAGTACAAACGCCGCCAGGCAGCACCTGGGGTGCGGATAACGCGCAAGGCGTTTGGTAAGGACCGGCGGCTCCCGATAACGAATCTGTTTGAGGGCTGAGGTCAGGCCAGGACTCTAGGACGTGTCTGCGGTGGCAGTGCCGATCGGGTGACAGTCCGCAGTTGGTCCCAGGACAATTGTCCCGACCCGTAGGCTGCACGTAGCGCAGGGAGTTCTTGAAGAGCGTGAGCCACTCGAGTCCAGTCGGCAGCGGTGCTGCGAGACAAGCCGTAGCGGTTCACGAGCCAGTTGGCCATCGAAGCAGCTCCGTCAAACGCCCACGCCTCTTCCCGGTCCATTCCGGCTACCTCACTAAGCAATTCAAGATGGGAAGCACAGCGTACGCTCTGCCACTTATCCATGGCTTCGTATCGATCTGTGTCGTAGAAAGGGACGGTCCCCATCGCAGGCTCCAAAACATCGTCGGGCAGGAAGTATCGTCAACGTATCAACGAGGTGTGACAAATTTCGCGCTCTTTCAACAGTCGTGTGCGGAGTTGAACCGGGCGAATGCGAATGACCCCAATCCATCACACTTCTCACGCCGGGTAACCTCTGCGCCATGAAAGTCACCGGACACGTGCTGATGGACGGGCAGAAGGTCGAGCCCGAGAAAGCCAGCATCTCGATCTTTGACATTGCGTTGCTGCGCGGGTTTGGATGTTTCGAATCTTTGCGGTCATACAACGGTGTAGCGTTTCGACAACGACAGCACCTCGACAGGCTCGGACGATCCGCGGCGGCGCTCGGTCTGGGTCTGCCCGATCGTGCGGACATGGAGCGATGGGTTGCCGACCGCGCCGCGGTATGCGATTGCACCGTACGGGTCGTCGTAACGGGTGGCACCGACGAGCGTGGTTCCGGCGAGAACTCCCGGTTCATTGTCTTCGCCGAGCCGCTGCCGCAAGTTGACGCCACCGTCACGTTGCTTCCAGTTGAGGCACCCTGGCATCCTGACGGCTTCGAGTCAGAGCTCACTGGAGCGAAAACCCTGTCTTACGGACCCAACGTCGCCGCTCGACTCCACGCCAAGCAAGAAGGATTCGGCGATGCGTTGCTTGTCGGCCGCAGCGGTACGGTCCTCGAAGGCCCGACCAACACCGTTGCCTGGGTAACAGATGGCGTGTTCGAAACTCCGGGGCTTGAGTTGGGCATCCTCGCCTCCGTCACCCGCGAGGCTGTTTTAGAGGTCGCCAACCGGATTGGAGCGCCGGTTAACGAGGGGCGTTTCCCCCTTGAGCGGATGGTCGCGGCCGAGGAAGTCATGGCGTTGTCCACGCTGCGCGAAGTGCAGCCCGTAGTGCGAATCGGCGATACGAACAAGGAAGTGGGTCCGGTGACGCGGCGGCTTATTGTTGGGTTGGGAGAGCTAATCCAGGAAGAGACCACCGGGTGAGCTCTACTACCTACCTATCTGTGCTCCGGGCAATAGACAACCTCTATGAGTCGGTGGTTACGGTGCCCGCCAATTGGACTGAGCAGAGCTTTGCGGACTGGGCAAACGAGGCGCTTGCAGAAGCCTCGGAGCTTCCCCGTGAGGCGATCCGTGAAGTGCGGCGGTGCCTACGGGCGGCGCAGAAGCTCCAACTGTTCTGGGCTACCGCGGAGCGGACGGTGACGGACCATGACGACTGGCGATCGAAGGTCGACATCGCCCTCGGGCCGCGGGCGTGGAGACCGACGCTTGATCTCGCACGAGTGGGTCTTAGCGATGCCCCGTGCGAAGAGCTGTTTCTCGAAGTCAAGGAGCGATTCCCGGTGGTGAACTCGGAACGCTGGATGGACGGATTGGAATTCGAAGACTGGGCCGCGAACCGCTAATTACCGAATCCGTTGTGCCGATGTAGAGTTATATGGTGACGTTTACGCGTGTGATCCTTTTCGGAGTGGTGGTCATACTTGCTGCCGCCTGCTCCGGCGATGACGAGACGACAGATCCGGTCCTTACAAGTAGCACTACCGCGGCTCCGATCCCCACGCTTGCCGATGGCGGAGATGCCACCGCCACCGCCTCTGGGACCGCCGCGGCGACTACCACAACATCGACGACGACCACCGAGGTGCCTGAGTTGTCGTTCCCGCAGTACCGCATAGTCAGCCGCGAGGCGACGGAGTTAGGTGACGTCGTTGTAGTGCTGCTCGATCCAACGACATACGAATCGCTCTCCGACATTGATATTCATAATGTCATGTCGGATCTCGTGGAGCAGTTTGGCCCCATCAACGAGGCCCACATCGTCGAGACCCAGGCTGCGGCCGACGCGCTGTTCGTCGAGGACCTAACACCAGAGCAGCAGACAATCCTCGACAACAACTACATTGCCCGGCTCGAAGAGGGCTTCCGCATCGTCTACGTCGGGCGCTTTGAGGAGTCAGGCGTCGCGATCTTAGGATCGTAGATTCTGCGTTCCGCGCGTTTCGGACACCCGACCAGACCCTGGAGCTCGCTTCGTGAACTCCCAAGGAACTCACCCGGTGAGTTCCCCCTACCCCCAGCGGCTCCGCCGGTGCGATACTTCCTCCTCGGAGGGGGGACTGCTGCGAGGGGGATTGACAAGAGGGGGACTGGTGCGAGGGAGGACTGATTAGAGGTTTAGGACTACTTTGGCGGTGAGGAGGAAACCTCCAAAACCGACTATGTCGGTGACGGTTGTT
>JAYEIP010000196.1:0-1783 GCA_034660155.1 Actinomycetota bacterium | reverse complement strand
GAAGGAGCTCCATGAATGGGGTTACCTCACCTACGCCTACAACCCCGACGGAATCCTGACGAGGACAGTGGACGGCCGCACCGCAGAAGTTCATGTGTTGACGTTTCAGGGCCGGTTAGAATGCCGGTAGCACGACAGTGCCTCCTAGTTAGCACCCGGTCCCCCATGCCGGGTGCTAACGTCCGTTAGGATGACTCGGTTAACCATTCTCGCTGCGATCCGTAAACTGGGGCCGACAACCGCCCGTGAAGTAGCCGCCGAATCGGACGTGTCAGTGGCAACGGTTTGGCATCATGTGAAAGCGTTGAAAGCTGAAGGGTTGGTGGAGTGGGAACCCGGCAAAGCTAGAACCCTCCAAGCGGTGAAGTGACACAGAAGAAACGGGCCAACTTTATGAAGAAAGCGGACACAGCCTTCGGAGTGTGGGTGCGGTCTCGGGGTGTCTGCGAGTCGGACCGTCCCTCCCACGCCGGGAATCTGCAATGCGCCCACATTATTAGCCGGTCGTACAAGGCGACCCGTACAGACGAACGTAACGCCCTCTGCTTATGTCAGGGATGCCACCTCTACTACACGAACCATCCTCTCGAATGGCGTGTGTTCATCGACGCCACTCGTCCTGGATTGTGGGACGAACTATCCGCGAAAGCTCTGGCCTACGAGAAGGTCGACTGGAAAAGCGAAGCGGCCCGGTGGGGTCAGATGGCCGGCTGATCCCCGCCGATAGGGCCAGGCGTCAAACTGTTACCAGCGTCATCTTTCGGGTCGCTCGTAGGAGTCACCTGCTTCTCAACGTTCACCCCAAGAAACAACGCTAACGCACCGACGACGCCACCAACCGCAACCGTGTACGCCTCGAGCTGGTCGGCGGTCCAAGTGAACCAGCCGAACGCACCCCCAAGAATCGGGACTAACCCTGCGATTGCTGCCACCGCTCCGAGTGTTCTACCGGCGTTGACTACCGGTCTGCTTCCGCCAATCATTCCGATTCTCCTATCGTCGTAGTCGCATCATGTGAATGTTTCCCACCGGGCGGCACCCGGTAGTCCTCGATCAGCACCTTCCCCCACGTTTCGTTCGTGTTCGGGTCGAGTTTGAGCAACTCCCGGTAGGTGTCCTCGAAGAACTGTTGTGCCTCGTCTGAAAGTATTGCCATAGTGTCATCTCCGTAGAATCCTCGTGGGGCTTCCACCCCGCCTGCTATTTCGTCCAGTGTGACTCTTACCTGGAAGTGCATGGCGTCTTTGATCGTCCGCCATCTCCCACCCCAGTCGAACGCTCGTATCCCCGAAGCTGTAATCTGCTCGGCTTCTCGGATCATGGCGGCGGGCATGTCCGTTTCGACACCCCATCGGATCGGCCGGCCGGTAGGAGTCCTGATGTAAGGGTTGGTTTTAGCGTTCACGTCCATGGCGAGCGGCCAGGCGTGCCCCGACCATGATGATCCTCCGGTGACCTGCCGACAGTTGTACGACCCTGTGTATGAGGTGGGCACCTTGTAGTCGTAGGCTAGGAAGACGGCGCCGAGAGCCTTCCAGAGTGGTTCGGTGCCCCGGTGGATGATGTCGTTTCTGCCCGGATACCACTCCAACCTGACATGATCCTGGGAGATGCAAGGTTTCCCGTAGTGGGTGATCCACCATGTCGAGGAGGCTCTTCTAGCCATCAGTCGTCTACTACTGACTTGTGGTCACGGAACCGTTTCACCCGGCGTAGAGCATCGAAGATGATGGAGATGACAACTCCGACCAGTCCGACCCACGCCAACCACGGTGCAGCGTCG
>JAYEIP010000195.1:0-9084 GCA_034660155.1 Actinomycetota bacterium | reverse complement strand
CTCGAACAGATCATCTGAGAGGCTCGCACCGTGGGTGACGCTGATGAGGGAGGTGACGACGAGAGAGGCAATCGTCACGCCCAGCACGACTACGGCCAGCCAACTGGCCGTGGAGATGTTGCTCAAGAAGGTCCCTGCAGCCCGCAGCGGCTTCGTCGAGAGGTCCCGACCGTCGGTCATCACATCCTTAGCGCGACGTAGGTAGCCGTCGCCGTCGCTGCTCATTCTTCTGAGATCCTCCCAACGTCATCTTGACATCAACGAGGGTGCTCCACCTCTGTTTGGCACCCCTGGGCGCAGCCGATCATAGTAAGTGTGCCCCCGGCGTCCGCTACGCGCGCCGCAGCACGATCGATTTGGGCCGGCCACTCGAGGAAGCCCTCGGCGACCTCTCTAAGTCTTCTCAGAATCGATGGCTCCCACTCAGGTGTATTGTGTCGCAGTAATTCATAGATAACCCGGGTTCTGGAGTAGGTGTGAGAAGTTTTCTTGTTGTGCTAATAATCGGTGTCTCTTTTCTGTTCGCAGCGTGCTCAGAAGAGACTCGATCCGAGATCTCAGAGGCGGTTGGAGATAGGCCGACCACGGAGGCCCCCGCCGAGGATCCACCGGAGGCGGCCCCCGAGCCAACCGAGGCGCCGGAGCCGGCACCGGAGCCAACCGAGGCGCCGGATGATGGCGTTGATAGTGCCGAGACGACATCGGCCATTCTCCTGCTGGCCCTCATCGCCATTGTCATAATCGTGGTGATCGCCATAACCCGCGGCTCGAAGAAGGCACCGGCTCCTGTCGGCGCTGTTGCGCCACCAGCCGTCTCCCCCGTTGTAGCTGCTTGGGGTGGTCGAGCCCGGACTGCCTATACCAACGCCAGGTGGTTGCAGGACAACCTCGTGGATGATCTTGCGGTTTGGCGTGGAGACAGCCAGCTAGATCCTGGGTCCATCGACCCCGACGATCGGCGGAGCGCTCTGTGGCATCAGATCGATCAGCGTATGTCTGCTGCTGTCACCGAGTTGTACGGCCTGGAAGCGGATGCCCCGTCGTCGGCCGCTCGCGATAGCTCTCGCGAAGCCGTCGACGCGCTCCAATCCACGCGGGAAGCTTTCGAGACTCGCGCTTCGGCGCGGACCTCACGACTCCGGGCCGCGGCGGATCCAACTGCGGAAGCCGCCGCCGTTGAGGCTGCCACCAATCGCGAGCTCGCGGCAGCCTCCGATCTGGAGCAACGCCGGGGGCAGTTGGCCCGTTCGCTGGATGGGCTCGCCGAAATCTTCCGGAGCGCGTGACCATGTTGACCGATCAGAGGAGTTGGAACCAATGAACCCCACAGCCCTGGATACAGGTCAATACAGAATCTGGCCCCTAATAGCGTTCCTGGGTCTGATCAACCTCGCCATCGGAATCGCGGTGATCGCCTGGCCGGGTGCGACTCTCACCGTGGTCGTCTTCCTATTTGGCATTCAGTTGTTGCTGATCGGCGTCCTCAGAATCGTCCTCACGATGATGGAGCCAGAGACGGAGATGCGTTGGCTCGGATTGCTTGTTGGGATCCTGGGCGTCATCGTCGGCTTGTTGGTCATGCGAGAGCCGTTGCGCAGCCTGGAGATCCTGGTGCTGCTGCTGGGGATCTTCTGGATCGTTTGGGGAATCATCGGGCTGCTGAGCGCCTTCGGCGCAGACGCCGGTTCACGCGGCTGGGTGGCATTCGAAGGTGCCATCTCGTTGGCTGCGGGTGGTGTCCTGCTGTCATGGCCGAACATCACCGTTCGGGTGTTCACGCTGATTCTCGGCATCTCGATGGTGGTGATTGCTCTCGGGCAGTTCGCTGCCGCCTATGCGGCACGCAAAGCCGAGGTCGACATCGACACGATCGCAACCGCCTAGACGAGGCGAGCTGGCGTCACGGTCTTCTGTCTGCGGGGGATGCGTGGCGACGCCAGTCGCAGTACAGATCCCACCATCCCTATACTCCGGGACCACTCAACTACTGCCAAGAGGAGAATGAAATGCCAGCAGCACGCCGCTCCATGCGACGCACCGCCCGACGCACCAGCCGCAGGGTGAGCAGACGCCAGGCCGCCATGGCGCCACCACCGCAGGAGTACGCCGCCCCACCACCGCAGCAGGCCGCTCCGGCTCCGGCACCCGCCCCGGCTCCGGCCCCGGAGCCTGACGCCGATCTGTACGAGCAGCTCGAGAAGCTCGGCAAACTGCACGCCGATGGAATCCTTACCGACGAGGAGTTCGCCGTACAGAAGGCCAAGATTCTCAACGGCTGAACCACGGGTTCTGACGACCGGCGTTTTACAGTCACTCAGCGGTCGGTTAGCAGAGCAGCCCCCGGGATACCCGGGGGCTGCTCTGCTTTGTTGGTCCTTCTCGGTTTCTTACTAGACGTTGTTCGTGTCGGTCCCCGCAGCCTCTGCTGCCTCCGCAGCCTCTGGCGCCGCCACGGGCACGACCTCAGTCTCGCTGCCGGCCCCGATGGGAGCCCACATAGCGAGAGCGAACGGGATGACGAGTCCCAATACCGGCAACAGCGTGACGAGGAAGCTCTCGAGCGGGATAATGCCTAAAGCAAGCAAGGAGATCGACCCAAACAGTCCTGCCAGGAACCCGAAGATGGCCGCCATAATGGGTCGGCCGCGTTGTTTCTTCACTTTAGGCTCCCTCCGGCCGACGGTCCCTTGACCCGGACTGCGAGGTACGCTCCCATGATGCTCACGATGGACAGTCCGCCGGCGATGAAGCCGATCGGATTAGTTCCCTCGATAGATAGCGTCACCTCTCCGGCGCACGTCGGCGCCCCGGCAGACACGAGGGTGCCTTCCCAGTGTTTCGCCTCGACGGTTACCTCAAATCCTGAGAGGATCGAGGGAAATTCGTATTCATATGTGCCCGAATTTGCGATCAGGGTTCCGGTACTCGACCACTCACCCACCTGGACCAGCCCTAAGGGGTACGGCATTCTCACCTTGACGTTCCCGCTGACTTCTCTCGGCTCACTCGGCTCCGGGATGGCGATTGCACCCGTCCAAGTCACGTTGCCCTCTCGGGGAATGATCACCACTTCGCCGGGTGCCAGTTGGCTTGCTACCACCGTCGGTCCCCCGCCGTCCCATTGGGCCGATCCGTCGCACGGACCGGTAACGGTTGCACCGGCCGGCAACGCCGTCGTGAACAATGCGGTAAGTATCGTGCCGACCAACACCACGGCTCTGACTCGTGCCATCCAACCCACTCCTTCCAATAATTGCGACTCCGGAGATTACTACACGATCGTTTCGGAGCCCGGGAGCCTGCTGAGCCCATCGTTACCCGGAGTGGTCTGATCCCGGGTCGCTGCCATGCAGTTCTGACTGTGGTGCGTTCCGCTCCGAGGCGTGGCTCCTGGCCGGGAACTGGGTCCTGGTCCACCATACCCAGGCGATCCCGCCAAGCGGGATAACGATGAACCAACTGAACACGCGGTAGATCAACGCGGCAGCCGCCACCTCCCCCACAAGGTCGGTTGAGCTCCCAGCGGCTAGTAACGCGATGTATGCCGCCTCGGCGACACCGAGGCCGGAAGGGGTTATCGGAATTGCGGTAAGTATCTGCACGAGTGCAAAAGCGGCGAACACTGCGATCCAGTCCAGTTCATCACTTGTGATCCCAACCCCTCGCACCGAGGCCAGGAGAATCGCGAATAGACCTGCCTGACCGAGTAGAGCAGCCAGAGATGCCAGATGTGTCCGGGTGCGTACCACATTGTGGGTGGTGTCCCTGAAGTGCGCCAGATTCTCTGCAAGGTCCGCGGCAAGGTTCTCGGGTGCCTTGATGTGAAACCACCGAGCAATGCGGGTCGCTGCCGTACCGGCCGCGTGCCCAAACCGGCGGGCAGTCTGATCTGAGCGCAGCAGCAGAACAAGGACGACGATGACAGTAGCCAGGACGCCAACCGCAATCATCGCCACGGATGACAACTTTGCGTTCGATCTCCCGAAGACGAGCAGTACGCCGGCCGCGATCGGTGGCAACGCGATCCTGGCAAGGGTTGTGTACAGGAGGACCAGAACGACGGAAGCGCTGGTCTGAGCGCTGGAAATACCCCAACTCCGGAACATCGCATAGCGAGCTGCCATGTCGGAAGGCCCGGGGACAACCGCGGCGGTGGCTGCGGGCGCGAGATACCCTCCGAGGGCACGGCTCCAGGTCAAACCAGGGGTGACGGCCACGAGCAGCAACGGTTCCACCGCAAGCCGGGCCAGAGCCACACCCGCGAGGAGCAACCAATCCCCCGATGAGAGATTGCCGGCGGCATCGGCTACTTCACTCCACGACACCATCTTGGTGAAGACGAACCACAGGATGAGCCCGACAACGGCTACACCGAAGATGGAGATGGTGGTTGACCGAAAGCGGCTCTTGCCACCTTCGTCGTTTCCAGTCTCCGCCAGCGGTTCCGTCATCTGCTGGTCGTCTCCCTCATCGCAGGCTCCAGGCGGGGGCAGTCAGTTCACTTCCCATGTCACTCATTGGCGGCTATCGGCTCTGAGCCACTGTCGAGGTACTCAGGCGGTCGGCATCTACCTTGGGGAACCCGATGAATGCCCACAACCCGAAAGCGATCGCCGTCAGGAAGTGCCATACCGCATGGAGCTGTAGCAGTCCGTCGGGGTCACACAACGGGCCGTCGGTCCGGCCCAACACGTTAGCGAAGCCTCCCACCACGGCGACCGAAGCGATAGTCCCATAAAGCCGTAGCGTCCGGGTCTTCACTCCGGCGCCTCGCAAGCCCCGTCTGTAGATGACGACTTCGGTGATCACGGCCACAACCACGAGGGGCGCCCCGGCACCGATGGCAATATCCGGTGCAACCGCGGTGATCACACCGAGCACTGCAACCAGGCCGACAAACCCACTCCAAAGCCTGGCAGGAGACCAGGAGTAAATCGCCGCAGTGTCGAACACGACTACGAACGCCAGCACAGCGAGGATCGAGAGGTCATGTGCCAACCGGGCCCAACCCGGCTGTGGACCATGGAATTCAACGCTACCGACCCCAACCCACACCAACGTGAGGCCAAAAACGGTCTGGGGTAGCCGTTGGCCGGCAGGCGCGCGTAAGCCCCGGACAACTACGAGCAACCCAACGAGGACATAGGCGAAACTCGACCACGCGTTCAGTGGTTGCGCAAAGGCACCGCCGCCAATGGTCTCGCAGTCACTCTCACCGATCTCACCAAGCGCGGTGTGCATCAACCGAATCCGGCATCGCTGCTATGAATACAAATCCTTGATCTTGTCGCCGTAGTGGTCGACGACCACGTTGCGCTTCAGCTTCAGGGTGGGTGTCAGCATCCCATTGTCAACCGTGAAGTCCTCGTCGAGGATGGCAAACTTCTTCACCCGCTCGTAACCCTTGGTGTCTGCGAGCTGCTTTTCGAGCTCTTGTCGGATCAAACCACGAACCCGCTCGTCGTCGGCCAGGTCATCGCCGGCAACGGTGATGTCCTGGGTCGCAGCCCACCCCGCGACGGCGTCGTCGTCGAGGACGAGCAGGCCAACATTGAACGGTTTGTTGTCACCGAAGACTATGGCGTTTGAGATGTACGGCGAGAGAGAGATCTTCTCCTCGAGGGGCGTGGGCACGACGTACTTGCCGTTCTCGAGCTTGTACTGCTCCTTTATCCGACCGGTGATGAACAGGAAGCCGTCTTTGTCGAGGCGCCCGAGGTCGCCGGTGCGGAAGCCGCCGTCTTCGGTCAACACGGCGGCGGTCTGCTCCGTCAGATTGTGATATCCCTGCATGACACAGTGGCCGTACACGACCACCTCTCCATCGTCACCGGCCCGATTTTCGTTGTCGATACTGACTGTGACCCCGGGAATCGGCGTACCAACGGACCCTATCTTGCGGGTACCCGGAAAGTTGGCGGTAACGATGGGGGATGTCTCCGAGAGGCCGTATCCCTCGTAGACCTTGATTCCAAGGCTATCAATGAAGTTGGCGACGTCGGTCGCGATGGCTGCACCGCCGCTGATCGCGTACTTGAGACGACCGCCGAAGCCATCGCGCACTTTCGAAAAAACCAGCCGGTCGAACAGTTGGTGCTGCATCTCGACGAGCCTGCTGGAATTGCCTTCGTCGGCGAGCCGACGGCGCTTGGTCTCGTTGGTGATAGCGGTATCGAACATCAGATTCTTGACACCACCCTCTTTCTCCATTCGTTTGCCGAGCGCGTCGTAGATCGTGTTGAAGATTCGGGGCACGCTAACGAGCATTGTGGGCGACACCTCACCCAGGAACGGCATGATCGTGCGAGTGCCCTGAGCAAACGCAGTTGATGCTCCCTTCGCCAGCAACACGTGCAGTTCGACGGTCTGGCCAAAGGCGTGGGCCCACGGGAGGAAGGACAGTGTGCGGTCGTCGGACTCGATCGGGAAGACCTCGGTAATGGCGCTCACGTTGCTGGCGAAGTTGCTGTGGCTCAGGATCACCCCTTTGGGATTGCCCGTTGTACCGGAGGTATAGACAAATCCGGCGATGTCGTTCGCGTCGAGTGGCGTCACGTCCACCGGGTTGGCTTTGCCTCGCTCCAACATGTCGACAAAGGACACAGCGGCGTCGTTGCTCTCACCGTCAAGCACAACGAGGTTCTGCAGGTCGGGTAGATCGCCACGCATGGCGCTGATCCGGTCACGAATGTCCTCGTTGGCGACCACGGCGACGCGGGCTCTGGAGTCCAGGAGGATGTAGCGCCAGTTCTCGTCCTTTTGTGCCTCGTACATGGGCACGACTGCGGCGCCGAGACCGTAAGCACCGTAAGCGGCGATTGCCCACTCGCTACGGTTGTCGGCGACGATGGCGATCGGATCGCCCTTGCCGACACCCAGATTTGCGAACCCGCCCCGCGCCTGGTCGGCGGCCTCACCGAACTCGGCATGGGACATCCACGTCCACGCTCCGGCTTCCTTGGTCCCCAGGAAGGGGCGATGCCCGTGTTCCGCACGGGCGTGCTCGAGGATCTCGGGAAGGGTGTTGAATCGTGGTGTGTACTCGGGCATGGTGGACCTCCGGGTCGGTGAGCGCGGGCCAAGTGTAGGCACAACGAGGCCTAGGAATTATTCGGCACAAGCGAGGCGCTAGGCTCCGCGCAGACATGAGTGAGCGGGATCTATGACCGAGCAGGATCTATGAGCGAACCTACGGAAGTCATCCTGTCCCGGAAGGACCGGATCGTAAAGCGCATTGCCAGGTTTGCGGTGTGGTGGCTGTACCGATCCGTCGAGGTGTACCAAGCTGCCGATTCTCCAGCGGCGGGGCCGGTGGTCGGAGTGTCTAACCACTTCGGTGGCTTCTCCGATGCCCTATTGCTGTTACATGTCTCGGAGCGTGTCCCCCGGATCCTGGCGCGGGACGTGATCTGGCGCAATCCCGTTGGTCGTGCCGTCATGAACTGGATCGGGGCAATCCCGGTGCACAAGCCCGAAGACCACGCTGGTCACGCCAGCAACGACCAGATGTTCGCGTCGGCCTACCGGGCGCTGGATGATGGCGAACTGGTTTTAATCTTCCCGGAGGGCATCACCGTCGACGACCCGTCGATTGCAGCGATCAAGACCGGTGCCGCCCGAATCGCCCTCGGAGCCAGAGCAACCGGGATCGAAGGCATCCGCATCATGCCGGCCGGTATCCACTACGAAGACAAGGCGGCGTTGCGCAGCCGGGTCTTCGTCAATATTGGCACACCCATGGATCTGGATGAACATGTCGCCACCGAGTTCGGCGACATCGGTACCGCGCCGGCGGGGAACCGGGAGCTCGTCAGGGAGCTTACGGACGACATCGAAGATCGTTTGCGGTGGGTTGCCCCCGACTTTGTCGATTGGGACGAGGCGCACCATCTCACCCAGGCTGCCGAGATCACCGTACGAGCCTCTCAGGATGATCCCCAGCAACAGGTGCCTGCCTCTGATCGAGATCGTTTGGCGGCCGAACTGGCTCGAGCCAACAAAGGCGACAAAGAGGCCGTTATCGAGGCGGTGACCGAATTCGACCAACGACTAGACACGATCGGCCTTACCGATGCACAAGCCTACGAACGATTGACGGCCGGTCACTTTTTGGGTTATGTCATTCGCTCCGTGCTCATTGGCCTGGTGCTATTGCCGTTTGCGCTCATCGGCATCTCCCTCAACATCGTTCCGCTCCTCATCATCGGTGCGCTCAACCTGCTGCGCATGTCCCCTGCTATGAAGGCCACCGTGAAGCCGTTGGCGGCCATCCTCCTGTTTCCGATCGTGTGGGCCCTGGCGGCCTGGCAGGTCGTGTTCGAGACCAGCGGCCCCCTTGCGACGATCGTATCGGTGATCCTCATTCCTGTGTACCTGATCGCGGCGATACTGCTCACGGAACGGGCCGTTCTGTTGTGGCGGGCCTTCCGCGACTGGAAGGGGAGTCGCCAATTGGCGGCGGTACAAAACGAGATCGTGGCCGGGCGGCAGGGCGTGATCGACCGTGTTGAAGCCGTCACCTCCTGAGGTTCACCGGCAAGTGCCCCGGCCGGCAACGTTTGGGGTGCCGATGTCGGGTTGCCGGCGTGGTGGGCCGGAACTCTTCTAGGAGCGACCGGCTGATGCCAGCAGCAGCTGCGATAATCTGACCCGGATGGCTCCCCAATCGATCAAATCCAGGCTGGCTCGCCTCGCTTCCCAAGCCCGTACCTTACGCTTTGTGAGGCTGATCGATGACACATATGAGTCGTGGCGGTCCGACCGGACCATCAGGCTCGGGGCAGGGTTGGCGTACTACGCCCTTACCGGCATCGTCCCGTTCCTGGCTTTGTCGATTTCGATTGCCGGCTTCGTCTTCACGCAGAATGAAGTGCAATCATTCCTCGCGAATAGCCTGAGCCATCTCCTGGCAGGGCGCGACGTCGAATTCGTTGCAGATGCTCTGGCCACTGAGGTCAGCAGCCAAGAGGTTGCCGTGTCGTACGGGTTCGTGGGGATCATCAGCCTCGTGGTCACCTCGGCCCTTCTGCTGGCTGCACTCCAGGATGCCTTAAACGTCATCTTTGGCGCCCCGGTCGCCGTGGG
>JAYEIP010000194.1:0-9089 GCA_034660155.1 Actinomycetota bacterium | reverse complement strand
CCGAAGGCACCAACGTCGAGTTCGCCCACGTGGTGAGTCCGAATCGGATTGAATTGAGGGTGTGGGAACGTGGCGTCGGTGAGACTCTCGCCTGTGGCACCGGGGCTGCCGCCACGGCATATCTGGCGAATCAGCAAGGTCGTGTCGGGTCGACGGTGACGATGGAACTTCGCGGCGGATCGCTACGGGTGGACCTCGAAGACGAAGGCGCCTGGATCGAAGGCCCCGCCAACACAGTCTTCAAAGGCTCGATCGAACGCGGATCAGTGATTGACGTTTCGCGTCAGTCTCCCCTCTAGGAGGTACTCGCAGATGTCAGCGACAGCCACCAATCGCAGTCCGCGCTAGCGGCGGCTACACAGCACGATGCTCTGCCATTAGGAAACCCTTCGCAGCAGTGCCACGACAACTCCGAGAATCTCGACACCTTCGCTGAAGACCATCGGCGGGTAGGCCGGGTTCTCAGCCATGAGCACGACGCGGCCGTCGAGTCGGCGGAGTCGCTTGACCGTAGCCTCCTCGCCATCGATCAGGGCGGCGACGATAGTGCCGTCGCTGGCGTCGCTCTGACGTCTGACCACGACATAGTCGCCATCGAAGATGCCGATGTCGATCATCGAGTCACCTTTGATCTCGACCATGAACACCGGGTCGGTGCCGACAAGCTCTACAGGCAGCGGGTAGATCTCGTCGATGTCTTCTTCCGCCAGGATGGGTGACCCGGCGGCTATCCGACCGACCTTGGGTACATCGCGCACCGGGGCCCGATGCAATGAACGGATGTCTTCCCCCGGGTCGATAACTTCGATAGCGCGTGGCTTGCTGGGGTCACGGCGTAGATAGCCGGCCTTGACCAGAGCAGACAGGTGACTGTGCACCGTCGAAGGTGAGCGCAGCCCAACAGATTCGCCGATCTCGCGTACCGAGGGGGGATAACCCCGGTCGTTAACGGTGTCGAGGATCAGGTCGAGAATCTCCTTTTGGCGGACTGAAAGCTGTTTGCGCTCCATGGCGATGCCTTTCTCGTGTCCAGGGGGAGATTAGGACGGATTTCGCGAGAATCCAAACATACGTTCGGTTTGACAAGCGAACAGACGTTCGATTATCGTGTCACTTGTACGAACAGGCGTTCGGTTTGGGGTCTTTCGGAAGGCCATGAGAGGTTTCCGAGGTGACGCAGCGGTAAACGTGTCACACCCATCAGATACGGTCGGTTTGTAGGTCCGGGAGACCGGGCCGACGGTCACTGGCATCGGCTGGGACCGTGACAGAGGAAGAAACACACAGGAGGAGGCACCAGACATGCCACGATATTTGACCGCTCCGTCTCGGTTCTTGGTCATCATCTCCACAATGATCGTGGCGCTGGTCCTTCTTCTGGCTTCCTCTGTCATGGCGGCGGGGCCGGAGCCGGAGACCGTTGACTACTTGGTCCACTCGGGCGACACACTGTGGACCATCGCAGAGGACGTAGCTTCCGACGGTGGCGACCTGCGTGGGCTGGTTTCTGAGATCAGACATCTCAACGAACTCGAGTCGAGCTTGATCATCCCCGGGCAGAAGCTCCTCGTCCCGTCCGGCTGACTCTGTCAGCGAAGCACCGGCAGCACATCAGTGTCAGTGGGATTGATCCTGCCGCTGAGAACGAGAAGTAGCTCTTCGGCACTACCAAGGTCAATCGCCACTTCCATGAGGAGCGTAAGGACATCGCCCAGGAGCGCACTCGGCGGACTCCAGTCGTGACCGACCGCTTTGGCGATGTCGAGACCGTGAACAATTAACTCCATGCTTCTGGTCCGCAGGTAGTGATCGAGTCGCATTGGTCCAAAGCGTGTCGGGACCAATCTGGCCGGATTCTCCTGGGCCAACATCACATCGAGTCGACCGGCCTCGAGGCGGATGAGATGGGCAGGGTGCGGGCCGTCAACCGAAAGTTCATCTGCGCCGCGGGCAGCAACCGCATCGTCTGCGGCATCGGCGTCCTCACCTCTCCAGCGAAGATAGCCGGCAACGTAGGCCGCAGCGCTGGGTAGCGGCTCACCGTCCGGGATGGGTTCTTGCAGATAAGTGATGGGGGTGCGGATCGCTCTTACGAAGTGGCCTGCAAGCCCGCTTAGGTCCCAAATGCCCAGGCCCGGGATCGTAAAGTCGGAGACGTCCTCGAGCATTCCGGCTACGGCGTCGGCACCGCTCCGGAACGAGGAGCGTTGCTCAGTCCAGTTCATCAGTGGTTTCCTCGCTCGTTCTGGTTTTCGAGTTCACTGGTACCCTCACGCGGCAATGCGTTGTCAGATGTGCCATTCAGAAGATACCAAGGTGATCGATAGCCGCTCGGCCGAGGAGGGTCGGGCTATTCGTCGCCGCCGTGAATGCACCGCGTGTGGTCATCGTTTCACGACGTACGAGCGAGCAAGTTATCAGCCGCTGGTGCAGAAGCGAGATGGCCGGCTGGATCCGTTCTCTGCCGACAAAGTACGTGCCGGGATCGAACAAGCGTTAGCCGATCGGGCGGTTCCTGCAGGCACCGTCGAGGCGTTGGTGACGCAAACTGAGAGCCTTTTCAGTCCACAGAGTGCGGTAGTCCCTGCAGGTCAGATCGGCGATACGGTCCTGGCGGGTCTCCGGGCTGTGGATGAGGTCGCCTATCTCCGCTTTGCCTCGGTTTACAAGGAATTCAGCGGTGCCAGCGACTTCGAGCGTGAGATGGCGGCCATGGAAGAAACGACTTAGGTGAGCGCGACCCGTACCGCCGGCGCAGCGGGGAAGTGAGTAGATCCTCGCCCAGGTGCAGTACTCGCGCCTTGTTTACGGAATCGGAGATTCCCCGGCGACCAACCGGGACACCGAATCGATCGATGCAGCGAGGTCGATGATGTCGGTGTCGGTCTGGCGACGGATCTGGGCCAACG
The DNA here is from genome assembly GCA_034660155.1 of Actinomycetota bacterium. Classification (GTDB taxonomy): domain Bacteria; phylum Actinomycetota; class Acidimicrobiia; order Spongiisociales; family UBA5794; genus JAAETI01. The sequence continues at coordinate 6,180 of JAYEIP010000194.1, read as the reverse complement.
GTGTGACCAGTTCGTCGTCGAGGTGAGCGAGGGCATCACCTAATTCGGCGAGAAGGCTACGCGCCGTTGCGGAGTCCTCGTTGCGGAGCGCTTCGAGATAGTCGACTTGCCAGGTGGCAAACCGTTCGTTGATGTCGCGGGCTAGCGAATGATGCGCATCGAGCGAAACGTCGCTGGGCACGTCGGCCAATATTGATGCCGAATCGGCTTGAGCGGCGGCCAGCGTGACCCGCAACTCGCTTTGAGTCGCCGCGTCGGCAGTCACGGGGAGCGCCGGCAGCCTCAGGAAGTCTGCCATCAGGATTCGGTATTGGACGAGATTGGAGATCCGGCGTTGGATGGTCGCCGCAACCGTTCCCAAAGGTTCGAGCCGTTGCCTCATTGGTTCGAGCTCATCGATGGGTGCGGTTGACGTGAACGGGGGTGCGGTGGGGAGGTCTGCCTGGGCTGCAGCGTCGACGGCGGACGTCTTTGCGGCGAGTGCTGTCAACTGCGTGGTGAGAGTTGAGAGTGACGCCGGGTCGGAGGACGGGTCGGTGGCAACCGCCAGGGAATCCTGAGTTTCGGGTAATTCGCCGCGTAAGTCATCTAGAGCGACGGCATACATTTCCTTGTGATCGCTCGCTCGGTTGCGTGTCGTCGACGGCAGCACGACGAGGCCCACCGCGATGAGGCCGACCACGGCAATGACCGCGCCAACCGATGTCCATCGGAAGTGCCGGGTCGATGAGATCTTGCGATCCATCTCTTCGGGTTCCCATCCGTCTAGCGGACCGGTCCTGTCGGGTGGGGTCCAGGTTTGACCCACCATGTCTGACGTGGTGTCAACGGGAGTTTCGTCGCTCTCGAGTTCGGGAACGGCAGTTATCAGCGGGCTCGCCGTAGAGGCGTGATGGGCAGATGCTGGGTCTGTGTCATCCGTGTGATCACTGCGAGCCTCGACGTGATCGGCATCATCGGAGGGGACTTGTTGCTCGCCGTCGCTCCGGAATGCCTCGGAGATCGGCGCAGTTACCGCGAGCTTCGCGCCGTCAGCGACCAGTGAATCGTTCGGTCTGTCCGTCTCGTCGGCGACGGCCGTTGTCGCTCCCTTTTCGCCCAATAGTGCCTGAAACCATGAGGCATCGTTGCCCGGAAGCTCTTGTCGTTCGATCCGTTCCAAACCACGCCTTTGCTGTTATCCGTCGAGCTGACAACAATTCGTCGCCATGAAGATACCTTTCTCGAGGCTCGATCCCGAACTACCCGTACCGGCGAGGGCGCATCACGACGATGCGGGCATCGATCTCCACGCCCGATTCGACGCCAACCTCGCACCGGGGGAGTGGGCAATGATCCCCACCGGGATTGCCGTTGCGATCCCCGATGGGCATGCTGGTCTGGTTGCTCCGCGAAGCGGGCTTGCGGCCCGTCATGGCATCAGCGTGGTCAACGGCCCTGGTGTTGTTGATGCGGGCTACCGCGGCGAGATCAATGTCATTCTCATCAATCATGGCACCGAACCACTCAAGTTGAGTCGCGGCGACCGTATCGCCCAACTCGTCGTGGTCCCGGTGGTGCTTCCGGAGTTGGTAGAAGTCGACGAGCTGCCAGAGTCCACCCGTGGTGCTGGCGGGTTTGGTTCGTCGGGACTGTGAGCTCTACCGGGTGTTGTGAGGTAACTTTGAGGATACGGCGAGGTGGTAACATCGCCGACACCTTGCGGACGTAGCTCAGCTGGTAGAGCGCAACCTTGCCAAGGTTGAGGTCGCCGGTTCGATCCCGGTCGTCCGCTCCACAAGGGCGGTCATCCGATCGCCCTTTTTGGGCGACGTGGCCGAGTGGTTAGGCAAGGGTCTGCAAAACCCTGAACCCGGGTTCGATTCCCGGCGTCGCCTCCGGCGATACAATGTCGCTTGAGGGCGCTTAGCTCAGCGGGAGAGCGCTTCCCTGACACGGAAGAGGTCACTGGTTCAATCCCAGTAGCGCCCACCACAGAAACCCCCTACCAATAGGGGGTTTCTCCAATGCTCGTAAGGGCTTCTGACACCCAGCTGTCACCAACGAGTGATGGTTGCTGGGGTTCCGGCGGCAGCCATGACCGATGCTCCAACCCTGCCTTTCTCGTTGGCCATCGTCGAGGCGTGCACCGTCTCCCGCTCTAGTCACCGCGACGATAAGGGGTGACTCCCGACGGGCACTTCGCGGATGGCGACACGCTGGCCTCGATTCACACTAGCTAGTCTCGCGAATGAGTTCGCAGGTCCGTGCGATGAGCTATGACCTAGAGGAGTTGTGGTCTGTATGTCTGAGAAATCCCGGTCGGTCCTTCCGATTCCAGAGCGGGAGCATGTGGGGGTTACGACATTCGACGCCAAGGATCCGGACACGGCTTTTCCACCTATCGAGGAGGTCCGGCCGCCTACGGCTGCCCCAAATGTGCTTGTAGTGCTCATCGATGATGTCGGCTTTGGCGCTTCGTCAGCCTTCGGAGGGCCGATCGACATGCCAACGGCTGAACGACTGGCGGCGACAGGGCTGCGATATAACCGGTTTCATACGACGGCGCTGTGCTCCCCGACCCGCCAGGCACTATTGACTGGGAGGAATCATCACACGGTGGGGATGGGTGGTATCACCGAGATGGCTACGTCGGCGCCAGGTCAAAGTTCTGTGCGGCCCAAGAGTTGTGCGCCGTTGGCGGAGACTTTGAAGCTCAACGGCTACTCCACGGCTCAGTTTGGGAAGTGCCATGAGGTACCGCCGTGGCAAACGAGTCCCATGGGACCCTTCGATGCGTGGCCCACCGGCAGCGGGTTCGAGCACTTCTACGGATTCCTGGGCGGCGAGACCAACCAGTACTACCCCACGTTGTACGAAGGGACGTCGCCGGTCGTGCCTCCGGGAACGCCTGAGGACGGATATCACTTCACCGAGGACATAGCCGACCGGGCGATCGTATGGATCAAGCAGCAGAAGGCCCTGGTGCCTGACAAGCCGTTCTTTCTGTACTGGGCTCCGGGCGCCACCCATGCTCCCCATCATGTCCCGGCGGCGTGGTCCGACAAATACCGCGGCAAGTTCTCCATGGGCTGGGATGCGCTAAGAGAACAGACGCTGGCACGGCAGAAGGAACACGGCGTGGTACCCAACGATGCCGAACTCACTGTGCGCAGTGAGGGGATTCCCGCCTGGGAGGAGATGCCTGCCGAGCTCAAGCCTGTGCTCGAACGCCAGATGGAGATCTATGCAGGGTTCCTCGAGCACACCGACCACCATTTCGGGCGGATCGTCGATGCGTTGGAGGAGCTGGAGATCCTCGGTGACACGTTGATCTACTACGTCATCGGCGACAATGGTGCCTCGGCGGAGGGGTCAATGCAGGGGACGTTCAACGAGTACGTCGTCCTCAACGGCATGAATGATCTAGAGACACCCGAATTTCTCATTGACCACGTTGATAGTTTCGGGGGCCCCGAGTCATACAACCACTATGCGGTTGGGTGGGCCCACGCGATGGACACGCCGTATCAGTGGACGAAGCAGGTGGCCTCGCACTGGGGTGGAACGCGCAACGGCTTGATCGTGAACTGGCCCAACGGCATCGAGGCCAGCGGCGAGATCCGCTCGCAGTTCAGTCATGTGATTGACGTGGCTCCAACGGTCTTGGAGGCAGCCGGGCTTCCCCAACCGGACTTCGTGAACGGCAGCCAACAGAAGCCTTACGAGGGTTCGAGCATGATGGGTAGCTTCGGCAACTCTGCTGCGCCCGACATTCGCTCCACGCAGTACTTCGAGATGATCGGCAACCGGGGGATCTACCACAAGGGCTGGACCGCCGTCACCAAACACCGGACCCCGTGGCTTACAGGAGTGCAGGAGATGCCGGCGTTCGATGACGATGTCTGGGAGCTGTACACACCGGAGGACTGGTCACAAACACACGACGTGTCTGCGGAGAACCCCGAGTTGCTCCACCATCTGCAGCGGCTGTGGCTCATCGAGGCCACCAAATACAACGTGTTACCGCTCGATGATCGGATGCTTGAACGTGCCAACCCCGACATCGCGGGGCGGCCGCAGCTCATTCGGGGGAGTCGTCAGCGGCTCTTTCAGGGGATGAGGCTGAACGAGTGGTCGGTGCTCACGCTCAAGAACAAGAGCTACGCAATAACTGCCGAGATCGACGTACCCGATGAGGACGCCAGCGGCGTGATCGTCGCCCAGGGTGGCATCACCGGGGGGTGGAGTCTCTATCTCAGCGACGGTGTTCCGACCTACTGCTACAACTTCCTCGGCCTCGAACACACATTCGTGCGGGGCGGGACTGCTCTCGAGGCTGGCGTTCGTCAGGTCAGGATGGAGTTCGCATACGACGGCGGCGGCCTTGCCAAGGGCGGAACGATCAGCCTCTACACGGACGGTGACTTCGCCGCATCCGGCAGGCTGGAACGCACTCAGCCCTTCGTCTACTCCGCCGACGAGACGTGCGACGTCGGATCCGACGACGCATCAGCCGTCTCGCCCGAATACACCGCGGCGAGCAGCCACTTCACCGGAAAGGTGAACTGGGTCGAACTCGCTATCGATGGTGCGGCTGAAGATGAGGACCACTACGTCACCGCCGAGGAACGATTTCGCGTCGCCATGGGAATCCAATAGCCGGCTCGACCACCGGACTCGAGCCAGAGAAGCAAGCGGCGACCCATGGGCAGCGACCGTCTGGCGCTGCCCGCTTGAGGGCCTTCACACCGGTCACTCTGTTAGGGCCGCCGCACGGTGGCCGAGGCCGGGACGGACGGCGAACAGGGATCCTCTTGAGGAGGTCGGCTTCGACGGCCATTTCGAGAGGCAACTCAGACATCGTTCTCGGTGGCCAAGTCCTTCACGGCGACACTTGTCGGAATTGCCATCGAGGAAGGGTCTATCTCCAGCCTCACCGATGCAGTCACCGACTACCTATCTGAGTTGGCGGAGCGCGATCCTCGCTTTGAGGACATATCGCTCCGACACCTCATCACGATGTCGTCGGGTCTGGGGTTTCAGGAGGGCTCTCCACCCTGGGATTATCCAGCCAACACCTACCACGGAACCGATCTTCGTACTGCGGCGCTCATCCGGACTGCGGTCGAGGTACCGCCCGGCTAGGAGTTCCACTACAACGATTGGAACCTTCCCCGGATGGGCCTTTTGCTGGAACGCACGACTGCGATGTAGCTGTCGGTGTACATGGAGATCCGGTTGTGGCAACCCATGGGAGCAGAGACAGACGGCTCCTGGAGCCTTGATAGCGAAGCGTCGGGGTTTGAGAAGGTACTCGTTGGGATAATGGCCGCGCCACGGACCCTACCAAGTTCGGTTGGCTCTGTCTGAACGAGGGCCGCAACGGTGATGACCAAGTCGTACCGGCAGCGTTCATTGACGAGGCACCCGTGTGGACACGACGACCGACCCCGCCTCTGACTACCAGCACTACTGGTGGATCGATGAGACCCGCGGTTCGTACTACGCCCAAGGGGATCACTGCCAGTACATCTACGTCGACCTCCAGACAGACATGGTCTTGGCGCGCCATGGGAGCGAATGTGGCGACACCGACTGGGTGGGATTCCTGGGTGATATAGCCGATTGGCTGCAATCTCAGTTCAGGAACGAATAGGTCGAATCCTCGTTCGTAGATGTCCACCACTCGCCAATGCTCACAGCGCGTCGCGAGGTTCCTGACTTGGTCGTGCTGACGGATTCCGCATCGGTCTACAGATTGCCCCGCGCCTCCTGGTCACGTTCGATCGCTTCGAAGAGCGCTTTGAAGTTGCCCTCACCGAAGCCGAGGGCGCCCCGGCGCTCGATGAATTCGTAGAAGACCGGCGGACGGTCCTGCATCATTCGCGTGAAGATCTGAAGGAGGTGCCCGCTGTCGTCGGCGTCGACGAGGATGTTGAGACGCTGGAGCTCGTCGACGTCGGCGTCGAGATCCGGGACCCGGTCCATTACATCCGCGTAATACGTGTCGGGAACGCTCATCAGGCCCATGCCGCGCCTGCGTGCCTCCGCCACGGTGTAGACAAGATCATCGGTGGCGATGGCGATGTGCTGCACCCCGGCACCGCGGTAGAACTCGACATACTCCTCGATCTGTGACTTGCGTCGCCCCTTGGCGGCCTCATTGATCGGAAGCCGGATCATGCCCGAACCGTCCCA
>JAYEIP010000193.1:0-1788 GCA_034660155.1 Actinomycetota bacterium | reverse complement strand
GAACCCCTTCAGGCGTGTCGTGCCCTTCGGCACGATCTGTGGTTCGAAGTCGCCGTTACGGTCACGAGGAACATCAAGATCCAACGCGCCAGCGTCGGTCAACAACACCTTCGCCGAGGTGCCGTTGCGTGAGTTCCCCGAACCCCGGCCGGCGGGGTCATGCTTGCCATAGCCAAGATGATCCGTCAACTCCTCATTAAGTATCCGCTCGAGCACGGCCTTGCTCACCTGAGACAACAGGCCGTCAGGGCCCAACACCTCAGCACCCTCAGACTCGACCTGAGCCATCAACCCGTCAAGCACCTCAACAGGCACCAACGGCGTCGAGGACCCCGTCACTTCATTCTCTTCACTCATCATGGTCCTTCCACGGACCCCGGTACTCCAACCGCCGAGGCCACTATGTCAGGCCACACCACTTACACAAAGCATCTGACAGGCCCCCGATCAGAGCTCCTCGAGCGGCCCGGCCAGCGACACCCGCGCCTGGGAGATCTGCGCCACAGCTTCGCTGTGCAGACCCTCACGGACTGGCACACCGCCGGTATCGACGTCGAACCCCGACTGCCCCTTCTCTCCACCTACCTGGGCCACGCCCGGCCCTCGTCGACCTACTGGTATCTATCCGCCTCACCCGAGCTGCTGGCCGCCGCCGCTGCTCGGCTCTCACCGATCGGAGTCCACTCATGACCGCCCTAGCACCCACCCTCGAAGCATTCTTCTACCAACGGCTGATGACCCAACGCCACGCCAGCCCCAACACCATCAGCGCGTACCGCGACACATTCCGGCTCCTGGTCACCTACCTACACGATGCCACCGGCACCCAACCCAGCGATCTCGTGTTCGAAACGCTCGATGCCGGAACCATCAGCGCGTTCTTGGACCACCTCGAAGCCGACAGGGGTGTCGGTGTGGCCACACGCAACGCCCGCCTCGCGGCCATCCACTCGCTGTTCCGCTTCGCAGCGTTCCGCCACCCCGAACACTCGGGCCTCATCGCTCGAGTACTCGACATCCCCACCAAACGCACCCAACGCACCGACATCTCCTACCTGGCCCAAGGCGAAGTCGAGGCCCTCCTGTCGGCCCCCGACACCACCACCAGGCGCGGTCGGCGCGACCACGTCCTGATCGCTGTCGCCATACAAACCGGCCTCCGAGTCTCCGAACTTGTAGGCCTTCGACGCCACGACGTCACACTCGGGACCGGTGCCTACCTGACATGTGTCGGCAAAGGCCGCAAGCAACGATCCACCCCCCTCACCGTCGAAACCGCCAACATCGTCGAGCAATGGCTCAACGAACAACAAGACCACCCTGACGCCCCACTGTTCCCCGGACCAACCGGCGGCCCCCTGACCACCGACGCCGTACGCCGGATCGTCCAGCGACACGCGACCGCCGCAGCAGACACCCACCCCTCGATCGCCGCCAAGCACGTGACACCTCACATACTCCGCCACACATGCGCCATGCGGCTGCTACATGCTGGAGTCGACCGGGCCGTCATTGCACTGTGGCTCGGCCACGAATCCATCCGCACGACCGACATCTACCAGCATGCCGATCTCGCCATCAAAGAACGGGCGCTCGCACGCACGACACCCGGCCAACCCCCGACCATGCCCCGATACCGACCCCCAGACGAACTCCTCTCCTTCCTCGAAAGCCTGTGATTATGTCGACTCCGTCACACCCGACCCCTCACCCAACCAGCCCCACACAACAAGGATCGACATAACCCCACATTCGACATAAAAGCCGTTATCTCGAGTTCGAGATAAC
>JAYEIP010000192.1:0-1789 GCA_034660155.1 Actinomycetota bacterium | reverse complement strand
CGCGGTGCGAGCTAGTTGCCGCTCTTGCCGAGCCTGGGCTGGAGGATGAACAGGCCACGATCCATGCTCGTGACCGCTACCACGCCCTTTTGGCTGAAGTACGGATAGTTGCTCCACGTGCCTCCCTCGAAGGAGGCGTTGTCGTTCTCCGGATAGACGTCGAAGTAGGCAACTTCTGGCAGCTCTCCGCTGGCGACATCGGTGGTGCTGAACACTCGCAGCCCGGCGGTGTAGTTCGACGCGAAGAGATGGCGACCCTCGGTGTATGCGTTGTGGCCGATCGCTGTTGTGTCATGCGCAACGACGGACGTCAGCACCGGGTTGTCCAGATCTCCTAGGTCGAAGATCCGGGTCGTCGTGTTGACGCCGAAGAACAGCTCATCGAGCTCGTCGTTGTGGAGGTAGTACGCCTGGTCCGGTGTCAGCCAACCCTGGTGGCTGTAGCCGTCATCCGCGTACTCGACCTCAGCGATTGCCGCCGGATTGGCCGGATCGGTCACATCCACGATCGACAGTGTGTTGAGGAACGGACTGCCGTCGAACGTTGCGTTCGAGCTGAAGCACAGGCTGCGCCCCTGATAGTCCGCATCCGGTCCCTCATACTGCAGACACTGCGTATCGTGGGTGTACCCGTGGTCGGCGAATCCGCCGGCAAATGTCGGGTTGGCAGGATCGGTGACGTCCACGATGTGTAGACCACCCCCGAACGTGTCACTGCCCACGATGTACGCATGGCCGGTGTCGGTGTTGATGTTGATGTTGTGGGCGTGTCCGATCTCCAGTCCCGAGGGACCGAAATAGTCGGCCGTGGAAGCGAAGACGTTGTAGCCCACCGCACCACGAAGCTCGGTGAGATCGAACACCTGCATCGGGTGTTCCTCATTCTCGGAGACGACGAACGCGTGATCGGCGTACACCTTGATGTCACGCCAGAAATCACCGCCCGCCGTCGAGGCGGTTGGCAGGATTCCCAGCACGTCGGGACGCTTCGGATCTGAGATGTCCACGAATACCACGCCCTCGGCCGCACCGACGAGCGCGTAGTCGATGCCCGTCTCGGGATCGGTCCATCCCCAGATGTCGTTGACGAACGTCGCACCGAGCGCAGACGACGGGACATAGCTCAGCTGGTCGACCTTGTCGCAGGGGAACTCGCCTGCGTAGCCCTGAACGCACGGCTGGTGCGATCTTGGGGCGTTGCTGTTGTCGGCAGCGTTCGCGGCGACCGCGGCAAACGCTTCAGTCTGGTCGGCCATGAACCCCTGTTGGTCATGGGCGATAGCTGCACCGCCGATACTCGACGCCACCAATACCGCGGCGATGAACACTCCCAGTTTCCTCCGCATGATTGTTCCCTTCCTTCGAGCCTCTCCCATTCGCTCAAACCCTACCGAAGTGATCAGCACCGTGTGGCAGATCTTGAGCTGGGGACTGGCGTTAGCCTGCTTTCGGGCCATTGACGCGAGCCAACCCGGCTGATCGTGGTGCGGAGCTCGCGGTGGCGGGGGGACATGGGTTTCCTTCCTCGGATCTGGCTCATGTCCCTAGTCGTGGATGAGGACCATTGCCGCAAAGTTGACCAGGGCTTCTTGTGGCGCGATCCGGTCGGGCGATCCGGGTCCGGAAGCTTCACTCGCGGTTTCCTGACGTCCCGGTACAATCGAAGCTTCATGGTCGATCGGCGGCCCGGCCGACCCCGACAGCGAGCTCGGCGAGACCCGCCATGGGCCCGGATCCCGTTGCCACGCACGGCTCCGTACGGGATGACCCCCGATACCCTCATCGATCC
>JAYEIP010000191.1:0-9127 GCA_034660155.1 Actinomycetota bacterium | reverse complement strand
TGCTGTTGCTGTTGTGTCGATTCCATACCAACACGATGCCAGCACGGTGCTCCTCGGCCAATCGGGTAATACCCTGAGTTCACCCCTAGGTTGCTGTGGAGGATCAGGGACACCCCTGGTTGTGACGACCCCCCGCTTGTGACAACATCTAGCTCGTATGGATACGGAGACACACACTGATTTGGGTCAGGAATCCCGAGGCTTGATCGATCGAGTGCGCACCGTCGTGGTGCGTCGCCCCGAAAACAGGGTCGTCATGGGTCTGGCCGGCGGTATTGCCGACCGCCTCGGAATCCCCGATGCATATGTCCGGGCAGCGTTCGTCGCCCTGTCACTGGCCGGCGGCGCGGGCATCCTCCTTTATCTGATCGGCACGGCCATCGCCAAGGAAGGCAGTGAAACGCCCGCTGAGCCACCCGGTGCTCGCCGGGTGGTGGCTCTAGCCATCGTCTTTTTTGGGATGATGCTCTTCTTTCGGGGATTGGGGCTGTGGTTTGGCGACAGCGTTGTCTGGTCCGGCACGCTTCTTGCCTTCGGTGGTGCCGCGATGTGGGATCGCACCAACCTCTTCGACGTTTCGGAGTCTGCCGGTCTCGCGCCCAGTCGGACCCGGATAGTGGCAGGGGCGTTGCTGTTGCTCGCAGGTCTGGCCAGCTTCTCGAGCAGCATCAGCGCTATCGAATCGTTGGGCCCCGCCGTAACCGCCGCGGCCCTCACCGCCGCCGGCTTCATGATCATCTTCGGACCGTGGGTCACATCGCTGGCTCGCGATCTGAGCCAGGAGCGGCAGGACCGGATTCGCTCTGATGAGCGCACCGAGATGGCAGCGCACCTCCACGACTCGGTGCTGCAAACACTCGCGCTCATTCAACGAACCGACGATCCGAAGCGCATGATCACGTTGGCAAGGGGACAGGAACGTGATCTCCGTAACTGGTTGTACGACCACCAGAAAGAAGGATCCCCAATAGGATTGCGGCAGGCGCTTGAAGATGCCGCCAGCAATGTTGAGCAAAAGCACAACGTCCCGGTGGAGGTCGTCATCGTTGGCGACATGCCACTTCTCGAGAAAAGTTCAGCCCTCGTAGCCGCGTCCGGGGAAGCGATGACCAACGCAGCAAGGCACTCGGGAGCCTCCAAGGTGTCTGTCTTCGCCGAAGTTCACGAGGATGTAGCCGAGGTATTCGTTACCGACCAAGGTGCCGGCTTTGACCCTGCTTCGATTCCTCGGGATCGCCATGGCATCGCCGACTCGATCATCGGCAGAATGCAGCGCCAGGGTGGCGAGGCCGAGATCATAAGCGAACCGAACGAGGGCACTGAGGTACGCTTGAGCATTCCCAGAGGCAACCATGACTGACATCAATCTCTTCCTAGTCGACGACCACAAGCTCTTCCTCACCGGCGTCCAGACGGAACTGAGCGAGGAGTTCCCTATCGTCGGGACCGCAGGCGACGTCGATGAGGCCATCGGCGCGATACGCGAAGCCGAACCCGACGTGGTGCTCGTCGATGTTCATATGCCGGGTGGCGGTGGCGTCACCGTCATCACCAACGTGTTGCAGACCCACCCCGACACGCGTTTTCTGGCCCTGTCGGTATCCGACTCCCCCGAAGACGTCATCGCCATGATTCGAGCCGGCGCCCGCGGTTACGTGACCAAGTCGATCTCACCTTCCGAACTGGCCGACGCCGTCAAGCGCATCGCCGATGGCGACGCGGTGTTCTCTCCACGGCTCGCCGGCTTTGTCCTCGACGCTTTTGGCGGTGCGATCTCCTCGGTTACAGATCCGGAGTTGGACCAACTGACACCCAGGGAACAAGAAGTCCTGCGACTCATCGCCCGGGGTCTGGCGTACAAGCAGGTCGCACGAAAACTGTCGATTTCGATAAAGACCGTCGAGACCCACGTGTCTTCGGTGCTCCGCAAGCTTCAGCTCTCCAGCCGCCACGAACTCGCCCGCTGGGCATCCGACCGCCGCATCGTCTAGTCCTCGGCGGGCCCTGACCGGTTCTTGCTCAGCATCGCAGCTCCGCTGGTTAGTTCCGGCCGGACGCTGGGCATCATTGTGGTCACCCAGCCTCTGGCCGACATCGCGAACTTCGAGGACTCCGATGTCAAGCTCCTCGAAGCCCTCGCCAGCAAGATCACGGTTTCGCTGGAGAACGGCCGACTCGAAGACTCGCTGGCCGAGTTGACCCAACTCAAGGAACAGTTGGAGGACCAGGTGCGCCCGAAGGATCAATTCATCGCCACTGTGAGCCATGAGCTGCGAACACCGCTCACCACAGTCCTCGGGCTGAGCCAGGAACTCCAGCTGAACCGATCGTCGTTTGCCGATCACGAGGCGATCAGATCATCGACCTCGTTGCCAACGAGAGCAGCGAATTGTCTGATCTCATCGAAGACCTACTAGTCGGCGCTCGGGCCGACATCGAAACCCTCGTGCTCTCTTCGCGGATGGTGGACCTTCGCGCCGAACTCGACACGGTCCTCTAAGGGCACGCGTATCGCAGTGACTCCGATGAGGTGGCTGTCAGGATCTCGGAAGGGTCAGAGAAAGTCTGGGCGGATCCGCTCCGGCGGCGTCAGATCATCCGCAACCTTCTCACGAATGCCCACCTGTACGGCGGCGATAGCACCGGGATCAGACGGACTGGGTTTGGCTTTGTCACGAAGCCTTGCCGGGCTAATGAATGGTCGCCTCATCTATCGGAGGCACAACAACGCTACCCGATTCGAGTTGACACTCCCTACCGGCCCGCAAGCCTGGGGTCCCTGAACCCGAATCGTCATGTCTCCGGCCCGCAGAATGCGTCAGATGAATGCCGAAAAGGGGATCTGGGCTCTTGTCTATGGACCTTGAAGGGCCCGATAAGTCGAACCATGAATAGTCGTGTGTAACACTTTGCGATCTTGCGCGTCTTGTACGTCGAGATGCAACGTCCAAAAGCAGAAACCGAGCTTCGTAATTACGCCGAATCCCTTCTCACGGAAGCGGGGAGTGGACCGCCGCTTGTGCCCCAACTCGCTGTCGTGAGCGGGCGCTTGCGACGGTGGCGGTCGCCCTATGTGGCAATAGCCTCGATGGGTCTAATGGTGTTCGGGAACATCGGGATGGCGGCGGCTACTGACAGCGCAGTTCCCGGTGATCTGCTGTACCCCATTGACCGCGCGTACGAGAGCGTCGCCGGTTTGGTCGGCGTGGATGTTGGCGGCCCGACCGAACGCATGGAGGAAGCGTCAGTGCTCCTGGCGCGAGGCGACTTCGAACTCGCGGTGCAGACGATCGCAGGGACTGTGTCCTCGATAGACCAGGACCTCGCCGCGAGCGTGAAAGCGCTCTCCCCCGTCTTAGACCAACTCGATAGCCGCGAGGTGAAGCGAGAAGATCTCCACAATGCCGTGGCAACTCTGGTGGACACTGCCCGCGGAATCGCTGAAGACGCTACTGGTCGCGATCGTGCGATGCTGCGGCGGGCGGTCAGGGATCAGACACGGATCGTCGCTGAAGTAGCTCGGGGTGGGCCGTTTGCCCCACCAGGCCAAGACGACGACTTCACCCCGCCAGGTAAGGACAAGGACAATCCACCAGGCCAAGACGACAAAACCACACCACCAGGCCAGGACAAAGAGAATCCACCAGGCCAGGACAAGGACAAAGACACCCCGCCAGGCCAAGACAAGGACAAAGACACCCCGCCAGGCCAAGACAAAGACAAGGGGATCGGCAATTGATGCCTCCACACCGGTCATATCAGACAGATCGCCTAAAGGTAGACCCCCCCATTTGCCGATCAAATACTCATGCTGCACGCACAGAACATCACGGAGCATTGGGTGACCGTCGAGCCGTGGCCGCCACCTCTCACCGAGGTCACCCAAGCGCGTGCCGGCGACCCGGCGGCACTGGACGCTGTCTATCGCGCCATCCAACCCCGGCTCACAGCTTTCTTGCGCTATCACGGCTTCGATCCGGTAACCCAGGAAGAGATCGCCGCCGATGTGTCCGAGGTTGTTATCACCAAGATCAGCTCGATACGCAAGCCAGTGACCTTCGAAGCCTGGTTTTGGGCGATCACTCGCAACCGCATCCGAGCCTGGCTGCGACGCAAACAACGAGACTCGTCCCACTCGGAACAATTGAGCCCGCGACCCACGCCGCCGGACGAAACCGTTATAGCCACAGAAGAATACGCCGATATTCGACAAGCGTTAACGATGCTTTCCTCAGCGGACCGGAACTTGCTCTGGCTGCGGGACATCGAAGGACTGAGCTACAAGGACATTGGAGGACAGCTGGGGGCAGCAACAGGAACTGTAAGGGTTCGCTGCCACCGAGCCCGACAGAGACTCGGAACGGCATATGAAGAGATCAACCATGACCCCAAGTAACCACAAACACCAGCGGACCACGCCACATGGACGAGCCACCAGGCTATTGCCGCGCAGCGAGAAGGGCGCGTCCCTCGTCGAGTTTGCGATGGTCCTGCCGTTACTCGTGGTTCTGCTGTTCGGCGTCATTGAGGCGTCCTGGGCATTCGCTCAGATAAACGATGTCCGCCACGGTGCTCGAGAAGGTGCCCGTGCTTCCGCAGTCAACATTGGAGATGTCGGGACTGTCGGCCAACTCGTGTGTGACCGGATGGATGTTGTCCTGCCCACGCAGAGCGTCGCCGTCACTCTTACGCCTCTTGCCTCGAACCCGGCCAACCCGGGTGAAGGTTCAGTCGGCGGATCTGCCAAGATCTCGGTCACAGCCAACCTGAAGACACTCACCGGCCTCCTCGACCCGTTCTTTGCGGGCAAGACACTGGAATCCACCGTTGAATTCCGGCTCGAACAACCTGCGACCAACAGTGGCGACGCGATCTGGTGGGGCCAAATCATCGCGGATCCCTCACAGGACACCTTCTCATGTCCATAAGGCGACTCTCCACCGACGAAGAGGGCACCACGATCGTCCTGGTGGCAATGGTGTTGGTTGTCCTTATGGGCTTCGCAGCTATTGCCATAGACGGTGCCGCGGCGTGGGCGCTGCGCAGACAGGACCAATCCGGAGCAGACACCGGCGCGATCGCCGCAGCGCTCTTCACTGCGGATCGCACCAAAGCACAGGCGATGCAGGACGCAGAGAATGAAGTCATCCGCATCACGTACAGCACGATGACACCGGATATGACTGCGGGTGAATGGGCCGCCGAATGGGCCGCATGCACCGACCCGTCCAAACCTGCCGAATTCACAGAAACGCTGGGCAGCGACTGCATATCATTCAGTTCAAATCTCGACCAGATCCGTGTGCAGACCCCGGTTATCCCGTGGAAGACGACTTTTGCCCAGGCAATTGGCTTCAACCAAATCGATACATCGGCATCCGCCGAGGTGTCCCTCGACATGTCCGCCAACGGAGGCGTGCTTCCTTTCGGCATGCCGGGCGACGCCAGTGATGTCAACGAAATCTGCCTGAAGACCGGCCCTAACCCCAGTGGCGTACCTCCATGCGACGGGCCGGCCACCGGCAACTTTGGCTTCCTGAATTTCACCCAATTCGGAAACGACGCCCTGGGCACCTCACAAGACTGCAATCCAGACACGGGGACCCTGACCGAGGCTATCGCACATGGCATTGATCATCCGATGGGCAAGGCGACCGTCTTCCCGGCGCCACCGCACGAGGATCGAGTTGCCTGCAATGACGGAAACTTCAACTCTCGGCCGTACCAAGTCTTCACGAACACCGGCAACGTTGCGCAAGCCCTCGATGATGGTTTTGCGGGAGACGGTGCCGGCCTCGACGGGAAGCTCGGAACGGGCTCGAATCTAATCGATGTTCGTGGAAAAGCTCTCGATAACACGCCTCTTTGGGACTACCTGACCCCCTCCGGGAAACTCTTTTGCGCACCGATCGCCAGTCCTATCACCACCCACGACGAGATGGTGGCCTGCCTAGCGCTGTACAAGTCCTCCGGCTCCACGGCTGAACTGTTCACCCCCAGTATCATCGCCGCGCCAAGATGGGGTTGGGTCCCGCTATTTCACGAGGCGACCCTGGGCAACGGAACGACGCCCCTCACCATCAAGGATTTCCGGGCGGTCTACATCCAGACAACTCTGATGAGCTGCATTGCAACCACATGTGAGGTTATCTGGGACCCCGGCGAACCCGCCACCCATCCAGGACCCGGGAAGACCAACATCAGGATCGAAGCAGCCACTGCGATTCAGCTGCCGGCAAGCTCTCTTCCCGAGATCGCTCGCCTCAGCGAGCCGGGGTCCGACACCCAGGTGGACTACTTGCTGGCACGGTGACCACGAGTCGACGGGGGACCCCCTCCGTTTCGGCTTCTCCCGTAACTAGCCACCTTGATCATCTTGGAATGATTCTGCGGAAATTGTCCGTAGCTGCCGATCTACAAATCATGGAAAAAAAGCGACGGCCAACACCGCTGCAACGTCGGATCGGGATATTGGTACTTGGTATGGCCGCAACGATCGCGGTCGCTCCGCTCGCTCTGGCGCTGGCACTTCGGAGCGCTGAGGCGAGTACACGGAACTTCCTGCTCGTGGCCGCGGGGCTTCTGTGGCTGATCGGGTTCGTCACATATCGTGGGTTCTCAAAGGCACACGAACGCTGGCGTCGCGTAATGCTTCGTAGCGAGATAGCCGAAGCCCGTACTGCCCGTGCCGAAGCGAGCGCCGGCTTCCGGGATGCTCTCAATGAGCAGTACGCCATGCTCGACCGCATCGTCAGAATCAGCGAGACGACTCTCACGGAAGGTATCATTGACCCCAGCCGGGTCCTCGACAACATTGGCCTCATAAACTCTCGGGCTCGCGAGGCTCAGGATCTGATTGAGGATGCGCTGGCCGAGATCGACATCGAGTCTGGTTCAACCAACATCGTGACGGAACCAGTTGAAATCCGCACCTTGGTAGAGGACATCGCGGCCCCGTTCATCCGCAATGGCAACACCGTGACAACCGGCGGACCGCAACACATCGCAGAAACCGATTCGAAGGTGCTTCGACTCATCCTTCGCGGCCTCGTTGAAAGCGCAATTGGGCTCGACGCCAACGAGGTCGACATCTCAATCATGCGCAACGAGTCTTCGGTAGTTTGCACTGTCGCTGACGATGGACCCGATCGCTCCAGCGAGGGGCTGGCCGGCCTATCGCCCGTCACCAAGACACTGGCCTTCGCCCTCAGCGGAAACCTCGAATACGACCGAGCCCTCGACTGGAATCGATACAGCATCAGTCTCCCTGAGGCAGTCAACGCCAGCGTGAGGACAAGCGGGCTATCGCCGCTGGACGTGCTTGGAACTGTGGACCCGCAACGAACCGAGCCTGCCGAGCAAGCTGCGGCCGCACCACGTCGTGTACTCAATGCCAACGAAGATATTGCGTTCCCCCCGGAGCCCAACCGCGGCCGCAAGGCCTCAGTGGGCACCAGAAGAGAGAGCACGCTGACAGCTCGATAGAATCGAGGCTGGAGGCGATATGGACGCAGCATTTCTCGCACAACTCGGGACCCAGACCACAGAGCTTCACGACCTTGGGCTCTTCAAGCAGGAACGCACGATTGCGTCGCCGCAACAGGCGGTGATCACCCTCGAGGATGGCTCCGAGGTGATCAACATGTGCGCCAACAATTACCTCGGGCTCTCGAATCACCCCATCTTGGTGAAAGCCGCGGCCGCCGCAGTGACCAAATACGGCTACGGCATGTCGTCGGTTCGCTTCATCTGCGGAACACAGACCGTGCATCGCCAACTCGAAGCCGCTTTGAGCGACTTCCTGGGCGCCGAAGACACCATCCTCTATTCGTCGTGTTATGACGCCAATGGAGGCCTATTTGAAACTCTGCTGGGTCCTGACGACGCGGTGATCTCCGACTCACTCAATCACGCATCAATCATCGATGGTGTCCGCCTGTGTAAGGCGCAGCGATACCGATACGCCAACAACGACATGGTCGATCTGGAAGCCAAGCTACAGGAGGCAAGCCAGGCAGAGCATACGATAATCGCCACAGATGGCGTGTTCTCGATGGATGGGATCATCGCCGACCTCGAGTCGATCTGTGACCTCGCCGACAAGTACGGTGCACTGGTCATGGTCGACGACTCGCATGCCGTTGGATTCGTGGGTGCAGGTGGTCGCGGCACCCCCGAGCACTGCAACGTCATGGGCAGAGTGGACATCATCACCGGGACCCTCGGCAAGGCGCTTGGCGGCGCCAGCGGTGGTTACACCGCTGCCCGTAAGGAGATCGTCGGCTGGCTCCGACAACGGTCCCGACCCTATCTCTTTTCGAACTCCCTGGCGCCAATGATCACGGCAACGTCTCTGACGGCACTCGACCTGCTTCGTGGCTCTGACAACCTCCGCCAAACGCTGCGTGACAACTCGGCACGATTCCGTGATGGGATCGAGTCGGCCGGTTTCACGCTTGCTGGCGCCGAGCATCCCATCATCCCGGTAATGCTCGGCGACGCCCGGTTGGCCACGGAGATGGCCAACCGATTGCTCGCAGAAGGCATCTATGTGATCGGTTTCTCCTTCCCGGTCGTTCCGAAGGGTGAAGCCCGTATCCGAACCCAAATGTCAGCCGCACACACACCAGAACATATAGATCGGGCAGTCGATGCGTTCACCCGCATCGGCCACGAACTGGGAGTCGTATAACGATGAGAGCACTCGTCAAGACCAAACCGGAGCCCGGCATCTGGCTCGAGGACATACCAATGCCTGAGATCGGCCACAACGATGTGTTGATCAAGATCGCAAAGACGGCAGTGTGCGGCACCGACCTCCACATCGTCAATTGGGACCCGTGGGCCCAGGCAACGATCCCGATTGGGATGCAGGTCGGACACGAGTTCGTCGGGGTCGTCGAGGCGCTGGGTTCAGAGGTCCGCGGTCTCGCGGTCGGCCAACGGGTCTCCGGCGAGGGCCACGTCACCTGCGGGCACTGCCGCAACTGTCGAGCGGGCCGCCGCCGGTTCTGTCGAAACACGGTCGGCGTCGGCGTCCACAGACCGGGCGCCTTCGCCGAATACCTGTCGATTCCTGCGGTGAACGCGTTCCCGATTCCTAACGAGATACCCGACAGGATCGCCA
>JAYEIP010000190.1:0-1803 GCA_034660155.1 Actinomycetota bacterium | reverse complement strand
CTTCTCCGCGGGGGCCGAAGGTCAGCTTGATTGGCCGTCCCAACCGAGAGGTTGCGAGCCGGGAGGCAGGAAGTGGACCCGCCATTGGTAGCAAGGTCGAGGCCGAATAGGCAGCGTCCCGTTGAGTGGTGTAAATGAGGTTGTGCCTCTCAGCGGTTGTTTGTCATGCTAGGCCGCGGGGAGTTCGGGCGTGTAGGGAGCGATGACCTCCTTGGGTGGTCGTCCGATCTGGTTCATGGATCCTTCTGATAGGTAGCGCTTCTCGGCGGTCTGCCATTCGTCATGGGTTTCAGCGAGGACGGCTCCGACGAGTCTGATGACGGATTCGTCGTTGGGGAAGATCCCGACGACCTTGGAACGGCGTTTGATCTCTTTGTTGACCCGTTCGAGCGGGTTCGTCGACGCGATCTTGGACCAGTGCTGTTGTGGGAACTCGGCGTAGGCGGTGACGTTGTGTTCAGCGTCGGAAAGGAGCACTGCTGCTTTCGGATACCGCGTTTCGAGCATTCCGGCGACTTGCCGGAGTTGGATGCGGGTGGATTCGGCGTCGGGTTGGACGAAGATGGTTCGCACGGTCGCTCCGATCATCTGTTTGTGGCTCTTGGGGATGTGAGCCATCAGGTTGCGCAGCAGATGCACTTTGCATCGTTGCCACCCCGTGGCTTGGAACACACGCTCGATGGCGGCCTTCAAGC
The DNA here is from genome assembly GCA_034660155.1 of Actinomycetota bacterium. Classification (GTDB taxonomy): domain Bacteria; phylum Actinomycetota; class Acidimicrobiia; order Spongiisociales; family UBA5794; genus JAAETI01. The sequence goes on along the minus strand of JAYEIP010000190.1, from coordinate 1,108 downwards.
CGGGGTGGGCGTCGGAGATGACGAGTTTCACACCGTCAAGGCCCCGGTCTTTGAGCGATCTGAGGAACTGGGTCCAGAACACTTCGTCCTCTGAATCGCCAACGTCGAGGCCGAGGACTTCCCGGTTCCCGTCGGTTGCGACACCGGTTGCGATCACCACGGCACGTGACACGACGTGGTGATCAACACGAGCCTTGACGTAGGTGGCGTCCACATACACATACGGGAACTCGAGGTGATCGAGGCGGCGGGTACGGAACACTTCGACGTGTTCATCGATCTCCCGGCAGATACGGGACACCGTCGATTTCGAGACGCCGGTGTCGCAACCCAACGCTTTGACCAGATCATCGACCTTCCTCGTCGACGTGCCGGTGACATAGGCGGTCATGATCACCGCCCACAACGCCTTGTCGACCCGGCGGCGGGGTTCGAGCAGCGACGGGAAGAACGACCCGGCCCGAAGTTTCGGGATACGCAACTCCACATCACCTGCAGGTGTTGACAGATCCCGGTCACGGCCCCCGTTGCGATAGTTCGACCGCGAATCGGTCCGTTCATGCCGGCTAGCACCGATCTTGGCAGTCACCTCGGCGTCGATCAGGTCCTGGAGTGCCTGTTCCAACAGGGCGCGGAACAGCTCTTTCGTGCCAGCATCACCCGAACGTGCAAGCACATCCCCAAACGTTGAGGCATCATCATGGCGGGTCATCGTGTGGTCTCTCCTTCGAGCTCGTGGTTGAACTCGCTGAGAGTCACACGGTGACCCCTCAAACCGAAGGACCTAACCCAATTTCCACCACTTCACGGGACACATACAGTGCTCTGGATCGGCACCTCGGCGTGCGGCTTCTCAGAGTCTGACGGTGCTGGTCGATGGTGCTATTGCCGCCACTACCTGGTACGGGTCATCTGGGTTCGGTACCTCGCACAGGAACACATCGTTCCACGGAGGTTGCGTCTCTGCGTGGTACCAGTACAGGTTTCCGTCGTACTCGAGAAGAGCTCGCCAGCCGGGGACGTGAACGGTCGCCGCTTCTGGGAACTCCTCAGCAGGCTTGATGCAGCCCAACGCGCTTGTGCGCCAGATCACCTCTTCCTCTACCAC
>JAYEIP010000189.1:0-9203 GCA_034660155.1 Actinomycetota bacterium | reverse complement strand
CCTCCACTGGTCGTTGGTTTGTTGCGTGCACCCGACATCATCGTCGGGGCAACACCACGACCAGTGGACCCTTCACCTATCCGCGCGTCTTCCTAGTACCTAGTACCTAGTACCTGGTAGTTGCCCAACCCAGGCCGACAGGTCCCCAGGTAACCTCTAGAACTGCTGCGATAGTATTCCCTCTCCCGAAAGCGCTTTCAAGGAACCGACTGTGCAAGAAACAACGTCTCGTTACGAACTAGAGAGCACCTTGCTCCAGATCGCAGGTAACTACTCATGGACCTGGGATATCGGCGCTCGCGACTTGTTCGAGCGGATGCCCTCTATGAATGGCGACGCCGCTTTGCATCCGGCAGAACGTATCAAGCTCCTTAGTGAGGAGGAGTGGGCGGGTCTTGTCGACGACAGCGAGTTCTCCAAACTTGCCCGGCAGGCATACAGTCGCATCCCGACGCCCGTGCCGACAAACGGCGATTCGACCGTCGCCTACTTCTCGCCAGAGTTCGGCGTCTCGGAGATGCTCCCCCAATACTCGGGCGGCCTCGGCGTCCTCGCCGGCGACCACCTCAAAGCCGCCAGCGACCTGCGCATGCCGCTGGTTGCGGTCGGCCTGTTTTACCGGGATGGCTTCTTCCAACAGGCTCTCGAAGACGGCGAGCAGCGGGAACGCTACGTCACCAACAACCCACGATTCCTAGCCCTAACCGCGACGCCTGCCCGGGTCGAGCTGCAACTCGCGGAACACCTCGTGACAGCACGCGTCTGGAGAGCAGAAGTTGGATCAACGCAGCTGTACTTGCTAGACACTGATCTCGAAATCAATCACGAGTGGGGCAGACGGGTCTCCGATCGCTTGTACGCCGGCGATCGTGAGCACCGCATGCGACAAGAACTGCTTATGGGAGTCGGCGGCGTGCGCGCCATCCGACAACTCGGCTTCGAACCAGCCAAATTCCACCTCAACGAGGGCCACGCCGGTTTCCTCGCGCTTGAGCTACTCGCCGAAGAGGTGGCAAAGGGGCTCACCCTCGATGAAGCCGTCGCCGCCATCCGAAGTCGCATCGTTTTCACGACCCACACTCCGGTGCCGGCAGGAATCGATCGGTTCGCTCCCGATCTGATGCGAAAATACCTCGGCGTATGGGCTGACCGCTACGGCGTCGACATGGAGGAGTTGATGAAGCTCGGGGTTCTTCCGGGGCATGACGATCACTTCAATATGGCGGCGTTCTGTCTTCGAATCTCCGGGCGCGCCAACGGTGTTTCACGGCTACATGGTGAGGTGAGCCGGGTGATGTTCCAGGACGTGCCGGGCGGACCCGAGATCACTTCGGTCACCAATGGTGTCCATGCCCGCACGTGGGTCGAGCCCGAACTACAGAAAGTGTTCGATGACAAGCTTGGCCAGGATTGGCACCAGGGTGGGGCGGACACCTGGGCGAAGGTGGACAAGATCGATGATGACGACCTGCGAAAGATCTTCCGCAACGGCCGACAACAGATGATCGACATGGTGAACCGCCAGATTGGTGGAACCACCTCATTGGACCCGGACATTCTCACTATCGGGTTTGCACGCCGTTTTGCTACCTACAAGAGAGCGGATCTGATCCTCGCAGATATCGACCGTGTGATTGAGCTGCTCAGCAGCTCCGACTTGCCTATCCAGTTCGTCTTCGCCGGGAAGTCTCACCCTGCCGATGAGCCGGGAAAGACCGTCCTCCGCCATGTAGTGAAATTCGCCACCGATCCGGCGTCGCGGGGCCGGTTTGTGTTCATCCCCGGATACAACATGGCGGTGGCCCGCGCCATGTACGCCGGCACCGATGTTTGGCTCAACAACCCGATACGACCCCGGGAAGCGTGCGGGACCAGCGGGGAGAAGGCAGCTCTCAACGGCGGCCTCAACTTCTCGATCCTCGACGGTTGGTGGGATGAGTGCTTCGACGGTGAGAACGGATGGGCAATCCCCTCGTCCGCATCCGAGGACCCGGGCCACCGCGACTGGGAAGAGGCTTCACAACTATACGACGTGCTCGGTAGCCAGATCGCACCCCTCTTCTACGGCGATGACGGTGCCGGACCATCGGCCGAGTGGCTCACCAAGGTGCGCCACAACTGGAAAACTCTCGGTCCGTTTGTCACTGCCGCCCGCATGGTGAGCGAGTATGGCGAGCGTATGTATCAGGTAGCGCAGCGCGCTTGAGTGCCCAGCTCTGGCCCGGAGAAGCGTATCCCCTAGGGGCAACCTACGACGGGACAGGAACCAATTTTGCGATCTACGCCGAAAACGCCGAGCGGGTTGAATTGTGCCTCTTCGACGAAGACAACAACGAGAATCGTCTCCGGCTGGAGGAGATAACAGCCTTCACTCACCACGGGTATCTACCAGGGATCGGACCCGGTCAGCGTTACGGATTCCGTGTTCACGGTCCCTGGGCGCCATGGGATGGTCTCGTCTTCAACCCGGCCAAGCTCGTGCTCGACCCCTACAGCAAGGCCATCGAGGGAGACATCGAGTGGTCCGACACCTTGTTTGCTCACCAGCCCAGTCACCCCGACCGGATCAATGAGATCGACAGCGCTCCCAGCATGCCGCGCTCCATCGTGGTCGACACGGACTTCGACTGGGGCGATGACAAGCCACCGGGGACACCGCTATACCGGTCGGTGATCTATGAGACACATGTGCGGGGGATCTCAAAGCGCCACCCTGATGTCCCTAGGAGACTACGCGGGACCTATGCCGGCATGGCAAGCGAACCGGTTGTCACTCACCTTGTTGAACTAGGTATTTCGGCGGTCGAGTTACTACCCGTCCACCATTTCGTGTCCGAGCATGCCCTGGTTGAACGTGGTTTGACCAACTATTGGGGCTACAGCTCTATTGGCTTCCTGGCTCCCCACGGGGCCTACTCCGCTGCGGGCGACCGGGGCCAGCAGGTGACCGAGTTCAAACAAATGGTCAAGGCGTTGCATGCCGCCGGGATCGAGGTCATCCTCGATGTGGTGTACAACCACACGGGCGAAGGCAGCCTGTTGGGTCCGACCCTTTCCTTCCGGGGCATTGACAATCAGACCTATTACCGCATCGATCCCCACAACCGTCGCCACTACATCGATTACACAGGCACCGGCAATAGCTTGAATGTACGCCATCCGGCCGTGCTCCAACTGATTATGGATAGCCTCCGGTACTGGGTTACCGAGATGCACGTCGATGGTTTTAGGTTCGACCTCGCCTCGGCGCTTGCCCGCGAGCTACACGCCGTAGACAAACTGTCGTCATTCTTCGACTTGATCCATCAGGACCCGGTCGTGAGCCAGGTGAAGCTGATCGCCGAGCCCTGGGACGTTGGCGATGGTGGCTACCAGGTCGGCAACTTCCCTCCCTTGTGGTCTGAATGGAACGCCAAATACCGCGACGGTGTCCGTGATTATTGGCGCGGCACCGACTGGGCACTGGCGAACTTCGCTTCCCGGCTAACCGGCTCCTCCGACCTGTACGGATTCTCCGGCCGCCGCCCTCACGCCAGCATCAACTTCGTGACCGCACACGACGGGTTCTCTTTGGCCGACCTTGTCTCCTACAACGACAAGCACAACGAAGCCAACGGTGAGGAGAACCGCGACGGCGAATCACACAACCGGTCATGGAATTCCGGCGCCGAAGGCCCGACGAAAGATCGCGACGTGCTCGAGCTTCGCAAACGCCGGCAGCGCTCGATTCTCATGACGTTGTTGCTTTCGCAGGGAGTGCCGATGGTGTTGGGCGGTGATGAACTCGGCAGAACCCAGGGTGGCAACAACAACGCCTATTGCCAGGACAACGAGACGTCCTGGTACGACTGGGAGCGACCTGATCTCTTCCTGCTGGCATTCACTAAGCGGTTGATCGGCATTCGCAATAACCATCCTGTCTTCCGGAGGCGTCGCTGGTTTGAAGGGCGGCAGGTATATGGCGTCGGGGTGCGTGACATCGGCTGGTATGACACGGACGGAACACCGATGACGGACGATGATTGGAATCGTGGTTACGCCCGCTCGCTCGCCGTGTTCTTGAACGGCAAATCCCTATCGGCACCCGGGCCCCGGGGCGAGAAGGTCGAAGACGATAGTTTCCTCATACTCTTCAATGCCCACACCGAACCGGTAACCTTTGATATATCCGAGGATCTCGCGGGCTTCGAGTGGCAAGTCGTACTTGACACTTCACGAGAGATGACCTGTACGGACCTCATCGGTGCAGCCGATTCGTGGCCGGTGGAAGGATGGTCGGTCGTGCTTCTCCAGCAGATGGACAATCACCTCTGATGAGGGTTCTGTTTGCCACCGCTGAGTTGACCCCCCTGGCCCGCGCCGGCGGACTTGGCGAGGCTGCGGGCGGCCTCGTCGCAGCTTTGCGTGCGGCCGGCATCACCGTCGACGTTGTCCTCCCCGACTACTCCGCTATCGGGCTCGCCGACGAACGACCGCGCGAAGTCTCGGTCCCGGATTGGGCGCGACCCGCCAGCGCCAGGCGGGGCCGGGTGCCGGGGGTAGGTGATGTCACGCTGATCAATGTCCCCGGGATCGCCCGACCCCACCCATATATCGACCAATCTGGCGAGGGTTGGGCCGACAACGACGCCAGGTTCTTTGCGTTCTCTGCGGCAGTCGCCAACCTCGTCGCGACCAGCGAGCCCGATGTCGTGCACCTCAACGATTGGCACACGGCGGCGGCTCTGGCGTTCATGAGGAAACGCCCGCCGACTGCCTTCACGGTCCACACCCTTGGTTACCAGGGGTGGGCAGGGGCTGAATGGCTGGCGCGGATTCCCTATAACTTCTCCGCATTTGAACGTCACGGGGTAGTCAATCCTCTCGCCGGCGCGATCCAGGTCGCCGACCGGGTGATCGCGGTGAGCCCGACCTACGCAGACGAAATTCGGCGTCCTGAATCGGGGATGGGGCTTGACGCTGAGCTATTGGCCCTGGGCGATAGCCTGGTCGGAATCCGCAACGGGATTGACACTTCGATCTGGGATCCGGCTGTCGACGATGCCGTAGCGACCAACTACACCAAGGATGACCTAACCGGAAAAGACGTGTGCCGTGCTGAGCTCATCGCCACGGCCGGATGGGACGATGATCGAACTCCTCTGGTCGGGATGGTGACACGCCTGGTCGAGCAGAAAGGGATTGATCTGGCCCTTGAAGCCGTTCGCTTCGCCGAGAGGCTCCCCTACAAGCTGGTGTTGCTCGGCTCTGGCGAGCAACGCTTAGCCGACTGGGCCCGTTGGGCCGCCACAACCTGGCCGAACAATGTCTTCTTCGAAGATGGCTACAACCAGAAACTGGCCCACTCGATCTTTGCAGGATCAGATCTATTGCTGATGCCGAGCAGATTCGAGCCGTGCGGGCTCGCACAGATGCAGGCTATGGCGTACGGGACCATCCCGGTGGTGACCGATGTTGGCGGTCTGCACGACACCGTGATCGACTCAGACGCCGACCGCAAGAACGGTACCGGGTTCCTGGCGACGGCCGTTGACCCGGCGGGTGCGGTGGACGCGCTACACCGGGCGGTGCGGGGATGGCGACACAAGCAGCGCAGGCAAGCCATCCAAAAACGCGGGATGGAAACCGACTGGTCGTGGCTCGAACCCGCCCGCCACCACATCGACCTCTATCAGGAGATGCTCGCCCACGGCTAGCCGAAGCCGCGGATAGAGGTTGTGAACGGTGGCTTTGCTCTTGTCTCAAGCCGTACTACGTATCACGTACTACGCATTCCGAGACCATCGTTTCTGAGGTCTTCTGACTCGTAGAACGTAGTACTTAAGTACGACCCAGCTCCAGGAGGTGATCTCTCCTTCTCCGCGGGCCCGCTACGCGTACTTAACCTTATGGCCCTTGCCGACGGCGATGATGCCGCCGGGGGAGATGACGAATTCTTCGGCATCACGCTCGGCGTCCATGCCGATCTGACGACCGCGTGGGATCACCACGTGTTTGTCGACAATGGCGTTGCGGACCACGGCATTCGCCGCGACGTGCACATCGTCGAACAAGATGGAGCCCTCGACAACGGCCCCCGGCTCGATCCGAACGTTGGGGGACAACACCGAATCGTGGACCGCAGCGCCGGTGACGATGCAACCGGGGGCGAGCATCGAGTTGGCGATATCGCCAGAGCCGTATTCGCCGTGGGCAACGATCTTGGCAGGAGGTAACGTCCGGAAGGACGTGAAGACACGCCATTCATCGTTGTAGAGGTTGAACACCGGGTGCGGAGCTACCAGGTCCATGTTCGCCTCGTAGTACGAATCGAGGGTTCCAACGTCTCGCCAGTAGTGACGATCACGGGGCGTCTCCCCCGGAACGACGTTGGTGGTGAAATCGTAGACGTGTGCCTGTCCCGACGCGACCAGGGCAGGGATAAGATCGCCACCGATGTCACGACCTGACTTCTCGTCCTCGGCATCGGCGTTGAGCACATCGACCAGCACATCAGTGCTGAAGATGTAGTTGCCCATTGAGGCAAGCACCTGCTTCGGATTGTCGGATAGACCCTTGGGGTTCTCGGGCTTCTCCAGAAACGCATCGATCATCGATGAATTCCCACTGCGCTCGATCACACCGAATTCGCTGGCGTCGGCGATAGGGACACGGATCCCGGCAACCGTAACTCCGGCTCCACTTTCAATGTGGTCCGCCAACATCTGACGAGGGTCCATCCGGTAAATATGATCCGCACCAAATACAAAGATGTAGTCGGGGTGCTCGTCATCGATCAGATTCATGTTCTGGAAGACGGCATCCGCAGAACCGGCGAACCATTGCGGCCCGCGCCGCATCTGGGCCGGGATCGATGTCACGTAGTTGCCGAGGAAAGTCGACATTCGCCAAGTGGTTGAAAGATGCACGTCGAGACTGTGACTCTTGTACTGAGTCAACACGACGATCTTGCGATAGCCGCCGTTCGCCAGATTGGACAGAGCAAAGTCGATCAGGCGATATTGGCCGCCGTAAGGAACCGCAGGCTTAGCTCGGACCGTTGTCAAGGGCATTAGCCGGCTGCCTTGGCCACCAGCCAGAACCATCGCCAGCACCTTCGGTGATGAACCACGCGTGTACATACACACATATTGCCACACCTGTCGAGGCCTCCGGCCAAAGTATTCCTCCTCTTCCGAACTTCCGGCCTGACCAACAACGAGGTAGGTTGCGGCAATGGCACACAAAGCTCGACCCCTTACGAACGATGATCGTTGGTCGTTCAACGGTGGTACCCACGCGTCTCTGTACGAGGTGCTCGGCGCGCACCTTGATGGCGACGGGACTGTTTTCCGCGTGTGGGCACCCGCGGCGTCCCGCGTGGAAGTCATCGGCGACTTCAACAATTGGGCCGACGGCTGGGCACTCAACCCGGACTCGTCGGGTATCTGGTCCGGCCGTATTCCCGGGGTCGGGGCCGGCGAGGTCTACAAGTACCGGATCGTGCCGGCCGGTAGCGGTGCCCCGATGGACAAAGCCGATCCGTTCGCTTTCAGAGCCCAGGAACCATCGGAGACCGGATCAATCATCTGGGACCTCGGCTATCAGTGGCAGGACGAGAAGTGGATGCGCAGCCGCGCCCGACACAACGCCTTGGACGCCCCTATCTCGATCTACGAAGTCCACCTCGGTTCCTGGCGCTACGAACCGGGCGGCTATCGAGCGCTCGCTCATCAGCTCGTCGACTACGTCAGAGAGCTGGGGTTCACCCATGTCGAGTTGCTCCCGGTGATGGAGCATCCCTTCTACGGTTCGTGGGGCTATCAAACAACCGGGTATTACGCCGCGACCGCCCGCTACGGCACACCACAAGACCTCATGTACCTCATCGACCACCTCCACCAGAGCGGGATCGGCGTCATCCTCGATTGGGTGCCATCACACTTTCCTGCCGATGCCCACGGGCTCGCGTCCTTCGACGGCACTCACCTGTACGAACATTCCGACCCCCAGCTCGGCTATCACCCCGACTGGGACAGCCTCATTTTCAATTACGACCGGTTTGAGGTCCGCAGCTTCCTCCTCTCCAGCGCGCTGTTCTGGCTCGATCGATACCACGCTGACGGGATCCGGGTCGATGCCGTCGCCTCAATGCTCTACCGCGACTACTCACGCAAAGAGGGCGAATGGATCCCCAACGAGTTCGGAGGGCGCGAAAACCTGGGGGCGATATCGCTGCTCAAGCTCATCAACCAGGCTGCCTACGCCCGGTATCCCGACATTCAGATGTACGCCGAGGAGTCAACCGCTTTCCCGATGGTGACCCACCCGACCTATGCCGGGGGTCTTGGATTTGGTCAGAAGTGGGACATGGGCTGGATGAACGACACGCTCGCGTACGTCAGCAGAGAACCGGTACACCGCACTTTTCACCACTCCGAGCTCAGTTTCAGGATGGTCTACGCCTTCAATGAAAACTTCACCCTCCCGCTCTCCCACGACGAGGTGGTCCACGGCAAGGGATCCATGCTCGCCAAGCAACCCGGTGATCGCTGGCAGCAGTTCGCCGGACTCCGTCTGCTCTATGCCTATCAATGGGCTCAACCCGGCAAGAAACTGTTGTTCATGGGAAACGAGTTCGGTGTTCCCTCGGAGTGGAATCATGAGGAAGAACTCGCCTGGCCGATCATCACTCAACCGGATCACGCCGGGATCAAGACTTGGATCACCGACCTGAACGATCTGTTACGCAGCAACCCTTCGCTCTATGAACACGATAACGATCCGGAGGGGTTCCGTTGGGTTGTCGGTGACGACGCGGCGAACAGCGTCTACGGGTTCCTGCGACTAGACGGCAGCGGCGCGCCGCTGCTCTTTGTGGCTAATTTCACTCCGGTGGTGCGCCACGACTACCGCCTCGGCGTACCCGTGGCCGGGCACTGGACCGAGGTACTGAACGGGGACGACCTGAGTTACGGTGGGAGCGGAATCCTCAATCAGGGTCCACTGACGACGGACCCGATTCCCACTCACGGCTTTGACAATTCGATCACCATCACGGTTCCACCCCTCACTGGGGTGTTTCTGATCCCCTCCTGAACCACGTGACCGATTCAGTTACAGCTCAACACGGCCGATAAGCCAGCCTATGCCCACCGCAATTGAGCTAACCCACGTCACCAGACGTTTTGGCGACACGACCGCAGTCAACGACTTGAGTCTCG
>JAYEIP010000188.1:0-9225 GCA_034660155.1 Actinomycetota bacterium | reverse complement strand
GGATCTGGGTACCACGCTCACCGGGTGGGGTACCTCGTGGGCCGACTTTGACAACGACACCGATCTTGATCTGTTCCTCGTCCACGGTCACGTTCCGGTTACCGACCTGGCCACCGATGGTGAGCCCCTCCAACTCGTGGTGAACGAGACCGCGCAAGGCAGGCCGGGTGTCTTCAGCCTCCCCACAGATGGGGCCGGCATCGATGCATTGGGCTCACTCAATGGCAGGGGGAGCGCCGCCGCCGACTACGACAACGATGGCGATCTCGATGTCGTCTTGGTAACACTCGGCGGCCCCCTAATGCTCCTCGAGAACCGGGGTGGTCCGGGTAACTTTGTCACGGTTGACCTTGGAGGAATGCGGCCGGGAGCAGTCGTCACCGCGGCCCTCCCCGATGGCACGATGCTGGCACGGGAGGTGCATGCTGGGAGCAGTTGGCTGTCGTCGGAAGATCCTCGGATCCACTTTGGTCTCGGCAGCGCAGCATCGGCTGTAATCACCGTGACCTGGCCTGATGGTTCCGTTACCGATCTGGGCTCGGTGGATGCAAATCATTTCGTCGGCGTCGACCCGGGAGACGACAAGTGAGGGCGCGGGCACTAGCTGCGTTGCTCGGCGCAGGGGCCCTTTTGCTCACTTCTTGTGGTTCTCAGGGCGCAGTCGATCTTCGCGAAGTGGTTCAGGCGCAAGGTCTCGAACCGCTTCAGGTCGAGGTGGCCGCTGACGCTGCCCTGGTCGAACTCGGTGAGGCGTTGTTCTTCGATCGCGAACTGAGCGGCAATCGAAACATGTCTTGCGCCACTTGCCATCATCCACTGTTCGCCTCCGGCGACGGTCTGTCACTTTCCATCGGGCAGAACGGCGTTGGCCTCGGTCCAGAGAGGATTCCGGGGGAGGGCGGAGTGATCCCCCGCAACGCTAATGACTTGTTCAATCGCGGGGCGTCGGAATGGACAACGATGTTCTGGGATTCGCGAGTGTCGGGGACTCCAGAAGAGGGGTTTGTGACCCCTGCAGGCGACGACACTCCAGCGGGACTCGACAGCGTGCTCGCTGCCCAGGCGCTGTTCCCTGTGGAGTCTCACGGGGAAATGCGGGGCAACGCCGAGGACGTTGACGTCGCGGGTCGCCGCAACGAATTGGCCGGCTTTCCCGACGACGATTTTCTGTCGGTTTGGGACGCCATTGTGGCCCGTTTGCAGGCAATCCCCGCGTATGACGAGCTATTTGCCGCGGCCTTTCCGGAAGTGCCTTCCACCGACCTTGGTATCGAGCACGTCGCCAATGCAATAGGTGCGTACGAGGCAACGGCGTTTGCCTTTCCCGACTCACCGTGGAGCGCCTACCTCGCCGGCGACGACGAAGCACTCAGCGAAGCGGCTATCGCGGGGGCGGTGCTGTTTCTTGGCGAGGCCGGGTGCTCGACCTGTCACAGCGGGGTCTTGCTAACCGACCAGCAGACACATTCCCTGGGAGTCCCCCAGGTGGGGCCGGGCAAGGACGAAGAGGGCCCGGAGGACTTTGGCCGGGGGAGGGAAACGGGTCGCATCGAGGATCGATACACCTTCCGCACCCCGTCGTTGCACAATGTCACGATCACCGGGCCGTGGACACATGACGGGGCCTATACGACTCTGGAGAACGTCATCCGCCATCACATCGATCCCGCGGAAAGGCTCCTCGAGTACGACGTCACCCAGACCGTAGGACCCGGGCTGCTGGTGTTGGACAGGCAACGGCACCTTGATCCGATCGTTGCCAGTATCAGCCCGGAGCTCGATGCGGTGCCGGCTTTGAGCGACGATCAGATAGCCGACCTCATAGCCTTTCTAAACAGCCTCACCGACCCGGCCGCAACCGATCTCGGGCACCTCGTGCCCGAGTCGGTACCAAGCGGACTGCCCGTCGACCGTTAGGCCACGCCAGAGGACGCTCGTCCCCGCTTGGAGAGGGAGTCAACGAGGACTGCGGCGAGCAAGACGAGGCCGGTTACGACGAACTTGACCCCGGAGTTCACGCCGAGCAAGCCCATCCCGTTGTCAACGCTCGTAATCACGAGGGCACCAAGCAGGGCACTGGCAACACGTCCGCTACCGCCGAAGAGGCTGGTGCCGCCGATAACGGCTGCCGCGATTGCGTTGAGCAGCAAGTTGCCGCCTCCGGTGTTGGTTGCAACGGAGCGAAGACGTGACGCCAGCACGATCCCGCCCACACCGGCCATGAAACCGGAGATCATGAACACAGCGACGCGTACCCGGGCAACGTCGATGCCGGCGCGCCGTGCTGCCTCGGGGTTACCGCCCACGGCGTAGACGTGGCGGCCGAACCGGGTTCGAGACGCGATGAATGTCCAGAAGGTCAGAAACACCAGAACGACGAGGATGGCCATGGGCAAGCCGCGATCCGAGTTGGCGTAACCGACAACACCGACGATCAGGACCGTGAGGGCACCAATCTGTGTGACGACAACTGATATGGGTTTGTTGGGGAGCCTGCGCTTACGTCTCGACCGAATCTTGAGTAACTCGGTGCCGGTGTAGCCCCCGATAATGAGGACCGCCAAGACCCAGCCCCAGAAGTCAGACAAGAAGTTGTTCGCCAGTCCAACAACGAAATCGTTCTGGATAATGATTGTGCCCGAGGTCGTTGCCTGTGTCGTCAGAATCAGGACGACACCCGACCAGGCAAGCAGGCCGGCAAGGGTGACCACGAAGGATGGCACCCCGGCTCTAGTGATTATTTGACCTTGGATGAACCCGATGGCCGTAGTGACCAAAAGTGCGATGCCGATGGCCACGGGCCAGGAGAACCCCGGATCGTCTGGTCTTAGGAGCAGCGCCGCGGTTACACCACCGACCGCGCTCACGAACGCAACCGAAAGGTCGATCTCGGCAATGAGGAGCACGAATACCACGCCGATGGAAATGAGGGTCAGACCGGATAGCTGGAGGAGGAGGTTGACCAGATTCACCGCCTTCAGGTAGGTCTCATTGAGGGACCCAAAGATGATGACGATGATGATCAGCCCGATGACCATAGGGAGGGCTCCCAGATCGCCGGAACGGACTCGAACCAACCAGGCGGTTACATACGCACCAAAGGTCTGGGGTGTGTCGTCGGCGGTGAAGCCTTCCTTGGGCTCGATCCGGTCCTGCTGGCCTGTTGCGCTCATAGCTCGTCCATCCCGGGTACGGTGTCGAGGGTGCCGGCTGTGATTGCATGCACCACTTCTTGCTGTGTCGTGGCTTCCTTTTCGAGTACTGCGACCATCTGCCCGAGACGGAGCACGGTGATGCGATCGGCCACTTCAAAAATGTCGTGGAGGTTGTGAGAGATGATGACGACCGCCAGACCTTGATCCGCCATTCGGCGAACTAGATCGAGAACCTGTCTGGTTTGAGCTACACCGAGGGCTGCGGTTGGCTCGTCAAGGATCACAACTCGTGAGTCCCACATGACGGCCTTGGCCACGGCCACTGCCTGGCGCTGGCCGCCAGAGAGCCCGGCAACGGTTTGCCGAACGGAACGGATTGTCGTAACCGACAGGCTCTCGAGAGTCGCCCGTGCGGAGTTCTCCATGTGAGCCTCATCGAGGATAAATCTTCGCTGAGTTTCCTCTCTTCCGAGGAACATATTGGCGACAACATCGAGATTATCGGCAAGTGCTAGATCCTGGTAAACGACCTCGATTCCCAGGTCAGCGGTGTCGCGTGGACCGTGGATTTTGACCGATTCGCCATCAAAGTGGATTTCACCCTCATCGAATGGGTAGATGCCTGCGACTCCCTTGATGAGTGTCGACTTGCCGGCGCCGTTGTCGCCGACGAGAGCCATGACCTCACCGACGCGGACTTCGAAGTTGACGTTGTACAGAGCTTGAACCGCTCCGAATCTCTTCGAGACTCCACGGCAATCCAGTATCGGACGATCAGTCATCGCGGGGCTACTCCTCACTAAGGACAGGGGGGACGCTACTAGGTAGCGTCCCCCCTTCGTATCTCAGTTGTTCGTCACGGCCTACGGGCAGAATTGCTCGAAGTCGCCTACGCAGATCTCTTCCCAGGTGCGGAAGCCGTCTGCGATGACGGTGTCGGCAATGTTGTCCGCCGTCACACCGATTGGGGTCAGTGCGATGAACGGAATGTCGTTGGTGCCGTTGTTGAGCGTGAGCCCACCGGTGAGGCTGTCGAGCGATTCGCCGTTCAGCAATGCAATGGCAGCCGCGGCGGCTGTCTCTGCTTCAGCCTTGATCGGCTTGTAGACACTCATGGTCTGGTCGCCGGCCAGGACGTTCTGCATACCGGCAACGGTGGCGTCTTGTCCCGAAACCGGGATCTGGCCAAGGCCAGCGCTCTTCAACGCGGCGATGACCGAGTTGGCCAAACCGTCGTTAGCGGCGAACACCGCATCGACATTGTTGCTGGTGTCGACGAGGATCTGTTCGAAGATCGTCAACGCTTCCTGGTTGTCCCAACCGGGGACAGCCTGGTCGGCAGCGAGATTCCACTCGCCAGCGGCGACCCGTGGTTCGACGGTCTCGTTGTAGCCGTTCCGGAACAACGTGGCGTTGTTGTCGGTGGGGCCACCATTGAGCATCACAACCTCAGGCTTTGCGAGGCCGAGCGCATCGATCGCCGGCTCCAGGACCTCGGCCATGGTGCGGCCAACCTGCTCATTGTCGAAGCTGACGTACACATCAGCGCCGTCGCCTTCGATGGTCAACCGGTCGTAGTCGATGATCGCCACATCGGCGGCACGCGCCTGTGCAATGATCGCCGCCCCTGAACCGGAGTCAAGGTTCACCATGAGGAGAACCTTGGCGCCATCAGCGATGGCGGCTTCGGCCTGCTGGATCTGGGTTGTCGGGTCGCCTTCGGCGTTGACGATGTTGAAGTCAACACCGGCTGCCGTGAAGGCCTCTTCGAAGAAGCGCCGGTCGTCAGTTTCCCAACGGGCCGATGATGCGCTGTCCGGCAACAACACCGCGATGCTGCCTTCGACGGCGCCTTCCGCGGAGGTGTCACTCGGGCAGAACTGTGCGAAGTCGCCTACGCAGATCTCTTCCCAGGTGCGGAAGCCGTCTGCGATGACGGTGTCGGCAATGTTGTCCGCCGTCACACCGATTGGGGTCAGTGCGATGAACGGAATGTCGTTGGTGCCGTTGTTGAGCGTGAGCCCACCGGTGAGGCTGTCGAGCGATTCGCCGTTCAGCAATGCAATGGCAGCCGCGGCGGCTGTCTCTGCTTCAGCCTTGATCGGCTTGTAGACACTCATGGTCTGGTCGCCGGCCAGGACGTTCTGCATACCGGCAACGGTGGCGTCTTGTCCCGAAACCGGGATCTGGCCAAGGCCAGCGCTCTTCAACGCGGCGATGACCGAGTTGGCCAAACCGTCGTTAGCGGCGAACACCGCATCGACATTGTTGCTGGTGTCGACGAGGATCTGTTCGAAGATCGTCAACGCTTCCTGGTTGTCCCAACCGGGGACAGCCTGGTCGGCAGCGAGATTCCACTCGCCAGCGGCGACCCGTGGTTCGACGGTCTCGTTGTAGCCGTTCCGGAACAACGTGGCGTTGTTGTCGGTGGGGCCACCATTGAGCATCACAACCTCAGGCTTTGCGAGGCCGAGCGCATCGATCGCCGGCTCCAGGACCTCGGCCATGGTGCGGCCAACCTGCTCATTGTCGAAGCTGACGTACACATCAGCGCCGTCGCCTTCGATGGTCAACCGGTCGTAGTCGATGATCGCCACATCGGCGGCACGCGCCTGTGCAATGATCGCCGCCCCTGAACCGGAGTCAAGGTTCACCATGAGGAGAACCTTGGCGCCATCAGCGATGGCGGCTTCGGCCTGCTGGATCTGGGTTGTCGGGTCGCCTTCGGCGTTGACGATGTTGAAGTCAACACCGGCTGCCGTGAAGGCCTCTTCGAAGAAGCGCCGGTCGTCAGTTTCCCAACGGGCCGATGATGCGCTGTCCGGCAACAACACCGTGATGCTGCCTTCAGCCGTCACGGGCGTGTCACCGCCATCGTCGCCACCGGCGACGGTTGTGGTGGTGTCGTCATCGCCGCCGCATGCTGCGGCCACGAGGGCGAACACCGCGATCAGGAGAATCCACCTGATCCCTTTCCTACTCCTCATTGCACGTTCCCTTTCGTTTGGTTTACCTAACCGCGACCCGTCCTGGGGCCTCGGTCAGACTTATTTCGCTCAGAGGCGACACAGCCGGGGAGACCCGGTTGTCGAAGCCCTGGCGGAGAGCTTTTTGGAGGACTCGGGTGGCGCCACCCATTGCCACCGTGAGATTCTCGAACTCACTGATGACGATGGTCGTTGCCTCCATCGATGATGAATATGCATGTTGCGTGGCAACATCGCGTACCGGGTCGAGGAATATGGTGCCCGCCGCTGTGAGCGGGCCGCTCAACACGACACAAGCCGGGTTCAGGATACCCAGCAGCTGAGCAATGGCCAGTCCCACTTTCTTGCCTGCTTCGGCGACGAGCTCGGCTGCGGCAGCGTCACCGTTGCGAGCCGCCGTCACCATTTCTTCAATGGCGACAGTGCGCGGCACATCGGTCGATTCGAGGTACTTGTCGACGAGGATGCTTGACCCGACGCTGCTTTCGAGACAACCAATCAGTCCGCAGCGGCATCGAGATCCGTCGTCCCCGACATACGTGTGGCCCAGCTCGCCGGCGGAACCGCTGAATCCTCGGTAGATGTCCCCACGCAAGATGTGCCCGGAGCCGATGCCTACGCCCAGCTTGATGTAAGTGAGATCGTTTCCGGCTCCTGCGCCCCACCAGTATTCGGTGAGGGCACCCAGGTTGGCGTCGTTGTCGAGGAGTACCGGAAGAGACAGGCGGTCCTCGAAGGCTCCGACGAGGTCGATTCCCTCCCAATCCGGGAGCATTGCTCGCGAGACCTTGCGAAGCTTCGGTCCCGTGAGAGCCGAGTTGACTCCGACGCCGACACCCAAAACATCGTTGCGGTCGGCGCCGATCTCTGCGAGGCATTCCTCCAGCAGGCGGACAACGTGGTCGAGGCTGCCCTGCGCATCGTGTGGTGTCGGGTGCTTGACTCCGGCGGAGGCACGCACGTTGCCGCGCAGATTCATCACGACCACGTCTATGTGGCTGGCGCCGATCTCAACGCCGGCGAGGTAGCGAGCGTCGGCAACCAGCTCGAGGACGATCGGGCGACGGCCGCCGCGCGACTCGCCGGAACCTGCTTCGACAACAAAGCCATCTGCGATTAGCTCCTGCACGATATCGGAAACGGTGGTTCGGGAGAGACCAGTGTCGCGAGAGATAGCGGCGCGACTGGTGGTGTCTGCCGACCAGATCCGATTGAAAACAACACTCGCGTTGTAGGCCCGCATAGCGGCGCCATCTGCGATTTCTGTTCCTCGAATGACGTGCCCTCCGTCTGCCCAGCGCAGAATCTACCCGGCTCCGTCTTAGTTTGTCAACCGGACAAACGAAGATCCCGGGCGCTGTATCCGGGTCCATGAGTTGAGGGCCGTTCACCGTCCGATGCTGAATTCCCGACCCGTCCTTGCCGGGTACCGATTGGGACCGGAAGATCAGGTGCTGTCGACTTCGACCGGGACCGATTCGGTGCCGGTCGAGTGATCGGTGACCGGCGGTGGTTGCTGGGAATCTCGCTGAGGTTTCATCAACCAATCGTGGAGGAGAGAACCGAGGCCCAGCGCAACGGCGGCGAAAACGACGGTTCCGACGATCACGATCAAGATGGATGCGAGCGTCTTTGGCAGCGATGCCATCTCGTCAAAGGCAAACAGTCCTTCGAGACCATATACCACGCCAAACGCGGCACCCCCTCCAATCACCGCGAGTGGGACGGCCCGTCCCACATCGGACGCCAGTCGCCGGATCCGGCGTGACCCATCCGTATCGTCATACCACACGGCGGCGAGAATCCCCGTGTAGATCGTCAGGGCCAGAGTTGACGCCAGCGCGATGCCGCGCAGTCCGAAACTGCTTTGGAGGATGACATAGAGGGGTACGGCGGCGACCGTCGCGGCACTGCCGACGATAACCGGGGTCCACATTTCACGCCGGGCATAGAAGGCGCGATTCAGGATCTGCAACCCTCCCCACACAGGGATGGCCAGGGCATAGAAGAACAGGGCTTCCGCCGTTCCGATCGTGCTCTCAGCGGAGAACTTGCCTCGTTCGAACAGAGAGCGGACGATGGGGATCGTCATTGCCGCCACAAGCGCGGTCGCCATCATGGAGAGAATCAGGACATAGCGAAGTGTTTTGTCGACCGTATTCTTCATCTCGTACATCCGGCCTTCAGCGAACAGGCGAGCCAGGAAGGGGTAGGCGGCAACGCCGGCGGCCTGGGCTACTACACCGACGGGCACCAGCATCGTACGCCGGGCGTAGTTGAGTTCGGTGGCCGCACCTTCGCTTACGAACTGGCCGAACACTCGCATGAACGTTTCGTCGAGCACAACAATTGATTGACCGATCATCAGCGGGAACGCGATGAGCAGGTACTCCTTCAATACTGGGTGGCGCCACGGGATTCGCATTGTCAATCGCATTCCGACTCGATGGGCTCCCCACCACTGCAGGGCAAAATTTCCGATGAATGCGCCGATGAGGGCTCCCCAGACAAATCCCTCCGGGCTGGCTTCATCGTTGGTGAGTGCATAGCCGACACCGCCGGCGATGATCCCTAGGTTGTAAATGATTGGCGCCAGAGTGGGAATCGTGAACACACCCTTGGTGTATTGGACTGCGCTGAACAGCGCCCCAAGCACAAAGAACACCTGTGCCGGCAAGATGATCCTCGTGAAGTAGATGGTGTTGGCGACTTGTTCCTGGCTAAACCGGGGGAAGATCAGCTCGATGATTTGGGGGGCGGCAATCCACCCGATGGCGACCAAGCCCACCATGCCTATGGCGAGAGGACGGATTATGGCGCTGAGTGCCTCCCAGCCGCCGGCCTCATCGTCATCTGCGAGGTACCGCGACAGGATCGGAATGAACGTAATGGATAGGAAACCACCGGCGAGCAGGTAGTTGAGGAAATCCGGGATAGCGAAAGCAGCAACGTACTCGTCGGTTGAGGCGTTTGCTCCGAGTAGCGAAGCAAAGATCACCTCGCGTAACTGCCCGAGGATTCGCGAGATCAGCACGCCCGCCGAAACAATCAGCGCGGCCGTCCCCATGCGTCTGCCGAGTGAG
>JAYEIP010000187.1:0-9240 GCA_034660155.1 Actinomycetota bacterium | reverse complement strand
GACCGCTGTCTAGTCCCTGAACTGTGGGCTGGGATTGCCGGATACCGGGCACCCGAACCCTGGGTTCGCAGAAGCGACCTACACTCCCGCTCACATGTTTGACACTATTAGTGACCGGTTTGGGGATGCGTTCTCCAAGTTGCGCGGCAAGGGGCGCCTTTCGGAGGGCGATATTGACAGCGCGCTTCGCGAAGTGCGGCTGGCATTGCTCGAAGCGGACGTAAATGTGGCGGTGGTCAAATCGTTCCTGGGGCGAGTCAAAGAACGAGCCATGGGCGTAGATGTTGCGAAGAGCCTCACCCCCGGGCAGCAGGTCATCAAGATCGTCCACGAGGAACTCGTCACGACGCTTGGGGACGAAGCGCCCCTCAAGCGGCCGGCAGCTCCGCCGCTGGTCATCCTTATGGCCGGCTTGCAGGGCTCGGGTAAGACCACATCGGCTGCCAAGCTGGCCAAGCTCCTGAAACGCAAAGGGAAACGGCCTCTTCTCGTCGCTGCCGATCTCCAGCGGCCTGCGGCAATCGATCAACTCGAGACACTTGGCAAGAGGGTGGGCGTCCCGGTGTACGTCGACCGAAAGGCGAAAGCTCCCAAGCTTGCCAAAGCTGCGTTGAAACACGCCAGGTTGGAAGGTCACAACGTCGTGATCATCGATACCGCCGGCCGGCTTCAGATCGATGAGGAGTTGATGAAGGAGCTGGCAGCCGTCCGTAAGGTGGCGGAGCCGGACGAAATTCTTTTGGTAGTCGATGCCATGACCGGTCAGGAGGCTGTCAACGTCGCTAAGGGGTTCCTCGACTACGCCGAGCTGACCGGGCTTGTGATGACCAAACTCGATGGCGATGCCCGTGGTGGTGCCGCGATCTCGGCTCGCGAAGTCACCGGTTGCCCGATCAAGTTTGTCGGCCTCGGTGAGGGTCTCGACGATCTCGACGTGTTCTACCCGGAGCGGATGGCATCTCGGATCCTCGGGATGGGGGATGTCCTCACCCTCATCGAGAAAGCGGAGATCGCCTACAACGAGGAAGAGGCGATCGTCGCTGCCGAGAAGATGCGGACGGCGTCTTTCGACCTCGAGGATTTCCTCGAGCAGTTCCAGCAGCTAAGGAAGATGGGGCCGCTGCAGAACTTGATTAGTATGCTGCCCGGCGCCGGGCAGGCGCTTCGTGACGTTGAGGTCGATGAGAAAGACCTGAATCGAGTCGAAGCAATCATCAGGTCGATGACTCCGGCGGAGCGTCGAAACCCGAAGACCATCAATGGGAGTCGGAAGCGCCGAATAGCAGCCGGATCGGGAACCCGGCCGCAGGACGTCAACGGCGTCCTAAAGCAGTTCTCGGAAGCACAGAAGATGATGAAGATGATTGCCGGTGGAAAGAGTCCGATACCGGGACTCAGTTTGCCGGGATTAGGTCGAAGCAAGAAGAGGTGAAGTAGATGCCGGTCAAGATCCGCCTGACGCGGGTAGGCAAGAAGAAGCAACCGTCCTATCGAGTGGTTGTTGTCGACTCGCGCAAGCCGCGAGACGGAGCGTATATCGAGCAGATCGGTCGCTACGACCCTCGCGCGGAGCCGTCACTTGTGGAAATCGACAATGAGCGAGCACTCGACTGGCTTCAGAAGGGCGCCCAGCCCACAGAACGTGCCCAGAAGCTGCTGGAAATCTCGGGTGCCTGGACAAGGTTCCGCATTGACAAGGGTGACATTCACACCATCGATGACACACCAGCGGTGGAGCCGAAGGCCGTAGAGCCACAGGTTGAAGAGCCACAGGTTGAAGAGCCACAGGTTGAAGAGCCACAGGTTGAAGAGCCACAGGTCGAAGAGCCACAGGTTGAAGAGACTGTTGAAGCGAAGGTCGAGGAGCTCGCGCCGGAAGCTGCGGCTGATGAGGTCGAAGAGCCCGTCGCCGCCGAACCCGCTGCTGAAGCCGACGTCGAGAAAGAGGACGAGTAGTGGAACAGGGCGAGATAGTCGATAAGGTTGTTCAGTACGTGACGAAGCAGATCGTCGACGACGCTTCCAGCGTTGAGGTCGAGGTCCTCAATGACGGTCAGGACTCCGTCGTGGCCGAGGTCCGCACTGCTAAGAAGGACATGGGACGCGTCATCGGACGTCGTGGCCGGGTGGCCCGGGCCATTCGATCCGTAGCTCGGGCTGCTGGTGACGAAGAGGGTCTTGACGTCCAGGTTGAATTCCTCGACTGAACCCGGAGACTTTCCGGCCGACCCCATTCCGGTTGGTTATGTTCGGCGCGCCCACGGCATCAGGGGCGCGGTTGTGATCAATCCATCGACGGACGACCCGGATCGCTTTGTAGTCGGTCGGGTCTTCGAGACGGACAATAAGAAGCATCCCTGTCTGACGGTGCTGTCGGTGCAGTCGCACCCGGACGGACTGCTCACGAGCTTCGAGGGTGTCGTCGATCGCAATACCGCAGAAGCCTTACGCGGGACGTCGCTTCTGATTGCGCCCGCGGAACGTCGTAACCTCGAAGCCGACGAGTTCTGGCCCGATCAGCTTGTCGGATTGGGGGTAGTTGACTCCGCCGGCACCGATCTGGGCACCGTCATCGGGGTGGTCGAGGGTGCAGCACAGGACCGTCTTTTGGTTGAAGCCCCGAATGGAACATTCGAGGTCCCATTTGTCGCTGCCATTGTCACTGCAGTCGACATCTCCGGTGGTCGTTTGGTCGTCGATCCACCCGAAGGCCTCACCCCCGCTGGGCAGCCTGAGTAGCCGTCACTAAGCCTCGGGAGGCTCAACTGGTTCGGTGCTAGTCAGATCCACCGTCATCCACACTCCGAGTGGACTCCCGTCGCGTGGCGACTCGGATCCGACGAATAGTTCCAGTGACCGGGCGGGTGCGTCGGGGAGCGTGATCGTGAACTCACCCCACGCTTCTGTCCAGTCCGTTGCCGTCGTGGTGTCTTCGGCAACCGGCTCACCTTGGGACGTGTCGTGGAGCCGAGCTTCTACGTGCGCCTCGAACGTTCTGGCATAACCCGAGACAACCAGGGGAGTTGTCGCCGGACCGGGCGTTGGAGTGATGACTACCACTCCTTCGCCGGCGGTGGCTCCTGTCACCGGGGTCGCTTCGTCGTCGGCCACGAGGTCCACCACGACTCTGGCGGGAGCGTTAACTTCGAATGCCCGCAACGCCACGCTGCTACCCGCGACAACGTGAATGTCGACGGCCAGGTGGCCGGCAACGGTCCGCACCACGAAGGCGCGTTCGGCGAGGACACCGTCGAATAGGGAGTCTGCCACCGCTGTGTTGGTGACCGTCCTTGGCAGGTTGATGCGAACGATTCCGGCTGATTCGTCGTACTCAACGCCGACGGGGCCCAATGAACTGGCTGGAGCACCGTCTACCGTCAGCAGGTCGACGACGACCCGGTCACATCCCTCGTGGCTTGTGGCGCGGATGGCGGAGATCTGCGCGGCGTCACCGTTGGATCCACCAAAGGCGGAAATGATGCCACTTGTGGCGAAAGGTCTGTCACCGGCGAGACACGGGGGAGTGGACAACGGTGCTGCCGAGGTCGCCGGTGCAGCAGTAGCAGGAACGGTTGTGTCGACCGGCGCCGCAGACGTGGTCGGAGCTTCGGTTGGATCGCTGCCGGTGGTGGCGCACGAGGCCGCCAAGACGGCGATGCTGATGACGGTGGCGATTGAGGGGGCGAGCCGGCGCATAGAAGGCGAGCTTAACGAATGGGAGAGAGCGTCTTGTGGCCGGCTACTTGACATGCGATCGGGATTCGTCAAATATACGAGAAACTTCGACCATTGGTTACCGATGACTAAAATCATGTTCGATGAGAAGAAGGGGATGCGGACTTTCCTGGTCGTCTGGGTAGGCCAGTTTGTTTCATTGGTAGGCACCAATCTCACCGGCTTCGCCCTCTCCATCTGGGTCTACCAGGAGACCGGCTCGGCAACCCAGCTTTCGTTCGTTCTCTTGGCATCGCAGTTGCCGCAGCTCCTCTTCACTCCGATTGCCGGTGCCCTGGTTGACCGGTGGGACCGGCGTTGGGCGATGATCCTGTCTGATGTCGGCGCGGCTATCGGCACGTTTGCGATCGTGCTGCTGCTGTTCACCGACAGTCTGCAGATTTGGCACCTGTACTTCGCCCTCGGATTCTCTGGCATATTTCAATCGTTCCAATGGCCTGCCTATCAGGCGGCGACGACCCTGCTCGTCTCCAAGGACCAATACGGCCGCGCCGCAGGGTTGGTGCAGATGGCAGAAGCCGTCGGTCAGGTTATCGCCCCGGCGGTTGCCGGAGCGCTGCTGGTATTCGGTGGCCTTGAGGCAGTGCTCTTCATCGACGTGGTGAGTTTCCTGATCGCCGTGGGATCACTTCTTGTCCTTCGCTTCCCCAAGGTCGAGACTTCAAAGGTGGGGGCAGCCGCGGCAGGATCGCTACTGGGCGAAGCTCGCTTCGGATGGACTTACATCAAGGAGCGCAAGGGACTTCTGGCGTTGCTGGCCTACTTCTCCAGCGTCAACCTCGTCTTCGGTTTTGTCGGAGTCCTGATCTTCCCGCTCATACTCGGTTTTGCCGATGAGGTTGCAATGGGCAATGTGTTCAGCCTGGCGGGCATCGGGATGATCGCGGGGAGCATCGTAATGGCCGCGTGGGGTGGACCAGAGAAACGTGTCTATGGCGTGCTCGGCGGCGACATCATCCTGGGGATAGCGCTGATCCTCTTTGGTATCCGGCCATCGTTGACTCCTATCGTCGTCGGTGGCCTGATCGCGTTCTTCGTGATCCCGATCGCCAACGGCTCAAGCACTGCTCTCTGGCAGGCAAAGGTTGAGCCGGATGTCCAGGGCCGGGTGTTTGCGGTGCGTCGGGTCCTCGCGCAGATTGCCGGTCCGGTGGCCATGCTCATGGCAGGACCGCTCGCCGACAGGGTCTTCGAGCCACTCCTCCAAGAAGATGGCGCTCTGGCCGACAGCGTTGGCAACATCATCGGTACCGGCCCCGGTAGGGGCATCGCATTAATGTTCATCATCCTGGGAGGACTATCCATGGTCTTCACGTTGATCGCTTATCTGTATCCCCGACTGCGGAACCTTGAAGACGAGATTCCGGATTACGACGAAATCGATGGAGAAGCGCTGGTACCGGCGCCCGCAGCCACGACCGCATAGTCGGGCACGACCGCCATGAGGGGACAGTTGGGCAACTGAGCTTCGAAGAGCATCGTCGCGTTGGGGCACATCCCGGTGATACCGTATCGCCCATGGCTTTCCCTCGACCCGACCGTGACCTGGCCGTTGATCTCATCACTGGGCAACGTGACGTTGGCTCCCTGTTCGAGGAAGCTCGTCGGCTCCGTGACGCGGGCCGCGGCAGGACCATCACGTACTCGCGGAAGGTCTTTGTTCCGCTGACGACTCTATGTCGCGACGTGTGCACCTATTGCACCTTCGCCAAGCCACCGGGCGCAGGCGGGGAGTACCTCACACCCGAAGACGTGATGGCGATTGTCCGGGCCGGTGAAGCACACAACTGCACCGAGGCATTGTTTACGCTGGGTGACCGGCCAGAAGACCGCTGGCCCCAGGCCGAGGAGTTCCTCAACCGGCACGGCGTCGACTCAACACTCGATTACGTCCGAATGCTTACGGAGCGGGTGAACGAGGAGACCACATTGTTCCCGCACGCCAATCCCGGGCTAATGGATGACGATGCCCAGGCCGCGCTGCGGCCATCAAATCCATCCATGGGGCTGATGCTCGAAAACATATCGCCACGGCTGATGGAGCCCGGTATGCCTCACCACAATTGTCCGGACAAGGACCCCGTCTTGCGAGTCGAGACGATCGAAGCCTCCGGCCGGCAGCGGGTTCCTTTTACCTCAGGAGTCCTGATCGGTATCGGAGAGACACCGGCCGAGGTCGTTGATTCGTTGTTTGCTCTTGCCGATTTGCAGCGAGCGCACGGGTCCATCCAGGAAGTCATTGTCCAGAATTTCAGGGCAAAGGCCGACACTCGGATGCGACGCGACGCCGAGCCGACTGTCCAGTACTTCGCCAGCGTGGTTGCAGCCGCTCGTTGGATTCTTGGTCCCGAGATGAATCTCCAGGTGCCACCCAACCTCACCGAGGATTTTGCGGTATATCTCGATGCCGGAATCAATGACTGGGGCGGGGTTTCTCCGTTGACCATCGATTGGGTGAATCCGGAAGCGCCGTGGCCGCATCTCGAGCAGCTGACCCGGGTCACCGAGGAACGGGGGTTCCGGCTGATGCCGCGCCTACCCGTGTACCCGGAGTACATAAACGAAGAGTGGATTGACTCTGTGCTGCTACCCAAGGTGCGTGCCGCAGTCGACGACGAGGGTTACGCTCGCGCACCTCAAATGGAGGAATCAAGAGGATGAGATCGTCGATTACGTTCCTCCGGCTCCGGCCGGCGGAAGCCGTCAATGAGCTGTGGGCCGCAACTCGCCGGCGTGAGGGAACCACCGCGGTCGAGATGCCCGGATTCAGTGCCGAACAACGCGCCGTTGTACTGGCGGGTGGCCTGGTTCCGGTGGCGGTCGGCAGCAACGAAGCCGAGCCGCTGGCGTGGGTGATCGAACCCGCGGAGGCGAAGTCCCTCATCAACCAGGGTGTTCCCGGGTGGCGGGTGACGGTTGTCGATTCCGGCGACCGTGCCGGGGTGCTCGACTCGATTGCAAGGACGCGCGCCGCGTTTGTTCGCACCGGGAGGAGCAGGGTGGCTGCGGCAGCGAGTCTCGCCAATTTGCCCGGTGTCGATACGCGGGTGTCCGTATTCGTCGACAGCCCCGACGACGCAGTCAGCGCGGTGCAGAACGGTGCAAGCGATCTTCTGTTACGGGGATGGGACACCGAAGCCATTGGAGCGCTCCGACTGGCTTTGCCCGGCCACGAGTTGATTGAGCGCGGAGCATTACCGCCGGAGGTCACAGTTGATCAAGCCAGGGCGGAACTCGACAGCGAATTGTTTACCGGATACCTCGGTCAGGTCGATGGGAGCGGTGCTGTGCGGCCCCGTTACGAGTGGGCGCCGGGGATGGACATGGAGGCGCCGGTACCAGTGCGTCGCGTCTCCGCACAGTGGGCGGACGAAGCCTGGACCGAATCCGCATATGACCTGGACCTGGCCGACCTGGAGCCGGAGATCGGGTCGACTCTGCAGCGATCTCTCGACGGCACCCCGCCGACCCGCGACGAGGTAGAACGGCTATTCCGGGCCCGTGGTGACGAGGTCGACGCGGTCGCCGCGGTCGCCGATCGGATCCGGCAGCGAGTCAGCGGCGATGTCGTGACCTACGTTGTCAACCGGAACATCAACTACACCAATCAGTGCACCTTCAAATGTGGCTTCTGTGCGTTCTCCAAAGGCCCGCGTTCGTTGAACCTGCGTGGAGAGCCCTATCTGATGGCGATCCCGCAGGTAGTGGAGCGGTCCGTTGCAGCCTGGGATCGGGGAGCTACTGAGGTGTGTCTTCAGGGAGGTATTCATCCCGAGTTCACCGGCGACTTCTACGTCAATGTGGTCGAGTCGATCAAGGAATACCTGCCCGACATCCACATCCATGGCTTCACCCCCCTCGAGGTATGGCAGGGTGCCGAGACGTTGGGGGTGTCAATCCGCGACTACCTGAGCCGGTTGCGTGACGCCGGACTGGGGACACTTCCGGGCACCGCCGCGGAGATCCTCGATGACGATGTGCGGCTTCATCTCTGCGCGGACAAGATCCGAACGTCGCAATGGGCCGAGGTGATGATCACGGCTCACGAGGTGGGCCTCCGCTCGACGGCGACAATCATGTTCGGTCATGTTGATTCTCCGGTTTCATGGGCAAATCACTTTGAGGTGTTGCGGGCGATCCAGCGACGGACCGGTGGAATCACCGAGATCGTTCCGTTGCCTTTCGTGCACATGGGGGCGCCGATCTTCCTGCGCGGTAGAGCACGACCCGGCCCCACCTGGGACGAGGTGCTGCTGATGCACTCGGTAGCCCGAATCGCGTTTGATGGCCTGGTCGGCAACATTCAGGCGTCGTGGGTCAAGCTCGGACTCGCCGCAGGTAGCCGATTGCTTCAAGCAGGCTGCAACGATCTGGGAGGCACGCTGATGGATGAGACAATCTCCCGTGCTGCCGGGGCGTCACACGGGACGTCACTCGAGGTGTCCGATCTGGAGTCGATTGTTCGGTCCATCGGCCGCGTGCCCGCTCGTCGAAACACCGTCTACGACATCCTGGAGATGTCAACGGGCTAGGCATCACCATCGGCGACGGCAGATAAGTTGTCCTTCACCCGGGCTGGTTACAGCCGATGGACTAGAGATGCGAAACCCTTTGCCGGCCCTTATCGGCACCTTCGTCATTCTGACGATGGTGCCATCTGCCTCGATGGCTGCGAGCTGCGATGAGGAGCTCCAACTCGAGGCTGCGATCGAACGCGCTGACTCTGTCTTCGTCGCCCGGGTGACTTCGATCTCTGACGCAGGGGCGACCGCTGAAGCCAAGGTGCAGGCAGTCTGGAAGGGACCCGATCTGGCCGAGGTGGTCACGCTTACGGGCGGCGACGCAGCGGCTGTCGATGGGACCACGCGTATTCACATTGTCGGGCGCACCTATCTGGTGGTCGCGCAGTGGTCGCGGCGAGCCTTCGTTGATGATATGTGCACGGCAACCCGCTTCTTTGTCGACGATCCCAACACAATCCCAGCTCATCTGAGCGATGCAGTTGGGGCGGACGAAGCCCGCCTGCCGCTCATCAGTGACTCAGCCTCTGCCGTGGGCGGGATCACCGGTCGCGCCTACGCGATAGTCGGTCTGGCGATTCTGCTGCTGGTCCTCGGAGTATTCCTCGGTCGGCGAGCTACGAAGTACAAGCCACGTATGACCGTCGAGGACTACCTACCCTCAGAGTCGTCCGCCACTGCCGCGAGTAACAAGCAGCCGCGTCGCAGTGTTGCCGGGTGGGCGAGCGGTCGATTCTCCAAAACCGGCACCGATCAGGTGGAACAACTTAGATCCTCGGCCAAGCCAGATTCGGCGGAAGACGACTAACGCGCCTTTTCCTGAAGCGTTACCGCCGTGCCCGACATCGTGATGAGCATTCTGGTGCCGATGGGGGTGTATTGCATTGTGACCCCGATGACGGCGTGGGCGCCACGCTCGACCGCTTCATCGACAAGGCCTTCGATCCCCACTTGTCTACCCTTGGCAAGGGTGGCACCTACCTGT
>JAYEIP010000186.1:0-9274 GCA_034660155.1 Actinomycetota bacterium | reverse complement strand
TATGCGGGAGGAGTCGGGTGGTGTGGTGGCCACGTGGTCGGCAGCCGGTACACCTCTTGACTCAACGGATGAGGCGATTCAAGAGGAGCGGTGGACGCAAGTGGTGTCGGGGCTACGGAGGGCTGCGGATGTCGTTGATCCTCTCTATGGGGCCATAACGTTCCTTTTCGGTCTGCCAGCGGGACGGGACGAACTGGCGGACCCGTCGTTCAACGATGGGATTACTACGTGGTTCTTGAGTAATCGCCTTTCCCCGAATCGCGATTTATTTGACGCGGTGGTGAGTGCGGGCGGACTTGTGGAGCAGCTTGAATCCGGGATTCTGGTAACCAGTCTGAGGAATTGGTCGGATATCTCACGGCATGACGACTCGCGGCATGACGAGTGGCTCACCAGCCGCGCCCGAATACACCAGCTTGCGAGAGACGCCGTTTTGGCTGGGATCTAGATGTAGCGGACATCAGTGGGGTGTCAGCTGGCAATACCGTCCGATGGGTAGCGGGTCAGTTTGAATCTTGACCTCGCTGCGAAATCGACTGCGCCTGGTCCGCCCGAGCGGCCGACAACTCGATTTGGTCCGCATTTGGTCCGCGGGAGGATGCAAAGTGACTAGAAACGGTGCGAACCAGTGAGAGCTAAAAACTCAAGTGGCACAAGGGATAACGCTGAATCGTCAATGTTGCCCGAACCCCCTGATTCTGATTACGGATCAGAAGGTTGGGGGTTCGAGTCCCTCCGGGCGTGCCACCAAGATCCCCGCATTTGGCCCGCAACAGCCTGGGTTCGTGTCCCGTCGTGGGCTACCGCTAGAGCCTCCATATCGGACGGGATTAGGTGTCTTTGCCAGGATCGGAGTTGCAAACCCGCCCGACACCACCAACGCGGTCGCGGCAAACAGAACCGGACGATGGTCTTCTCGATGGGTCACCGGGTTGGCGCTGCTAGCTGGCTCGGGCTGCGAATAGAGAACGCCTGAGGAGGCCGCCGTCGATGGCGGCCAGGGTATCTTTTCGCTCTGCTTGCCTCCGTCGGAACTCCTCGATCCCGAAGACCTCTTCTAGTTGTTCGGCGACGCGGGCCGATTCGTGGAGCCACGCCGCAGCCGTTACCCGGTATTCGTGGGTGAGGTCGACCTCATCGATCCGTCTGAATCCGGCCAAAGTGAGCAATTCGGGATAGCTCGCCTCCGCCGACACATGCAGGGGCCCAGCCGCAATTGCCCGGGCCCGGTCCCGCTCGCTCGGGCCCGGGGAGACAAAGATGACGTGAAAGGCCATCCGGCCGTTGGGACGGAGAACCCGCCTGCACGCTCTCAACACGGAGAGCTTCGACTCCAGTCAACAGAAGACATCGGTGTGGGTGATGGTGTCGAAGACTCTGCTGCGGAAGGGCAACGCGTCACCAGAGGATCACACGAATTCGCACTGATTCGCCGACCCATTCGCGAACGCTCGCTGCTGCGCAATGCGAAGGCCCTCCCTGGTCGATCAGCAAGCACCACCCGACACCCGGTGACGGCGGCGAGATGAAGACCCGGCCAGCCACTTCCGGCCCCAAGGTCCAGCAACGAGACACCGGGGCCGAGTTCCAGTCGCTCAGCCAATTCGGCAGCCTGGCGGAGTGTGGTGTAGCTAGTCGCGCCGTAGCCTGAGCCCAACACAGCTTCCTCGACCCGCCGCCTGGCCGGCGCGACACCCAACCGATACTGGCGATCAAACTCCTCGACCATGGCACGCTCGACGTCGTCCATCGTCCTCCTCCCATCACAGACCTGTGTCCGGCCCTCGGGCGGTGATCTTGCGGATCACTCGGACTGCTCTTCCTCCGGGAAAGATACCCAGGCCACGCGATCGACGCTCGCGGGAGTCCGCTTGGACATTTACATGTCAGAAGTTTGGGGGTTCGAGTCCCCTCGGGTCCCGGAACCGGCTTGTTCCAGAATCACCCGGGCGGTACGGTCGCCGAAGAGGTAGTCACCCGTCCATGACAGGACGGCCGCGGCCCGATTACGGAAGCCAATGAGCTTGAACAGGTGGACTGTTAGCCACATGACCCACGCGGGGAATCCCTTGAAGGCCCATCGACTGCGCAGGTGGACCACCGCGGCATTGCGGCCGATCACGGCCATGTTCCCCAGGTCGTGGTACTTGTACGGCTGAGGCGCTTCGTCGGCCAGCAGGTGGAGGATGTTGCGCGCCGCTTGAGTCCCCTGCTGGAGGGCGTTCTGCGCAATCATCGGGCCGGCAGCCTGCGGCAGGGCGAGGTCGCCGGTCACGAAGACTTCCGGGTAGCCCTCCAACTGGAGGGTCGAAAGAACCGGGACCCGTCCACCTTTCGAAGTCGGGAGTCCCCAACCCGCAACGATCGGGTCGCCTCCGACCCCCGCCGTCCAGACGACCGTCGAACTGTCGATCCGCGTCCCGTCGCCGAGCGCCACGCCCGAGGCGTCCACGGCTGTGACTTCCATTTCAGTCCGAACGTCGACACCCATCTTGGTGAGTCGGCGCCGAGCGTAGGCAGCCAGTCGATCCGGGTAGATCGACAACAGTCCGGGCGATGCCTCCACGAGGATGACCGAGACGTCTGCTGGATCGATCCGGTGATGGTCCTTGGCAATTGGTCCATTGATGAGCTCTTGAAGCGCCCCGGCGAACTCCACTCCAGTTGGTCCACCGCCGACGATTGCGAAGGTCAGATGGCGGCTTCGCTCCGACATATCAGCGGCGTGCTCGGCGGCCTCGAAGCTCCGCAGGATGTGGTTGCGTAGCGCGACGGCTTCGTCGAGGGTGCGCAGCGAGAAAGCGTGGTCTTCGGCACCGTCCACCCCGAAATACTGCGTTGTGCTCCCCAGGCCAAGGATCAGGTATTCGTAAGGCACAGGGCCGGTGTTCGTCAGGACGACCTTGCGGTCCAACTCGAGACCCTGGACCTCCGCGAGCTTGAAGTAAGCGTTGTCCTGTCGGCGAAGGATTGTCCGCACCGGGTAGGCAATGTCACCGGGCTCCAGTTCGGCTGCCGCCACCTGATAGAGCAGCGGGAAGAACGAGTGGTAGTTGTTCCGGTCGACTACCACGACATCGATCGGAGCCCCTGCAAGAGTCTTGGCTGCCCACAGGCCGGCGAATCCTGCCCCCACGATGACTGTACGTTGTCGCTGCTCGCTCACCATGAGAAGACTACGACGCGTTCCGAGCCATGGCTGCGTCAGGGGGATCCGGCTGCATGCGTCCAGCCTCGAGGCGATTCCGGAGTTCGTTGAGGTTGTCGGCAACGGCTCGTTTGATGCGATTGCCAAGGACGGGCGTCAGCAACCGCAGTGCGCGTTGAGGTTCGAGATTTACGGTGTTGGTGACCTCCGTCCCTGCATCCTTCTCATCGAGGAGGTAGCTGAGGTGGGCGGGGAACTCCGCCAAGGTGCCTCGCACCTCTATGCAGTGGTCGGCCTCGAGGACGGTGATCTCGAGGACCTCGGTTCCCGGTTGGGGGACGCTCCGGGTTTGGAGGTAGCGAGTCCCGACCATGGCGGGTCCCGGAGTCACCTTCTTAGTGTCCGTTATCGCCCAGTTCCACTCTGGTGTGTGCTCGAGGTCGGAGAGGTACGTGTAGACCTCCTCGATCGGTCGGTTGATGTGGATGGTGTTCGTGAAGCTGATCATGTTGGGAGTCCTTTGGGTCTGGGCGATTAGGCAATTGTTCGGGTGTGCTGGTGTTCGTTGGATGTCAAGGCGGCCGCCGCTGCGGGGTCGTGGGCAGCGAGAATCCTCAGTCCGGGATGGCGTTTCTTGAGTTCGAGGACCCGGCTGGTCGTGTCTTTGAGCGCTCGGGTGGACCCCACCCCGGGAAACACGTTCTTATGTTCCATGGCGTGGGCGTCGTAGGTCAAGTCCCCGACCATGAGCACAGGGTCATAGCCAGGGCGACGGACCAACATCGAAAGCGATCCGGGCGTGTGCCCCGGCGTGGGGAGGAGGATCATGCTGCGATCGCCCATCAAATCGACGCCGTGGGTAAAGGGGGCGAGGTCGGGATCGTCCAATGCCTCGAAGTGGACCGGATCCCAGTCGAGACCGGGCAGGTCGACATGCCGCCGAAGGACACCTCTGGACTCTGCGAGTCGGCGAGTGAGTTGGGCGTGCTCAGTGGAACTCGTGACGATCCGGGCTCCCTCGAGGTGAGGGAGGCCACCGATGTGGTCCTGGTGGAGATGCGACAGGACAGCCACCCGGATGTCGTTGGTGGCATACCCGAGACGGTTCAGCCGGGATGGCAGGGTCTGATCGGCCTGGATGTCGAACCTGGCCAGCCGCTCATATAGCCAGCCGAGAGGGCCTCTCGGAAAGTAGCGCGGATCTGTTACCGACGCCCGATCCTGACCGGTATCGAACAGCACGAGACCGTCGCGGTGTTCGATCACGAACACATTGATCGGGCGGCGGTTCAACCAGCGGCGAGACGTCAAGATCCACCAATAGGTGGGTGCCTTGCTGCCGTAGGCGTGCTCCGGATGGATATCGACAGTACCGGTGGAAAGCAACGTTACGTTGCGGATGGGATCGGGGTGTACGGACATGTTTTCCTGCCTTGGTAGAGGTTGCCGTAAGCCTTACGGTAAATTACCGTATCACATACGGAAACGATGTCAAGCGGAGTCAAGATGAAGCCAGATCAAAAGGCACGACCTGCCGAACAGTCCAAGGCGGGCAGGGTCGGTCGCCCACGGCGACTCTCCACCCATCAGATCGTGATGGCCGCGATCGAACTCGCGGACGGGCAGGGTCTCGGCGAGTTATCTATGCCGAAGCTGGCCAAAAGCCTCGGAGTCGGCACGATGACCCTCTACGGGTACATAGACAACAAGGAGGATCTGCTTGACAGAATTGCGGATCAGATCTTCCAGGGATTAGATGTTCCCGACCACGACGATTGGCGGGAAGGGCTGTTCAGATTCCTCTCGGATTTCCGAGCGGCAGCAGTCGCCCATCCGGCCCTCGCTCGGTTACTGGCTACCGGACGGATCACCATCCCAGCAGTGTTCGATATCCTCGAGACCTTCTTCCAGAAGATGACCGACGACGGGGCGCCGGTCGAAGACGCCGTCCGGACCTTCTATGCCGCACTGACCTACACCATCGGCTTTGTGCTCTGGGAGATCCCCAGGGCACGAACTCAGCCAGAGACCGCCTACGCAGATCAGTGGGCTGGCTTGATCTCACAACTCGACCCTCATTCGTTCCCGATCCTCACCGGCATCGCCGGCGGGGTGGTTCCCACCGTGGCATCGACCGACCAGTTCAGCTGGGGCCTCAACAGGATCCTCAACGGCTGAATGACGCATTGCTCCCCTGTGCCGCCGAGATCGGGCCATGCATCCCTACCCCATCCTGGAGACATGTTCATTCAGCCGCGCCAGCGGGGCCGGGTCGATCGCGGCCCCGCTGTGGCATTGCCCTGTCGACTCACTCGGCGGTGACGAACAGTTCCTGGGTGTTGCCGTTGTTCATCCGGAACGTGATCGTGTAGTCGCCTGTCACGTCGGGATCAGTGCTGAACGTCGTAACCAGGATGCCGACGTCGAGTCCGGAGACGGCCGCGGTACCGAGGAACGACGGTCCTCCAGTGACCCCGTAGACGTCGGCCCCGGCCGGAGCATCGATCGTGACATGGCCTACGGTCTTGTTGCCCTGGACCAGGCGCCCGTGGTGCTGGTTCGTCATGTCGATCGCAACATCGACGAACGGGTTGATGACGCCGTCGGCGACCGAGCTTCGCTTGTCCCACAGGTAGAGCCCAACAGGGGCGGCGTCGCTCCCGGCAGCCACACTCTGATAGATGGCATTGTTGAACGGTGGTGGCGGTCCCCCTCCTCCGTGACCCCGGCGATCAGCCAACATCACACCACCGGTATGGCGGACCCCGAACTCGCAGTCGACGAGGAGAATCTCGTAACCGGGGAAGGCGCGCATCCAGGCGGTACTTGCTCCGTTGCCGGCTAGTAGTGCGGTAGCCAGTGCATCGGCGGTGCCGAGATTGGGCCCGATCACCGTTGCGCTGATTAGCTTCGTTTCTGTTCGGGATCGCGGCCAGATGTGCTCGCCTCTCTCATACCGGCCCGAGGTGGCCACGGCGCCGTCCGGGACCGTTACAACGGCGACAGTCGAGTCAACGCGTTGCGGATGCCGGATGCCCACCTTCCAGGGGGAGCCTGCCTGTGGTTCGCCGGACATGACCACATCGCCACCGGCGCTGATGCAGAAGCCGTCGCCACCGGCGTCGCGGAGAATGGCGGCAGCCTCATCGATACTCCAACCCTTGACATATCCCGATGGATCGATTGGGTAAGGACCATCGTCGGGTCGATGATCGAACCAACCGTCGGTGCCGCTCCGCAGTTCTTCACATCGAGCGATCACGCTACCAACCACCGGCGGAGCATCGTCCAGGGCAAGATCACCACGACCGATGCGCCGGATCGCGCTGTCGTCACGGTGGACCGAGAACGTGCGGTCAACCCAGTGGAGAAACTCAACAGCCTCGTCGAGGGCGGCTGGGGCAACGCCGGAGCGGAAGTCGAAACGCACGGCCGTGCCCATGACCCTTTCCACATGAAGGGTCGCCTGCGGTTGCATCACAGTCCGGCCGCGTCGAGGGCACCCTGGAGCGACTCCGTGTAGGCCTGCCACGTCACGGTGGCCCCGGAAAGAACGTCGATGTCGGCACTTTGATCTTCGATAGCGGCAGCCTCGTAGAACGGGATAGCCTGACCGTTGATGGACCGTGACCTACGATCCTTGGGCTCGGCCAGAGTGACAACGTCGACCAGAAGCCCGTCCTCGATGACGGCTTCGACCTGGATGTCGCCAAAGCGGGTGCCGACGGCGGGCCCGGCCAGCACGGTGTTGATGGCGGCGGGCGCGTCCGTTATCTCCGGCAGCGGATCAGATTCATTTACCACAACCGATTGCGATGCGTTCGGTGGCGGCGCTCCGGCAGTGATGGTCATGGCGATAGTTTCCGGGGCGACGGGAGTTACGTCGGACTCTTCGATCAGTCCGGCAAACGGGCTGAAGACCATGATCAGGCCGACCACCAACAGGCCGACTTGGTTAACTGTGCGTTTCAACGTTGGTCCTCGGTCGACTACTTGAGTCACACTGTCGTGACCCAGGATGAAGAGATTTGCAGCCCTACATATGGATCGGATGAGAATCCGGCCCGTCACCTCTCACCGGATTCCTAACTTCGATTCAGCATCCGTTCATCAATCAGTGGTGATCTATCAACGATGTCCCCCGGAGATGAGATCGATGACTACGACGACACTTGAACGACCAAGCTCCGCGGCGCCCCCATCAGCTACTGCCCGAAGCACAAAGCGGGCGACACCGCGACGCGCTCTCCGCCTCTACGTTGTCGACGCGATCCTGCTCGTTTCGTTCGTTCTGCTGATGGATGTGCCCTTGACCGGGCTGGCGGTTCACGAGTGGCTGGGGGTCGTGATCGGAGTCGGGATCGTGACACACTCGGTCCAGCACGCTGCCTGGATGTTGAACACCTCACGGCGCATGCTGAAGGGAGCATCACTGCAGAATCGCATCCATTATCTAATGATGGTCGCGCTCTTCGTTGGGTTTCTAACCGCCGTCTTGTCCGGCTTTATGATCTCTGAGGTTGTCATGGAGTTCATCGGTATCGACACCGTTGTTGCGCCCTTCTGGACCTGGCTGCATCTCGTATCTGTTCAGGCCGTGCTCTGGCTGACAGCACTTCATGTCGCTCTCAACTGGAAATGGGTAGTGAGAACCTCGAAACGATTCCTCGGGAAATCGAATCAACCAGCGGTCAGACGAACACAATGAAGACTCTGAACCGGGTACTGACGGTTCTGCTCGTCACCCTCGGCGGAGTGCTGGTGTGGGCCGCCATCGCCCAGACCAATTGGGCAGCAACTCGCTCGTTGGTCGGCGTTGGCGAACTCTATGAGAACCCGTTGTCTCCGCTCATCAAAGTCGCCGGAGTGTTCCTAGTCGCGATTGCCGCTACCAAGCTGATCCGGTCCTGCTCAGCAATGTTTGGTGAACGCGTACTTGGTCACGACCCGAAGTCTCGCGTCCCCGTCCACCGACCCAGTGAGAACTCGTAGCCATACCGGCGATCTCGAGGTCACCAGGTTCTAAGCAACCTCGTAGGCAGCTCACATGGGACTCTTACCCGTCGGGTGTGGAATGAGTCAACAACCACCGGCGACAACAACGAAAGGCCCGTCATGTCCGCAGTCATCACCGCAGACGAGTTAACGAAGAGCTTCGGCTCGCTCACGGCTGTGGACCGGCTCAGCTTCGAAGTCCCGGAGGGGAAGCTCGTAGGGTTCGTCGGACCAAACGGTTCCGGCAAGAGCACCACAATGCGCATGCTCGTCGGCCTCATCAAGTCGACCGGTGGGTCGGGAACCATCCTGGGCCAGCCCATCGACCACCCCGAGCGCTTCCTGCCGGATGTCGGAGCGCTCGTCGAGGCTCCCGTGTTTTACCCAGAGCTCACGGGGCGACGCAACCTGGAAGTGCTCACCACCCTGGCGGGGTCGGGCCGCGACCGTATCGACGCCACATTGGAGCGGGTCGGGCTCGCCGGCCGCGGGGGCGATCAGGTGGATGGTTACTCCATGGGCATGCGGCAACGTCTTGCCGTCGCGGGGACACTCCTATCAGATCCGAAGCTGCTGTTGCTCGACGAGCCGGTCAATGGGCTCGACCCGGCGGGCATCAGGGAGGTGCGTCAGCTACTGCGCGATGTTCGCGAAGAAGGCCGCACCGTGTTCATCTCCAGCCACCTGTTGGCTGAGCTCGAATTGCTGTGTGACTGGTTTGTCATCATCAAGCAAGGGAAGCTCGTTTTCCAAGGGACGCTCGAGGAACTGAACGCTCTCCAGGGTCATCGACTGGTGGTCGCGACCGAAGAGCCGGGCCAACTCGAGATCGTCAGCGGACTAGCCATCGCCGAGGGCTTCAGGGTCCAGCGGCTCAACGGAAATCTCATGATCGAGGCACCTCTCGATTTCGCCGGGACCCTCAATCGCAAGGCGACGGAACTCGGGGCAACTCTCGTGGAGCTGCACTCGGAGGAGAGACCGTTGGAAGACATCGTGTTGGGCATAACCGGCCCAAACGACTCGGAAGGTTGAACAAGCATGATTAGATCATTCAAATCAGAGATGCAGAAACTGCTCCGCAGGCCCCTGGTGATGGGCGTAGTTGGTTCGATGGTTGGATTCACGATC
>JAYEIP010000185.1:0-1846 GCA_034660155.1 Actinomycetota bacterium | reverse complement strand
CCCGGCTTGAGACTCGGGGACGTTTCCCCTGAACAAAGGGATGCCTGTCATTGTGGCTGCTCCCTGTGACGCGGACGTCTAAGCCTGAATCCACCGTTCCTGTGGTCAGAAGCTTCGGAAAAGTTAGTGTGAAATACACGGAAAGTGCCTCCCTGTAAGGGATAATCGGGTTCATCTACAACACCGATTCCTTCACAAAGGAGGCACCTTTCCGATGCAGGTTTCATCTTACGACCCGGGACGTCTCGATGTGGTCTTTGACGACGACCATGCTGTAGCCAATGCCGGGGTTGCACTCGTCGCGATGTGTTCAACTGCTCTCGGTATTGAGGACACAGCCAACGAATACGTCGATCTGGGTGACCGGGCTGGTGCGTCACGGCCTGGTCGCAAGATCTTGACACTGCTGCACTCGATGGTTGTAGGCGGTGACTGTATTGACGATATTGACGTCCTTCGATCCGGATCGACCGACAAGGTGTTGGGGCATCAGGTGATGGCACCGTCAACGATCGGGACGTTCCTACGCTCGTTCACGTTTGGCCATATCCGTCAACTCGACCGTCTTTTCGCAACGATCCTTGAACGGGCATGGGCGGCTGGTGCAGGACCAGGCGACGAGGCGATGATCGTCGATATTGATTCCACGATCTGTGAGGTACACGGCAAAGACAAACAAGGCGCCACCTACGGGTACACGAAACAGCTCGGATATCACCCACTGATCGCGACCAGGGCCGCCACAGGTGAGGTCCTCCACATCCGGCAACGCAAAGGCTCAGCAGGGTCAGCACGAGGAGCGAAACGGTTCATAGAAGAACTCGTTGCACGGGTGAGACGAGCAGGAGCGTCGGGTGCGTTGACGCTGCGAGCCGATTCCGGGTTCTTCTCATGGAAGACGATCGAAACGCTCAAAGCCACCAACGTCAAGTTTTCGATCACGGTGCCAAAGAACCCGACTGTTGCACGCCTTATCGAGGGAATCGCCGACGACGAGTGGGTCCCGATCGGGTACACCAAAGGCGGACAAGCCCAGATCGCTGAAACGAAATACAGCAAGGAACGTCTCGTTGTGCGCCGTACCCGCCTCACTGGTGACCAAGCCGACCTGTTCCCCAACTGGCGCTATCACGCGTTCATCACCAACCGCACAGGCACCACCGTGTTCCTTGATGCTGATCATCGCCGCCACGCCGTTGTTGAGCTCGCCATCCGGGACTGGAAACAAGGCTCAGGAGGGAACCACTGCCCCTCAGGGATCTTCACCGCGAACGCTGCATGGGCAGTGCTCGCTGCTCTGGCCCACAACCTGATCCGCTGGGTTGGGGCCCTGGGACTCGGCACCACAGGACCCGTCGTCACCAAAACGATTCGTAGACGTCTCATCACCGTCCCGGGCCGTATCACCACACGATCAAGACGCACCATCCTTCACCTCCCCACCAACTGGCCATGGAAACGAGACTTCTCCATCGCCGCCGCCCGACTCGGTGCCCTCCCCCAGCTTTGCTGACCAACGTCGCGTCCTTACAGAACCGAACCGTCATCTCCCGGCCAGTGCCGTAGCGGAGCTATGCCACCACACGACACGAACACGAAGAATGTGACGCACCGAACCGGCCCTGCCCATCTCCCAACCCGAACACGGCCCCACGGACCTCACAAACACGAATATCCACCCGCCGGCACGCCAGCCAACTCCGAAACGGTGGATTCAGGCTTAGAGCAACCTTCGAAAACCAAAGAGAAGAGCCGAGATGACAGACAGAATTCAACTGGAAACAGCGCTCTCAGAGGTGGCGGGGTTCATCGACTGGCCAGACCCACCTGCTCACCTCCCGACCCG
>JAYEIP010000184.1:0-9368 GCA_034660155.1 Actinomycetota bacterium | reverse complement strand
GAATCCATTCACCATCCTCGCTCCCCCAATGGGCCGAATTCTGGCTTTTCTGTACGACATTTGGCCCAACAACTATGGCGTCGCCATCATCTTCCTCACTCTGCTGGTGAGCTTGTTGCTCTTCCCGTTGACGCTGAAACAAACGCGCTCGATGAAGGCAATGCAAGAGATCCAACCCGAGGTCAAAAAGCTCCAGAAGGAGCTGAAGGGCGATAAGGAAGAGCTCAACAAACAGATGATGGCGCTCTACCAGGAGCGGGGTGTCAACCCGGCAGCAGGGTGCCTGCCCTTGATCGTGCAAATGCCGATCTGGTTCGCATTGTTCCGGGTACTCCGGGTCGGACCGAGTTCCAGCGATCCGACGGTCCTTGATCCGGACGACATCATCCCGGTGGACTCGAATCTTGCGGACGCGCTGCTCGATCACAACACAGACTTTCTCGGCATGGACATGCTGCAGTCACCGCAAGAGGCAACATCGGCCGGGCTGGCCACGGCCATTCCAGCCATCATCCTGATCATAATCGTTGTGGCTACCGGATTTTACCAGGGTTATCAAACAACGAAGAAGCGTAAGAACAACGGGGATCAGCAAGAGAGCAAGCAGGCACAACAGATGCAGACGGTGATGAAGATCATGCCGCTGTTCATGGGATTTATTTCCTGGGGCTTTCCCACCGGTCTGGTCCTGTACTTTGCGGTGTCGAACCTTTTCCGAATTGGTCAACAGGCGGTGATCTTCCGTCTGGACGGGGACGACGGTGCTACTTCGAAGCCCGTTCAGGAGACAGGGCCTCCACCGGAGAGCCCAAAGGCGAGCTCCCCTTCGCCGAATGCCAGCAAGAAGCGCAATCGGCGCAGGAAGAAGTAGGTATGGAGTGGGTTGAGGCAGTCGGCAGCACAGTCGACGAAGCTGTTGCAGAGGCGATGAGCGCTCTTGGCGAAACGGCCAAGGAAACAGTGGACATCGAGGTTATCGAGGAAGCGAAGAAGGGCTTCCTTGGTATGGGGGGACAGGATGCCCGGGTTCGCGTAACGCTAAAGCCAAAGAAGAAGCGGCGCCGTGGGCGTGGCGGCCGGTCGCGCACCGGACGCGACCAGCCACAACGTGCGGATGCCGGTGCCACGGGCGGCCGGTCCTCGTCCTCCAATAAGTCTCGCGGTGGCAAGACAAGTGGGGGCAAGCAGAGCAAGTCGCAGCAAAGCGGCGCCAATAGGAACGAGAGTAAGAATCGGCGGAGCAAGCCCCAGCAGGGCTCCCCCAAGCGAGCGGAAGCGAAGAAGGTTGCCGTGGACAACAAGCCTGAGGACAGACCCGATATCGAAGAACAAGCCCGGGTGGCACGCGAGTTTGCCGAAGGTCTACTGGAGGCCTTTGGTCTTGACGGCAACGTAGAGACACGTATCGAAGACGATATTCTCTTTATCGACATCACCGGGGAACAGACGGAAGCTCTCGTTGGTCGCAAGGGCTCGGTTGTCCAGGCAATCCACGAGCTGACAAGGACCGTGATCCAACGGAAGACCTTTGGCGCACCGCGAATGCGTTTGGATATCGCAGGGTATGCAGCACGCCGCCGTGAGGCACTGACGATATATGCGGGCCGTTTGGCGGAAACCGTTAAGGAAGACGGGCGAGAGGCAATGCTCGAGTCTATGAACGCAGCGGATCGTAAGGTCGTGCACGATGCAATCGCTGATATCGATGGCGTGAGGTCCTTCTCCGAGGGAGAAGAGCCCAATCGCTCAGTGGTCGTGGCCCCAAGCGACTGACTTTGGCGGGCGTTGCGCTCGTAGAGCGGCTGGTCCGTTTTGGTCCTTTCCCTCCGGAGGAGGGTCTGATAGTGAGGTGCGTCCTCGATTCTCAACGTGGACTCGGGTTAGATTGGGCCTATGTTTAACGTGAAACATGGGGAATGAGACGGCGGGGATTGCGGTTCGTGCTGCTAGATGGGCCGGGACTGATCTCTCGGATGAGCAGGTTGCGCAACTGAGGGTCTATCACGACTGGATCCTGGCTGAGGCAACAAGAGCGGGCGGACTAGGGCCGAATGAAGAGCGGAGACTCTGGTCGAGACACATCGCCGATTCCCTCACCTTTGGATTTCCCTTCGATGGTGGTGGTTCGTGTATCGATATCGGGAGTGGGGCAGGGCTGCCCGGTATCCCCCTAGCCATCATGCGTCCCGACCTCGATTTCGAACTCGTCGATCGATCGGGCCGTCGCTGCGATCTTCTTCGGAGAGCAATCATGGTGATCGGCTTGGACAACTGCACGGTATCGCAGCAGGATCTTGCGACGATCGACCAGGTCTACGGATATCTGGTCTCGCGTGCGGCCGTGCCGGTGGAACAGATGATGATTCACGTGAAACGTGTTCTAGCACCAAACGGAGTAGGCGTTCTGGGGCTATCAAGGTCCAATCAGCCAGAAGCGATACCACGGGGCCCGGCCGGACTGACGACCTCGATTGTTACGGTTCCGGTCGAGATCCTTGACACTGCGGCGTACCTCCTTAGGATTGAGGCAACTTAGGCCCAGGAGACAACTGTATGGCGAGCAATAGCAACGCGACCATTGTCGCGATTGCCAATCAGAAGGGCGGCGTCGGGAAGTCGACGACCGCCATCAATCTTGGCGCCGGCATCGCCATTCAGGGAGATCGTGTACTTGTTGTGGATCTCGATCCACAGGGCAATACCTCGTCGGGCCTTGGTATTGACCGCAATTCAATAGAAGTGTCCACATACGAGGTTCTCATTGACGAAGTACCGATCGATGATGCCATCGAGCCTACCTCCGTTCGTGATCTCTATCTGGTCCCGGCCACCATCGAGTTAGCCGGGGCCGAGATCGAGCTCGTCTCGATGTTCTCACGCGAGACGAGGCTTGCGATGGTGCTCAAGCCCGTAGTGTCGGAGTATGACTTCGTTCTGATCGATTGTCCCCCTTCCCTGGGGTTGCTGACGATCAATGGCCTATCTGCGGCTGATGAGGTGGT
This sequence comes from Actinomycetota bacterium, assembly GCA_034660155.1. Classification (GTDB taxonomy): domain Bacteria; phylum Actinomycetota; class Acidimicrobiia; order Spongiisociales; family UBA5794; genus JAAETI01. Next base: position 6,366 of record JAYEIP010000184.1, on the reverse strand, counting down.
CATCCCGATTCAGTGCGAATACTACGCGCTAGAGGGAGTCAGTCAACTGATGCGGAACATCCAACTAGTGCAACAAGGCCTCAACCCTCAACTAGAGGTTGAAGGTGTGGTCTTGACGATGTATGACGGACGCACCACCCTGTCGTCTGATGTTGTTGGACAGGTCCGTGACCACTTTGGAGAGACTACGTATAAGACCATTATCCCGAGGACGGTGCGGTTGTCGGAGGCTCCGTCATACGGAGAGCCCATAGAGGCGTTCGATCCGATGTCGCGAGGTGCGATTGCATACAGAGAATTAGCCAGGGAATTTAGGAGGCGTCATGGCCGCACGTAAGGGCGGGCTTGGGCGGGGATTGGACTCGCTGCTCCCGGTCGAAAGACCTCAGGGCGGCTTTAGCCACGTGCTGCTCGAGCTCATAGGGCCAAACCCGCAGCAGCCACGCACCCACTTTGATGAGGAAGCGATGGCGACACTTGCCGATTCGATCGGAGAGGTCGGTGTACTACAACCCGTGGTGATCCGGCCAAAGGGCGACGGATATCTTCTGATCGCAGGGGAACGCCGCTGTCGTGCAGCTCGCATCGCAGGCCTCGAGGAGATCCCAGCGATCATTCGAGATGGCGAAGCGGACGAAACGACGAGCCTTACAGAAGCTCTCATCGAAAACGTGCAGCGAGAAGACCTCTCCCCCCTCGAGGAAGCCGCCGGCTACCAACAACTGCTGGAAGATTTTGGGCTGACCCACGAAGGGATCTCAAAGCGGGTCGGGAAGAGTCGAAGCGCCATAACAAATACGCTGCGTCTGCTGCAACTACCGGCAGCCATCCAGGGAATGGTAAGTCGGCAAGAGATGGCCGCTGGTCACGCCCGTGCTCTTCTGGCATTAGAGGACGAGGCGTATGCCGTGCACATTGCCCAACGTATTGTCAACGAAGGTTGGTCGGTGCGACAAGTAGAAGACGCCGTCAAGTCCCGCAGCCAGGAGAGGAAGTCGGTTCGAGTGGCAGCCCGGAAACCCCGCCCGGCCGCGATCATTGAATTGGAGGACCGGCTCGGGGAGCGATTGGGGACCCGGGTGAAGATCGAACACGGTGTTCGTGGTGGCAAAGTCTCAATTCGATACACATCACTCGACGACCTAGAGCGAATCTATCGGCTGCTGGGGTGACTACGAGGCTGGGGGAGGAGGTCCGGACGCCCGCTCAGAGGTGGGGCGACGTGGTTCGGACACCTGCGCAGACCCAGGAGTTCGCCTTGTGAACTCCCAAGGAACTCACGGAGGGGGATTGATAGCCGTCGCCCTTGTTACCGCCGGTGGGGACTGATCGCCACCGGTTGCGGTACCAGCGGAGGGGGATTGATAGCCGTCGGTTGGCGTTCTAGTCGCGGGGGCGGGCGAAGAGGTTTATTAGGCCTTGGGCAATTGCGGTCGTCGTGGTTTCGTTGAGGTCGGCTGCCGCGATGACAACGGCTGGGCTCCTGGTGTTCTTCAGGATTGGGATGGCGCGGCCGCTGTGGTCAATTACCAGGAGGTTGGCGATCGACTCTGCCAGGGCTGCCCCGGCGCTGGAACTGCTGTGTTCTGAAGAGAAGTAATAGATGCCTTCCTCGTCCCCCCGGGGTAGGCATATCGACATGACGATATCGACGCCGAGGCGATTGGCCCGCAGCGCACGGACTCGCTCTGAGGGTGTCGTATCAACGCTGCGTGACAATGAGACCAAGGCACCATGATCCTGGATAATTGTGGCAAGCAGTATCGCCGGACCCCAAGTCGAGGCGGCCTCGCTCTCATCCCGGCAAAAAGGATCTATGTAGATACGCTGGCCGGCGATCGTATCGGGGAGAGTGTCGAGCCATTGATGGTCCCGCACGACATCACGACCATGCTTGTTTGTGGCCCGAGCGATCAGGGTGAGTTCGTCAACCACTTCAGATCCCAAGAGACCGTCCTCCGCCAAACCGCGGTTCGACTGAAATTCGAGTAGGCCCCGAAGGGTATCGGGGCCGAAGATGCCGTCGACATTCCCGGCATCGAAGCCGAGCGAGTTGAGACGTCGCTGTAAGTCCGCGATATCGTCTCCGCGCATCATGGGAACACGGTGATATAGGAAGCGGCTGCCCAATTTGTACCCGGCGCTAACGAGGGCGCGCCAGGTATCGGGTCCAACTATTCCATCTACCCAGAGGCCACGCTTCGATTGGAATGCCGAAACGGCGGCAAGGGTGCCTTCGCTGAAGCCACCGGTCAGGTCGTTGCCTGTCGAGAACCCGAGCGCGACAAGGCGGTCCTGAATATCCCGGACCGCCTCACCATCGTCGCCAACGCGGTAGAGCCTCACGGCTCCATCGTCTCACATGTGGGGATCAACCGATGTATTCCGCCAACTCAGACTCGAGCTGACCCTTCGAGCGGGCTCCAACAAAGCGCTTTCGCTCCTGACCACCCTGGAAGAGAATCATCGTGGGGATGCTCATGACTTCGTAGGTCATGGCTGTTTGGGGGTTGTCATCAACGTTGAGCTTGGCGACCGTCAGCTTCCCTGACTTCTCACCAGCCAACTCGTTGAGGGGGCGTTCCATCATCTTGCAGGGACCACACCACTCGGCCCAGAAGTCAACGAGCACGGGGGTATCGTTGCCAATCAGGTCGCTGAAAGTGGAATCGTTTGCGGTAACTGTTGCATCTGCCATGACGTGGGCCCGTGGCCCGTCACCTCCTAGTCACTAAATATCGTTTGGGGTTCTTAGGGGATAACGTCCGCGACCCGCTTGCACATTCCGTACTTCGGAGCGGGTCGTGACCTTCCACCCTCTAACTCTCGTGATCGTCCAACCAGCGCTCGGCGTCAATTGCAGATTGACACCCCATACCTGCTGCCGTGATGGCCTGACGATAGACGTGATCAGTGACGTCTCCTGCGGCAAACACTCCGGGAACAGACGTCATGGTGTTGTCACCGATCACGATGTATCCCTTCTCATCCAGATCGACATGGCCTTGGAAGATTTTGGTGTTGGGGTCATGGCCGATGGCAAGGAACAATCCTTCGACGGCGAGGTCGGATTCCTCTTCGGTAACACGATTGCGTAACCGAAGACCAGTGACCAGGTCGTCGCCGAGCACCTCCTCGACGGCTGTGTCCCAGATCACCTCGATCTTTTCATGCTCCATAACCCGCTTTGCCATGATCTTCGATGCCCGCAACTCGTCGCGACGGTGGATGAGGTAGACCTTTGTGGCGAACTTGGTGAGGAAGATCGCTTCCTCGGCGGCGCTGTCACCACCACCAACGACTGCGATGTCCTTGCCGCGGAAGAAGAACCCGTCACACGTCGCGCACGCCGAAACGCCGTGACCACGCAACCGGGTTTCGCTATCGAGGCCCAACCAGCGGGCCGAAGCTCCGGTGGAGATAATGACAGAGTCTGCCTCATACAGATCCTCGTCGACCCAAATCTTGAAGGGGCGTTCGGAGAAATCGACCCGTGACACGTCGGAGCTCATGATCCGGGTTTCAAAGCGCTCAGCCTGCTTACGGAAGCCTTCCATGAGTTCCGGGCCCATGATCCCATCGGGGAAACCGGGGTAGTTCTCTACGTCGGTGGTGAGCATCAGCTGTCCACCACGCTCCATGCCTTCGATCATCAACGGGCGGAGATCGGCTCGCGCCGTGTAGATGGCTGCGGTGAGCCCGGCGGGGCCCGACCCGATGATCACGACCTTTTCAGTCATCCATAAATCCTTCGTTCACGACGATATGAGAGATCGTCCAAATCTAGTCCTGCGGTGCTGCGCGCGGAAGGCGGAGCCTCCACAAGAACATACCGACGACGACAAATAATCCACCGATAATTGTGTATGCCCATTGCATGCCCACGAATCCCTCGAGGAGCCGGACGAGACCCACCACTAAGAATATGGCTAAGACCAGGCCCAGGAAGACCGCCACAATGCCAACAGCGGCCCATATGGCCCAGCCGGCGACACGGTCGACTGTCATCGAGCGGACTCTCTCGGCAAGGTTCTCGAGAAGATCGGCTATCTGCGTTGGAAAGTCATTCATCCTGGTGAGATTAGTCACCCGATCTCGTGTCGGGTCCATGTCGACGGGATTTGTGTCCTGAGGTCGCTACGGGACCGTCTGATAGACCTCGCACCCAGGGAGCTCGAGGGCTACGACCACAGTGTCTTCCAAGTTCGGCGTGACATAGATCACAAGCAGTCTCTCTTGTCCGTCCACCCCGATCACGGTTCCAATAATCTGAGGCTCGGCATTGTCGGGGATCGCATCGTCGACAAGCTCCTCGATACACAGATCCAATCCCGGAGCGGTGTTCTTGGCTGCTTGGTCGCTCAGCGTGAACGTCGCTGAATTGACTCTGAGCTGATCGATGATCTCGACCCGAAGCTCCTCGGTCAGATCACCCTCTATCTCGTAGGCCGGTATTGGTGAGACCGCAGGGGCATCTGTTGTGGTTGCGGCAGCGGCCATGTCGTCGCCGCCGGCGCTTTCGCTCGCCGCGTCTGCCCCAGCGAGCGGGTCTTCGAAGGCGCTTGCCGGGGCCGAGGTTGTCGCGCTTGCCGCGGCGGTCGTTGCCGATTGGATCGCCGCAGGGTCTTGGACCGCCTCGCCGATCTCGTCGAAGGCAACGGTGTCGGCGTCGTCCCCTCCTCCGAATAGGGCCGGCAGCACCAGCACCGCACCAAGGAACATCGCGGCCGCACCCATCGCGAGGCCAGCCCACCGTCCCCAGGCCACATTGGAGCTTCGGGTCACAGGAGCCGGAGGGATCATCGACAGCTCGTCCTTGAGCGTCTCATGGAGTTGAGCCGACTCGGTGGCACTCAAGTACACCGCGGGAGCGTTGTCGAGGGCTTCGATAGCGACCCGCTGCAATTCCAGGTCACGCAGGCATTCGTCGCACCCGGCAAGAGCCGCCTCGGCAGCTACAGCCGCGGTGGTTTCGAGCGTGCCGTCGGCCAGTGCCATGATGAGTTCTTGGTCGTGTTCGTGCATCTTCATTCGTCCTTTGGATGCCGCGAACCGGCTCTGAGGTTCCCCAGGCTTTCGGCAAGCACTTTTCTTCCCCGAAACACACGAGACTTGACCGTGCCGATCGGGACATCGAGTATCTGTGCAGCGGTCTCCAGAGCGAGCCCTTCAAGGTCGACGAGGACTATGGCGGAGCGAAACTCTACTGGCATCTCCTGGAGGGCCTTCTCAATATCCGGTCGCAACTCAACTGCGTCGAGGAGGTCGCCACTATGCATGTCGGGTGGCTCGGCAGTCGGGGAGAGAGGCTCCACTCTACGACGTTGGGCTTTCCGTAGCTGGTCGTAGCACGTGTTCACCGTCACCCGATACAGCCAGGTGCTAAACGCAGCCTTTGCCTGGTAACGATCCGCCTTGCGGAACAACGTGACAAAAGTCTCCTGGACGGCATCGAGCGCGGCGTCTCTGTCACGCATCATGCGCAAGCAGATGCCAAAGACCCGGTCCTCGTGGGCACGGACCAACTCATCGAACGCGGAGATATCGCCCTTGAGATAGCGGTTGAGGAGTTCAACATCCTCGGCGGCCCTACTTGTCATGCGGGTGATTCTGGCGCGGCGAAGGACGGATGTCATTATTGAGGCAAGGGCCCAAGTACTTTGAGGATCAGCGGATAGGGCGAAATCGCGGTGGGAGCGAGTCGGCGTCGTCGATGTCTCGGACGTCTGCTCAGACCCCGGAGTTCGGTTTGCGAACTCCCGAGGTACTCACCTGTTCTGACCCTGGAGGTCGCTTGGCGAACTCCCAAGGAACTCACCCGGTGAGTTCCCCCAGGCTGGCGCCGGCGATACCTTCCCCCAAAGGGGGGACTGATGGAAGTCGTGACTTCGCTATCCGCGGCGGCTACTCAGGGACGAAAGACTACTTCCGAGATGCGGGAGAAAAACTCGTCCGCGGTTTGCTCGGGGAGATCGGTGAGCCACAGCAACCAGACACCACCGTCACGGCTAGGGAGCTGCAGCCGGGAAGGCGCATCGAGCACCGTCCCGGATCCGATTGTCTCCCAGTCCTCAAAATCGGGAGGGACCGTCTCGGCCCAGAGCACCGTGTATCCGGTCTGCGGTGATCCTCGCAATTCAATAAGACCAGGAGCCCCACTTACACGAAACGTTATGCCCACACCGGGTTTCCCTATCTGGCTGAGAGGATCGAAATACCGCTCGGTTCGCCAGGACGTGTTCACGTCTCCGTCGACAAGTTTGGGAAGGTCACGCTCGTGTTCGCTCTGGTCCCCGAAAGGGTCGTACACCGATGGTTCCGCGGCCAGCGCCCCCGCAGACGGTTCAGGAAGGGTGGTGGTTGTGG
>JAYEIP010000183.1:0-30780 GCA_034660155.1 Actinomycetota bacterium | reverse complement strand
CCGGGCCGGATGTTGTGCTCGTCATAAGCAAGGCGGGCAGTGGCCCACCCGTCACCAGCGTCGACGCAGCTGAAGCCGGTGTGTGCCGCAGTAGGGAAGGCTTCGGCGACGAACACATTGATGTTTACGGGGGTGATCTCCATGGATGGGCAGTATATGGCGCCGTCTCGGCGGTGGTCGTAGGTACTTTTTAGCGGGTGGGACGGGGAGGGAGCTGCCGCGGATAGGCCACAAAGCGCTACTAGCCTCCGCTTCATGCTGACCAGATTTCGTAGCCCGCTTGGGGTGTCCCTCGCCTTGCTCATGCTGTTGTCGTCGATCGGCGTTGCTGTGGCCGAATTGCCACCCGGGGGCACATTCCTGGATGACGACAACAGTGCTCACCAGGGAGATATCGAGGCGATCGCCGCCGCCGGGATAACCAGGGGCTGCAACCCACCGGTCAATAATCTCTTCTGCCCCAGCGACCCGGTGACCCGGGAGCAGATGGCGGCTTTCCTCGTCCGGGCACTTGATCTGCCCGCTACTACAGAGTCACCGTTCACCGACGCCGACGGCATATTCCTCGATGACATCAATCGGCTGGCCGCCGCCGGCATCACCAAGGGCTGCACCGCTACTGAGTTCTGTCCGCAGGATCACGTCACCCGGGACCAGATGGCGGCCTTCCTCGTGCGGGCACTCGATCTGCCCGCTACCACAGAGTCACCGTTCACCGACGCCGACGGCATATTCCTCGACAATATCAATCGACTGGCCGCCGCCGGCATCACCAAGGGCTGCAACCCACCAGATAACACGCTTTTCTGCCCGCGAGATCCCATCACCCGGGAGCAGATGGCTACGTTTCTCACCCGCGGTCTCGGCCTGACCTCGATGGTGCCACCACCGCGACCCGGGCCACCGACCGGTAATCCCGACGGAACTGCCCCCGTCCCGGAGGAGGCCAGGGCCGTCGACACCACAACCCCCGACATCGTGATCGGTAACGGCACTCCCACTAGTTGCACGTCGGCCGCGGTGGTGGCCGCCGTTGCCCGGGGCGGCCTCATTGTCTTTGACTGTGGACCGGATCCAGTGACAATCGAGATGATGGAGACGGCCAAGGTCTTCAACGACACCGGCCCCGAAATAGTGATCGACGGGGGTGGTCTCGTCACCTTGAGCGGCCGTAACCAAAACCGGATCCTCTACATGAACACCTGTGATCGAGCGCAGGTGTGGACCACCTCACATTGCCAAAATCAGGACCACCCCCAACTCACCGTCCAGAACCTCACATTCATCGACGGCAATTCCAAGGGTGATGACCCCGACGGTGGTGGCGCCATCTGGGTCCGCGGCGGACGTTTCAAGGTGGTCAACTCCCGTTTCTTCAACAACGTGTGTGACGAGGTGGGCCCGGACGTCGGCGGTGCCGCCGTTCGTGTCTTCAGCCAATACCAGGGTCTGCCGGTGTACGTGGTCAACTCAACATTTGGTGGGGGAGAGGGCTACGGGAACGTGTGCTCCAACGGTGGAGGACTCAGCAGCATCGGTGTCTCCTACACCGTCATCAACAGCTTGTTCACCCACAACCTGGCGATTGGTAATGGTGCCAACCCGTCGCAGAGCGGCACACCGGGTGGTGGCAGCGGCGGTGCGATCTACAACGACGGCAACACCTTCACGCTGACGATTATCGACACCGTTATTGAAGACAATCATGCCAACGAGGGCGGCGGGGCGGTGTTCTTCGTGAGCAACGATCGCTCCGGCACGCTTCGGATTGAGGACTCGATCCTGCGGCGTAATCCCAGTGACGGCTTCGAGACCCGCGGTTATCCGGGAATCTTCTATCTAGGTCTTGGTCCACCCCAGGTGGTGAACTCGATCATCGAGGAGTGATACGCAGGTGACGCTCAGTCGCTAGCAATGACCGCGACAGCCTCTATTTCGATCACCAAGCCCTCGCCGGCCAGGCCGCTTACGGCCAACCACGTGGTCGCCGGCTGCCTGTCTTTGGGGAAACGTGACAGCAAGGCCTGGGTAATCGGTGCCAGATCGTCCGCAGCATCTTCGACAACGTAGATGCGCAGCGACACCGCATCGAGCAAGCTACCTCCTGCATCTTCAAGGACCGTTGCAAGGTTGTCGAAGGCGCGGGCTGTCTGGCCGGCAAGCCCTCCATCAGCAAGCTGCCCGTCGGCATTCCAGCCGACCTGGCCCGACACATATACGGTGGAGCCCCCAGAGGTAGCCACTGCCTGGGAGAAGCCATAGCGGGTGGACTCGAAGAGGTCTGAAGGGTTGATCGATCGTCTATACATGCGCCAGAGACTAGGCAAAGGGTCCTTGACAAGCGCTGGGTGAAGGTGATGGCCGTGCTTTTCACCGTAGGGGCAGTGTCGGGGACCATCCTCAGTTCTGAGATGGGCATGCTATGGCCCGGTTTGATGGGTCCCTTCGGTGACGTGATCGGGCTTCCCTTTGCCCTTGAAGGCGTTTCCTTCCTCATCGAGGCAATCTTCATCGCCATCTATCTCTACGGGTGGAAACGGCTCCCGGTTCGGATCCACTACCTGACTTTGCTCCCGATGGTCATGGCCGGCATCGCCGGGTCTTTCTTTGTCCTCTCGGTCAACTCCCGACCGATTCGCTGATGGAGCGGCTCCGCCGACGGCATGAAACCTCGGCGCTCAAGTAGTAGTCACCGCCCGGCTAGCAATCAATGCGCCGAGCAGCACCAGGATCACACCGAAGATCGCTATCGGTTCGACCACCTCATCCCGGAAGACCACACCGAGACCGATGGCAACGATCGGTATCAGATACGTAGTTGTCGACATACGCGGTGCACCGACCCGTCCACCCAGAGTCGCCGCCAGCGACCGGGCAACGCCAGTTCCGACTACACCGAGAATCAAAACCGCGACTATTGCGCTCGCAGTGAATTCGGATTCTTCGATGGTTGACAATGCAAACGGGGCGAGCACGCCGCTTGAGATGATCAGGGCCCACAGAGTTACCGCCGGGCCGCCGTATCGTTGCTGCAGAGGTACCAGTAGGTTCCCGGTGATGCCGTAGCCAACCGTTGCCAGGAAGACCAGACCGACGCCGAGAGGAGCAGCATCGGCGCCACGGAGAGATGGCATGGTCATCAGGACGATGCCCCCAAACGCAATACCGATGCCGAGGGCTTGAGCTCGGCCTGGAAGACGCCGCAGGAGCAGGCTGGCTATCACCAGGCTAAGGATCGGGGTGCCGCTGGTAATCATTCCGGCGACCGCCGAGTCAAGATCGGTCTCAGCAATAGCAAACAACAGAGCGGGTGCGGCGTTCCCGACGATGCCAATGATCGCGAGCCGCGGCCAGTCGACCCGATCGATACGGCGCCGGGCCCGGGGGAATGCTGCCAGCGCAGCCGCACCTAGAGCCACCCGACCGAAGGCCACGATGCCCGGGGAAAGGTGATCCACCCCCAACGCGATCCACAGGAATGCCGACCCCCAGATAAGGCCGATGGTGAGGGTGAGACCCCACTCAGCGGGTCCATACGCGGCCGGGCGCGAGCCGACATTGGTAAGGGGCGTCGACATCAGGCCGCGTCCTGCTTGTGGCACCTCGAACGGGGGCGGCGTGATCTCACCCGATTTCAGCCGTTTGCAGCGCTGCCCGATCGGTGCTCAGCTCTCCGATGCGGGCCACTATCGGAAGGTGGTCAGGGTGGCTGCTGTATGCCTGGTAGCCCGCCTCATCGTCAAAGCCACCGATGACCACCATGTCCCAAGTAGTTGCCGACAGACTCAGGTCACGGCCGACCTGGTAGCTCCGGATGGAATCGATCTTCGCGGGCAGCGACAGGAGATCGGCTCGAATTTCGGCGACTACGTCGTCTGCAATGTCATCTCGAAAGCGAAACATAGCGATGTGATGGATCATGGGTCCTCTCCGTGATGGCCTGTGCAACGGTAATCGAGCGGCGCGGATCTAAACGTCGGGGACATGGTTAGATTCCTCGCGACAGTCGGACATTGAGGATCGAGTGGAAGCCCTCCGGTTTGGAACCTTTCTGGCGCCCAGCGTTCTTCCCGTCTACCAGGCGGTGACGAGTGCGGTGGGTAATGCACTGGGCATCCCGGTGCGCCTTGCGGACGAGACCTCCTACGCGTCATACCTCGAGGATCGCAATGACGTGTCCTTTGTGTGCAGCCTGGCGCACATTGTGTTCGAGCGGCGCAGCGAGACGTCCGCCATCCCGGTGGCTGCACCGGTGTTGACAGACCCCCGGTACGGTGGGGCTCCGATCTACTTCTCCGATGTGATTGTGCATCGGGACAGCCCGTTCCATTCGTTTGAAGATCTGCGCGGCCGATCGTGGGCTTTCAACGAGACGTTGTCGCATTCCGGATATGGGATCACCCGGTACCACCTTCTTCAGCTGGGCGAGGTCGATGGGTTCTTCGGGAACGTGGTGAAGAGCGGGCTTCACAGTGCCTCGATCGGAATGGTCGCCAACCACGCGATCGACGCCTCCGGAATCGATTCGCATGTGCTTGCAGTGGCAATGCGCGACAAACCCGAACTGGCCGACCGACTCCGCATTGTCGAGACGCTGGGGCCTTCCACCATCCAACCCGTCACGATATCGTCCCGGATTGAGCCCCAGTTGCGCAGCGACATCACCGAAGTGCTCTTGTCACTTCACGATGATCCGGCGGTCGCAGTCGCCCTCGCTCACGGATTCGTAGAGCGGTTTGCAGCGGTCGGGCCAGAGTCGTACGACGACATCCGTGGCATGCTCGATGCCTGTGAAGCTGCCGATTTCATGGAAGTTGCGTAGGTCGATCGCTGAGCGGGCGGGGATCGCACGGCGAAGCCCAGCGACGGGTCACCGTAGAAAGGGCAGAATAAAGCGGCTCCGCGGCATGCACCGCGGAGCCGCTTCTTCATGTTCTAGCTCGCGCTCTCGATATCGATCGCAAGGACAAAGAACTGAGTGAATTGTGGATCAAAGAGACTGAAGTTGTCATCGCTGACAATCACCAGCGTCTGGCGTCCATCATCCAGAGTGGGACCAAAGGTCATACCCTCGATGTTGTCGATCGGGATGCCCAGGTCTTCGAACACAAACACACTGCGCTTGCTAACCGGGGTGAAGTCGATGGGACCGCTACCATCGTAGAGAGCGTCCACATCGAGCACATTGGTCGCACCTTCTGTCGACACCTCGAAGATCTCCACATAGTTGCCGGTCCCGGAGCCGAGGCTGCCGGCGACCGAGAAGGATCGCTCCATGACGAGCATGGTTCCGACGTCATCGATCGGCAACACCTCGACGATTCCGTTGACGCCAAAGAAAGGTGACGGCTCAGCCCAGGGGCCAACCTCATAAACGAATTCAGAAATCGGGCTCTTCTTGCGGATGTCGTAGGTGAGGATCCGCGCCAGGCTTCCGTCCGTTGCGGTGGCCGCGGGACCGTCCTGGAACAGCGCAGCTTCGCCTGCAGTGACAAGGTTGCGGCCGCTTGGCGTCATGTTGAGACTCTCAAACCCGAGGTTCTGCCGAACCCCGAAATCGACCCCATTGGGGATGTACTTATCCGGAATGGGAAGTTCCCCGGTAACACGTCCCTGAAGGTTGTAGCGCTTGATGAACGGATCAAGGATCGGATCGCTGAAGATGTTGCCCTCTGACGACATGTAGAGCTGACCCTCCCTTCCCAGAACAAATCCCTCGGGATCAAGACCACCCGGCGCGAATTCGGTCTTGTTGGTCTCGAAGAGAGTCGAGACGTCAACGAACTCAAGGTCGTCGTCGTCAAAAGAACCCTCATCCAGGTCGATCTCGATGGTGTAATACCTGACAGGGTCTCCCGTGGCCCGGTTACCTTGATCATCGGAAAGTGCGTAGTACACGTCCCGACCCTCGTCATAGGTGATACTCGACAGGCCCCCGATCTCGGTCCCATCGAAGACGGTGAATGACGGCACAATAACCTCGCCGAGCACCTCAACGTTGGTGACGGTAAGCGCACGATGATTCTTCCGCGGCGATGACAACGCCGTTGCTGGTAGCAGCATCAGGATTGCGGTTGCCGCCGCCACTATCAGACCAAACCGTCTGCGAACACGTGGTTGCATGAGCTTCCTCACTACTCGAGTCCATTTCCCTGCACTTTGAATCTAGTGTCGATCTTGCGCCTGTGGAGCATCAACCCGAACCCTCGACTCGCCTCTTGACACGTCCACTCCTAGGATTGACACACGCGATAGGAGGCGAAGATGCGAACATTCTCGAACCGTGCCGGTATCGTCTCGCTTGTGCTGGTGGTGGTCGTATCTCTCGGCCTGGCCTCGTGTGGCGATGACGACGAGGGAACTGCCGCAGACTCCGGGACCATCACCGTGTTCGGCGCATACGCCACCCAGATTGAAGAACCTTGGGACGGCGTTATCCACCGGGCGCTGCTGGCCGAGGAAGAAGCCGGTCGTATCGCATACGACTTCACCGACGACATCGGCTACTCAGGTGACATGGAGCGGATCCTGACGCAGGTCGCGGAACAAGACAATCCGGACATCATCTTTGGAGACGCCTTTGGCAACGAGGATGCCGTACGACGTGTCGCCGCGCTTTACCCCGAGACAGCGTTTGTCTTCGGGTCTGGCGGAGGACCGGCTGACCCCAACTTCTCCGTATTTGACAACTGGATCCACGAACCGGCTTACCTGGCTGGACTGCTTGCCGGTGGGCTTACTGAGACCGGCGTTGTGGGTGTCGTGGGTGGGTTCCCCGTCCCCGAGGTCAATCGCATCACCAACGCCTTTGTAGCGGGGGCCCAGGAAGCTAATCCGAGCGTCGAGGTCAAAGTAACCTTCATCAACAGCTGGTTTGACCCAGCCGCAGCCAAGGAAGCCGCTCTGGCCCAAATCGATGCCGGCGCCGACGTCCTCTATGCGGAACGCTTTGGGGTCATCGAAGCGGCTCAGGAGAAGGGCATGCTCGCGTTCGGCAACATGTCCGATCAGCAAGAGCTCGCACCTGAAAGCGTCGTCTCGAGTGTCGTCTGGGACATGGGTCCCACGGTCGCATATGTCGTCGACCAGGTCGCTGCCGGTGTTAGCACCGCCCAGGATCTGAAAGACTTCAGCATGCTCGCTAAGGGCGGCGCGTCCCTCGCCACGATCAATACTTCGGTCACCGGTGGAGTGCCTCAGGATCTGATCGATACTGTCGACGGAAAGGAAGCCGACATCAAGAGCGGAGCCTTCCGGGTAAATATCAACGAGGCAGAGCCAGCAGGTTCGGTTGTTGTCGGCGGGTGAGACCACACCCCAGGCAGTAGTCGAGCTGAGGTCGATCAGCAAACGTTTTGGCGCGGTCCAGGCGAATGACGGTATCAATCTCACGTTGCGACGCGGCGAGGTGCACGGGGTCCTAGGGGAGAACGGCGCAGGGAAGACCACCCTGATGCGAATCCTCTACGGCCTCACCCTCCCCGACTCGGGAGACACCCTCGTCGATGGCGAGACGGTCGATATCTCATCGCCCAAAGACGCCATCGCCGCCGGGATCGGCATGGTCACACAGCACTTCGCGCTGGTGAAACCGATGACGGTCACTGAGAACGTCATCCTCGGCCGGGCCGGGGGAGCAGTCCTCGACCTTGAGCGTGCCAGGAAACTGGTCGAAGAAGCCGCCCAACGTTTCGGGCTCGGTGTCCAGCCCGACCTGCGGGTGGCCGACCTCTCGGTGGGTGAACAGCAACGAGTGGAGATCCTCAAAGCGCTCTACAGGGATTGTCGGGTGTTGATCATGGATGAGCCTACGGCTGTCCTCACCCCGCAAGAGGTAAGAGCGCTCTTCGTAACTCTCGACAAGTTGCGTAGCGACGGGATGGCGATTGTCTTCATTAGCCACAAGTTGCCCGAAGTCATGGAATTGACCGACCGGGTATCCATTCTTCGCCGGGGCAAAATCATCGATAGCGTCAAGACGAATACGGTTGATGCCGGTCAACTGGCCTCATTGATGGTGGGGCATCCCACGACGGCCGGCAAACGTCATGCATATTCTGAACCAGGGGCGACCGTACTTGAGGTCGTCGGGCTGTCCGCCCGGGGCCGGCTGGATCTCCCTGCGCTCTCCGAAGTGTCGTTTACGGTCGGCGCCGGTGAGATTCTTGGAGTGGCGGGTGTCTCCGGCAACGGCCAGACAGAACTTGCCGAGGTGCTGTCCGGCATGCGCAAACCTGATGCCGGTTCGATCCGCGTCGGCGGCACCGAGATCGCGGGCCTGGGCCCAAGGCAAGTAGTCGCCGCGGGTGTCGGCCGAATCCCCGAGGACCGCCACGAGGCACTGGTCGGAGACATGTCGGTGTCCCACAATCTGATACTCGAGCACCTGGACGAGATCGGGAGTCGGTCGATTCTCGATACCGAGCAGATCCGATCCAACGCGCTGGACTTGATAGAACGGTTCTCCATCAAGGCGGAGCCCGACGACCTGATCAGGACACTCTCGGGTGGGAACATTCAGAAGGTGCTGCTGGCCAGGGTCCTGGCAAGAGAACCCAGCGCCCTGGTCGTCTCCCAGCCTACGCGTGGGCTCGATATTGGTGCCACCGACTATGTCCGCAAGCAACTGCTTAGCCGGCGCGAGCAGGGCGCGGCCATCCTTCTGATCAGCGAGGACCTCGATGAGCTTCTCCTGCTTTCGGACCGGATCATCGTTTTGTATCGCGGCGAGATTGCCGGAGAGATCGATGCCGCAACGGCAGATCGCGATCACGTCGGCCTATTGATGGCCGGCCACACGGAGGTGGTGTGACGTGTTGGCAGTGAGGAGGAGCGCCTCGACAGTCGGCGTCGTTCTCCTGGCCACATTTGCGATAACGACCCCGTTCATCATGATGGCGGGGGCCAACCCGTTCTCTGCATACGCGGAGTTTCTCGTCATCCCGCTGACGAGCCGGTTCTCGTTCCTCGAGGTGTTGGTGGCATCGATACCGCTGATCTTCACCGGGGTCGCAGTTGCCGTCGCTTTCCGGGCGGGGTATTGGAATATCGGCGCGGAGGGTCAACTCCTCATGGGCGCAATCGCAGGTGCCGGCGTGGGTATGGCCGCGGGAGACCAGCCCCGGGCGTTGGTCCTGTTGACCGTGATCCTGGCAGGCGCCCTCGCAGGAGCGCTGTGGGCGCTGGCGCCGGCCCTGCTTCGGGTCAAGCTCGGTATCGATGAGGTAGTTACGACTCTGCTGCTCAATCCGGTAGCTCTTTTGGTGGTAAACGCGCTACTGAACGGACCGTGGCGCGACCCGGAGACAGGTTTTCCAGAATCCGACAGGATCGCCGAATCCGCTCAGTTCCCGATCCTGATATCGCGGTCGAGGCTTCATCTGGGTTTCCTGGTGGCACTGGTCATTGCCGGGACTGCCTGGTTTGTGCTGACGCGGACGGTCGCCGGGCTCCGTGTCCGAGCTGTGGGGCTTAGCCCCAATGCCGCTCGTTTCGCTGGGATTGGCGTTGGCCGCACGCTCCTAACAGCCGCCCTGGTGAGCGGTGCGATAGCCGGAGTCGCCGGAGCGAGTGAGGTTGCCGGGATCCAGCATCGTCTCACCAGCGGCATCTCACCGGGGTTCGGCTACACAGGGATCGTGGTGGCAACTCTCGGAGCGTTGGCGATGCCGACCGTGGTCCTCGCAGCGCTGCTCATCGGTGACCTCACTGTCGGCTCCGGATCTGCGGGGCTCGCACTTGGCATCCCCTCCCAGCTAGGTGACATCGTTCAGGCAACTGTATTGCTGGTCACGGTTGGAGTGCTCATTTATCGGAAGCTACGGGTACAGCCGCCACTTGCCGACGCGCCCATCACAGATGTTGTGGAGGTGGACACCTCATGACCTTCATCTTCGATGTCCTGGCTGCCACTCTGCGGAACGCAACACCACTTGTTTTCGGGACGGTGGGCGAAACCTATGCGGAGCGGGCCGGAATCCTCAATCTTGGTATAGAAGGGACGATGTACGCCGGTGCGTTTTTCGGTTTCGCCGCGGCCGCGGCAACGGGGTCGCTATGGCTTGGCATCTTGACCGCGATCGTTGTCGGCACAGCGGCAGGGGCACTCATGGCCTTCCTCAGCGTGACCCTCGGCACCAGCCAGCATGTAGCAGGCATCGGGATCACTCTCGGACTGATCGGCATCTCCGAGTTCGTCAACAGAATCTACTTCGGGAGTGCGGATGGCTTGCGGCGGATCGAGCCATTCCAACTCCTGGAACCATTTGGCCCTGACAACATCTTCAGTCAGTACGGTCTGACTTACATCGCGTTCCTGGTCGTGGCTCCGCTTGGCTGGTGGGTGCTGCGCTCGACGTCGTTCGGCTTAGGAGTCCGAGCGGTAGGAGAAAACCCGGAGGCTGCAGACGCCGCGGGGTTGTCAGTAGCCGCGCACCGCTACGCAGCCCTAATGATCGGTGGAGCGTTGATGGCGGTAGGTGGCGCGTTCTTTACACTTGCCTCCTTAGGTACATTTACCCTCGACATCATCGCCGGACGAGGCTGGGTGTGTATTGCGCTGGTCATCTTTGGGCGATGGAGGATCTGGCGGGGCGTGTTCGGCGCTCTTATCTTTGCGGGGGTGTTTTCCCTCCAGCTTCGGCTGCGCATCCTTCCCGGTTGGGATGCCGTGCCATTTGAGTTGCTGCTCGCCCTTCCCTATCTGATCATCATTGGTGCGCTGGCGGTATCGGGACGCAACGTCGCATACCCGGGCGCTTATCTGAAGCACTACAGGAGAAACTGATGAATGAAGACGACATCCGCTTTCTTGGTGAGGCTATTGAACAGGCGAAGATCGGGCTCTCCGAAGGGGGCATCCCTATCGGGGCAGTCCTGGTGTCCGAGGGCAAACTGCTCGGCGCCGGCCGCAACCGCAGGATTCAGCTGGGTTCGCCAATCCGCCACGGCGAAACTGATGCCCTCGAGGTAGCCGGTCGCCAGCCCGCGGCGGTATATCGCCGGTCCACCATGTACACCACCCTGTCACCATGCGATATGTGTACCGGAGCGATCCTGCTCTACGGGATCTCACGGGTCGTGATCGGCGAGAACCGCACCTTCATGGGAGGAGAGGACTATCTCAAGAGTCGCGGAGTCGAGGTCATCGTCGCCGACAACGCTGAGTGCATTCAGATTATGGAAACTTTCATCGCCGACAATCCCGAGCTCTGGAACGAAGACATAGGGGAGTAACTGGTACCCGCCTGGCATTGTGTGCCAGCAGCCGCTCGGTTGGGAGACAGCCCGACGACAAAGGCAATTGCTGAGCCCGTAAAGTGGCTCAGCTAGATGCGACGACGCGGAAGGGAATCTCTTGAGCCACACTGACCTGATAGAGCGCCTCTACGAGGGCCTACGAACCCTCGATGGTGACACGATGGCCGACTGCTACACGTCTGAGGCGCGGTTCGAAGACCCCGCCTTCGGCGAACTCACCGGTGAGCGCATCGGTGGCATGTGGCGAATGCTTACGTCGGGTAGCGACGGGATAGAGGTCGACCTGTCGGACGTGATCATCAAAGGGGACGAGGGTTCTGCCCATTGGGTTGCTCGCTACAAGTTCGGCGCCACCGGGCGAAGTGTCGTGAATCGGGCAACTGCCCGGTACCGCTTCGATGGTGAGCTAATCGATGAGCACATCGACACGTTCTCGTTCCATTCCTGGTCCAGGCAGGCGCTTGGCCCGGCCGGGCTCCTCTTTGGATGGACGCCTATTCTCCGCAACAAGGTGAGAAGTCAGGCGCTGTCGAATCTCGACCGCTTCCTTGCTAGAGCGAGCGAAGCCGACGATGCCTAACCGGTGGAGTGGGCCCCAGATCGCTACGGTGGAGGATCGCTCAGATGGGACAGTTTGGTGCTGATGTCGCCGGCTATTTGTTCCATCTGCGACCACTCGCTCGTTAGATAGAAGCCTGCGCACAGCGGTCTGGCATCGCTCGAGAATTCGATCGTGAGCAGCGGGCGCCCAAATCCCCAACGTCCGGCGTGTGATTTACCGATCCGCACCGATACCATCTCATCCCAACCGATGGTGAAGGGTGTGGCCGTCAGCATCTTTCTAAAATGGAACCCGGTTTCATCCATCCAGTAGTCCCCGCCACCTCGCGTGAAGAAGCCCTTGCCCCGATAGCGTTTCCACCACTTGCCATCGACCTCTGTTCCGTAGTAGCTCCCGCTGTTCATGCGCTGATCCTATCGACAATCCGCAGACGGTCACTCGGCTCACGAATCGGGAGCGGGCGGCACCACACCGACAGGCTTTAGCCACTCGTGCTAGCCCCAGTACCAGTTTGTGAACGGCAGTCTTGACGTGAGGTGAGCCACACTACGACTGCTGGCCGGGTACCAGGCCAGTTCGCGTCCCGCACCATCGGGGGAGCGAGCCGACCGGCAGCGAACACCCCGCTTCCCGGTCACCTCGATCGCCGTTCCGATGGGCTGACATACCCTGTGGGAAACCAGAGAACCATCGGTGTCGTAGGGATACGACGATGGGAGCTCGACGGCGGCGACCCCTCCGGGTGTGTGCACGTCGACAACCCGCTGGCGATGCGGTAATCCCGCGCCTACGAGCATTGGGCCCGTGTCGCCACGGAGGTCCTCGGGTTCGTACGGCCAGGCAGCAACAAACCCACGAAGGTTGAGCCGCGCCGTAACTACGTCCTCGTTGAGGTAGAGAACGGGAAAACTATTGGGTGGATTCCACCGACCTCCTGCGACCGCCGCAAAGGATAGATCAAGCGGGTTCGCCCAAGCCGGGTCCACAATTCGCAGCCACTCGTGGCCGTCAGCGAGCCACTCTGTCTTCATCCTTGAACCCGGGAGAAGTCGAACATCGCCCGACAAGCCTCCAGAAGATCGCGATGACGACCTGCCCCGAGGAGATCAAGCAGTGAGCTCTCGCCGAGCGCAGGTGCGGAACGGCGCACCATGGCCGGGATACGGTCGCTCTTTACGTAATGCACAAGAACGTCAGTGGCGGCGGAATAGTCGGCAACCGCCTTGACCCGGTTGGCCGGGACACCTGAAGCAAGCCACTTGGCGACCGCCTGGCGGGAGACACCAAAGCGGCGTGCTGCCTCTGATTGACTGAGACCCCAAACCTGGAGGATCCGCCGTAGTTCAGCTCCAGCCCGCTGGCGTCCCAGCGCCTCGGAGAATGCATCGAGCCACTCGGACGAACGATTGCCGACAAGTGCCTGTGCGGCCTCCCTGGGGTCGGGGAGCGGATGTGCTGCCAATGCGGCCATAAGTCCTCCTGTTGCAACCGTACGTCAACCGCAACCACTTGTCAACCGCACACGTGATCATCCATTCCGCGGGCCCGTCTAACGGGACGAAGTAAGGGAGGGCTCGAGCGATGCGATCCATCGTTTGCTCTCATCGAACCTCTCGGCGAGTTCCGGCGTCCCGGCCAAGAGGTCGCCCGGGATGACGACAAACTCCTTCATCTTGCTTCCATACTGCTCAGCGTGGACCTTGATGGAGTGCACCGTCAGCGACCGGTAGGTGCCTCGGCTTCATCGACGGCGTTGGCGATGTGGGTCACGTAGTTGGCCATGGCATGATCGGAGAAGTGGTCGACCTTGCCCTCCTTGAGCCCCTGGAAGAATCCGCGCCGACGGTCCTTGATACGTTGACGTTTCGTCATCTTGCGGACGTTGCCGTAAGTGTTGATATAGATTCGGCTGCCGGTGTGCCGGTAGCCAAGCCAGGTGGGTGGTATCCGCGGCACGATGTCGTTGTTGTTGACCCACCGGGTGAGATCAACTTCGACGCTGTTGATGTATCGCTTTGTCCCCACTCGGGGAGCACCAAACGTGTAGACCGCCTTGGGTATCGCCGGGATATGGGACAAGTAACAACGACCCGCCGAAATAGTGGCCATGGCACCTCCCAGCGAGTGACCGGTGAACCAGAGCGTCCGCTTATCCGTGGCAATGTCTCTTTCCAGTTCCGGCCAGAGGTCATCGACTTCCCGTTTGAAGCCGCGGTGCACCCTGCCGACAGTCTCGGCAACCACCATCAAGGCGTTGACGTCAGCCTTAACATCGTTCCAATCGTTGGGTTCTGTACCCCGACACGCAACAACGATGTCGGTGTTATTGCCGAAGATGTATGCCTGTGCACCGTCGCGATCGGCGAAGGTCTCAAGCCCTAGGCCCAGCCGAGGGATGTAGACGGTGACGGCTTCGGGCTGCAGATACGAAATTCGGGAAATCTGCGCAAAGAGCAGCGATGCCCTGAGACGGTCAAGAGCATCAATCGGACCCTCATGTTCCATCGGGATGGGAATCTCCGGGATGGCTTCGGTTCCGCTGTTGTCTGGTTGATCTGTCACAGTCCTAGAGCTTACTGAGAACTCCTGCGCTCACATCGCTCCGTTGATCGATGACCTGTAGCTACCACTCGTCGGCATCTGGTTCGACCCGGCGACGTCGGCGCGCCGTGCGGGATTCAGCCTGGCGGGCTCTGATGGCGGTCCGTTCCGCCTCAACGGACATCTCCCGTTGCAGTTTCTGATAACCCTCCCATCGTTCTGGTGTCAGCTCTCCGTCTTTCATCGCTGCCTGAATTGCACAACCAGGCTCCACGACATGGGTGCAATCCCGGAATCGGCATTCCTCTGCAAACGTCTCGAGGTCGGTATACGCCCGCGCCAGACCCGCATTGGCGGCTGGCATCGAGATCGACCGCAAGCCGGGGGTGTCGACCAGGACCGCCCCGCCGGGAATCGGTACCAGATCGCGGGATGTCGTTGTGTGACGCCCCTTGTGGTCACCATCCCTGATGTCACCCGTCGACTGCACCACCTTGTCTAAGAGCTGATTGACGAGAGAGCTCTTGCCTGCCCCCGACTCACCCAACAACCCAACAGTGTGGCCGGCAATCAAATACGGTCGCAGACTATCGACCCCCTCACCAGTGAGGCTGCTGGTCGAAACAACCTCGATGTCGTGAACCACCTTGTTGATCTCAGTGATCGCGTCTTCGATACCGATCACCGCCTCCTCCGTACCGACGAGATCAATCTTGGTGAGAACGATCACCGGGTGCACCCCCGCCTCCCAACTCAAGATGGCGAGCCGCTGCAGCCGACCGACCCGGTGAGGACGATCAACCCCGTGAAGTATGAACATGGTGTCGATGTTGGCAACCAAGACCTGCTCACCCGTAGCAGTCGCATTTCCGCGCAGCACCATCGTGGTCCGCGGCAGCAACTCGTGCAGTATGAGTCCACCGTCCGGCGTGTCGCGGGCTACAGCCCAATCGCCGGTAACGGGTCCAAGTTGCGATGATCCGGATCGACAATTTGTCACCCCGGCTGCGGTGGCGACGACGCAAGATTCTCGGTCGACGCGGACTATGCGTACCAGATGGTGGCCGTGCTCATCGTAAGGCAGGTAGCGGGTGGCGACGGATTCGTTCCAGCCAAAAGCGGCAAGGGAACCCGGTGTCGGAAGCTCGGCTGATATAACAGAGTGATTCAACATTTACTCCTGGAGTTGGAGTGCTCCAGGCAGACGTCGAGTCGCTATATCCGTGGCGAACTCGTGACCGGGAGCACCCGTATGGCACTTCTAACGACAGGGGTGCATCGCACCGAGATGACAATCGTGCTCATGGCTGCTCCTTTCGATTAGTGGCTGCACCAACCTACTCGGTGCGGCGGCGGCACACCAGGAATTTGTCGGAAGGGGGGAGTGCGGGTGACGTTGAGCGGGTGACCTCATCCGGGTCGTGGCAACGGCGAGAGATCGATCCATGCCACTGAAGAACGTCGTATGCCCTACGTTCGAGCTCCGAGCCACTAGCGTGCTGACAATCCGCACCCTGAACACCAATTGAGCATGACTGCATCTTCAAAGATCGCCTTTATCGGATCGCACTCGGTTCGAAAGACCAACGCTGTCCATTCCTTCGCCGGGGCGGTGGGGCGCAGTGGCCGCAGCGTCGAAGTGGGCCGTGAGGTGATCCGATTCAACCCGCTTGGTCTCAACGAAGGGGCAACTCCCGAGGCGCAACTGTGGGTCATCATGGCGCAGATCCAGCAAGAACTGGAGCTTCGTAGCCGGGCCGAGGTGCTCGTCACCGACCGAGCTGTAATCGATAACTTTGCCTACTTCCTCCGCGCAACCGGGGGAGTGGACCCATTCGACGTCAAGCCACTCGTTCGGAAGTGGTGCGAGACCTACGACCTCTTTGTGAGATTGCTGCCGGATGTTCCTCTCACCGTCGACGGGGTCCGGAGCATCAGCGACAAATTCCGTGACGAGATCGAAGTGATTCTCAACGCCATAATTCCAAACTACGTTCGGGATGACTGCCTGATCACCTTCCGCGCATCTGAAGTTACCGAGACGTTCGACTGGGCCTCTCTTGTCGAGCGACTCGTTGGACCTCCCGAGCCTGGTGGACCACCGATTGCCCAATCAGTGACCCTCTTTCCCACACTTTGGGATTAGGCGCAGTGGGGCACCACTCAGCGCCAGCCGAATTTCGGGAGCATGCCCTTGGGCACTCTGGGCAACTTGGTGTGGCCAGGTGCGGCCAGATCGTCGACGAGAACAGATCCGAGTGGCGCGGCAATCGTTCCGCTTAACCCGATCAAGCGGAGCGCCGCCTGTTCGATGTGAGCGGGGAGCGACTGCATTCCCTGAGGGTTTCCTTTGCGGGCGTGTGCATTTCGTCCGCGGCCGCTGCGACGGTGAACAGTGCTGCCATTGCCGGCGGGATGCCCTCTGATCTATAAGCGGTGGCGATCAGATTGGCGTAATCGGTGAGCAGGCTTCGCGACCAATTGTCGAGCGGACGTCCTGCACCGCGGCCGTGGAGCGAGCGCCATTGCGCCGGTAGCTGAGATCCCAATAGCGCCCTGGCATGCGACCAGGCACGGGCAGTCGCCGCACGATCGTGGATGCGCAGCCGCTTCCGCTCCCTCCGTCGGACACACCTATGGACGAACCTGCGGGAGAACCAAGGATTTAGTTGGACATACTTCAGAAGCTCGGCCGGAAGCTCCGCTCCTACCGCGATCAAGTTCGATAGAGCTTCCTCTGCCAACGGGACAGAGACGATCGCGCCGCCCAGGCCGGGCAGGGCTGTCTTCCAGTTCTCTGAGGAGGCGGTGTGGACAGCATTTCTCGATACCCATCTCATCGTTGCGGGCCTCGCCAAAGCCAACGTGGCTGCCGCATGGAGTGCCCCGGCGTCCCCCGAGGGGGTGGGGGTCGCGGTCTCGACCAGATGAGAGACGAGGCCCGGATCGGTTTCCGTGCTCATCGCGATCATCCGCAAGGTCTGCAATAGGTCGAACCGTGCCCCCGGTGTCTCGTCGATCACGCTCTGCAGCGACCCGGCAATGGCTACGTCCTTCGGCCACAACAGGTCGATTGCGATGCCCGCTGATCGCGGTGCTTGGTCGAATCGTGCCTTCAGTTCGGCGACCGACACAAGATCGGCAGCCATATCTGCCTCCCTCTCTATGGGTGCTTGGTAGGCACATCTTGCTCCGGAGCCGGGTGGGCTGACAACACCCCATCGCGGGACCACCCCGGGGGATTTCGTGCTGGGGCGACACAAACCCCGCCATCCCCGATCCTAATCCTGTGGAGGCGCACGCCCACATCGAGTCATTCGCCGGAGTAACGCAAACAGCTGCAATCGTGGGGCCCTACTTGTGTACCACTTGCGTTACGTAACATATGCTGTACGCTTTCGGAATGGATGTGATTTCGCTGCTCGCTGATCCCACTCGACGCAAGATCATCGAATTACTGACTGAAAGTGAACTCGCAGCGGGGGAGATCGCTTCACATTTCGACATCGCCCGTCCCGGCGTCTCCCGTCATCTCCGTCAACTACGCGAGGGAGGGCTGGTGTCGGTGACCCGATCCGGGCAGAAGCAGATCTACCGACTCGAACCCGACCAATTGATGGACATTGATCGGTGGCTCACGCCGATCCGATCATTCTGGAACAACCGTCTGGATGCGCTTGACACCGAGTTACACCGCGGGCAAAGCACCCAACGGGATCTTTCGGACACCAAGTCACAACGGCAACGAAGGAGCGAGAGTGCCTGACGACAACACCGACTACGGACAACTCATCGACGTTGGAGGCCGCCGCGTGGTGCGGTTCGTCCGCCGGTACCCGGTTTCCCCAACGGAAGTGTGGGCGGCAATCACCGAACCCGACCGGATGGCTCGATGGGCTTTCCGCGCCGAAATGGAGCCCCGGAGCGGTGGCATGCTGCGCTTTGACTTCGGCGAGCCTGGCGTTTCGGCGGGGACCATTCTGGAGTGGGATAAGCCCTCGGTCCTGGAGTACGAGTGGGCCACGGACACCGAAACGCCATGGCGTATCCGCTTCGAACTAACCAGCGACGGTGACAACGGAACTCTTTTGACCTTCGACCATCTGCTGCCTGACGCATCGAACCCGGGGTTTGCCGCCGGCTGGCATTGGCACCTCGACCGCCTCGCTATCCACCTGGCAGGTTCCGTGCCCGCCGACGTCGAAACAGACGAGCACTTCGACAGGCTTCTCAAGAGGTACCAAGCCAATTTGTGACATCTCAAGCCGCAGACATCGAACGGCCGCGGCGGTCAGGCGACGCTGTCGGCAAGAACCTCCGCCAACGCGTGTTTGGCCTGCCGCACGATTCCCGGGTTGGTGTCCCAGTAATACGGCAAGGCAGCTACAGCCTGGTAGAGAGCCCAACCACGACCACGCAGCCACGAGGCATCGTCAACCTCGAGCTCCGTTCGGTACCGAATACGACTCTCACCTCCGAACACATTCCACGCTGCTTGCAGGTCACACGCCGGATCGCCCGCGTTGAGGCCACCCCAATCGATTACAGCGGCTAGGCGCCCCTCGTTGACGAGAAGATTGCCCGGTAGCAGGTCGCCATGCACCCAGACGTCGTCGCGCTCCCACCCCGGGGCGGTGTGGGACTCATCCCAGGAACGAATCGCGGCATCTCCGTCGATGCGGTCACCCAGTTGGGCGATTGACCGACGGACCTGAGTGTCGTATTCGGCAAGTGGGCCGCCGCGACCGTGCCGAGGACGAAGATGTGCAACGGTCGCGTCGACCTTGCGCAGCGCGACCACAAAGGCAGCGAGATCCGCGGCGGCTTGATCCAGATCGATGATCGTGCCGTTGGCGTTCTCGCCGGGCAACCATTCGCACACCGACCAGTCAAAGGGGTAACCCTCCGCCGGGTGTCCGATCGCCAGTTGTACCGGGATCGCCAGCGGAAGGTGCGGTGCTAGCTTCGGCAGCCACTCCGCCTCCTTCGTTACTTGCGCCGTGGCCCACCCGATGCGTGGCATTCGTGTCGCCAGGTGCTCGCCGAGCCTGTAGATATCGTGATCCGTCCCATACGACGCGACTAGTTCGATCGGTAGATCGGCCCACTGCGGGAACTGCCCTATGAGTAACCGGCGCATGAGCGCGATATCTGTTTCGATCTCGTCGGCATGCATCTTGATTCTTCTCATCACCGCCATTATTGACGATGTGTCCCCGGCAATCCGGCGGGGGTCAACGGGTACGCGAACCAACAGCAAAAGAGTCACAAGCCGATGCGGGGGACAACGGGCACCGCTCGGTGGGTTGTTGTCCTCTTCTGCTCCGGCGCCTCTGCCGGAAAGCTGGATGGACGGAGGAGTCATTGAGTCACCATCGGCACATTGGAGAGGGAGAGTGGCTCGCTAATTGTTGCCAGGTTCGATGGTGTACCAGGCGCTCGTGTCATAGGAGCGGGTATCCGGGGGCGCGCCGAGTAGCTGTTCTCGTGCGGAAGCTGAAAGCTCAAGGGGCCAGAAGCCGGTGTCGTCAGCACTGCGAATCGAAGAGACTGCCATCGAGGCTCCACGCCATGGAATGGCGATCTCATATTCAACGATGCCGGCGGTGCCGGTGTAACCAATATTCGCCTGCCAGCCTTCTTCGGCGAGCAGATCTAATCGCGCGGCGTCGTCATTGCGATCTCGGCAGCACCATCGAAAGCCATGGGCCAGATCCCACTCCGCAAGACCCGGCTCGTACAGGGCAGAACCGAGCGCGGCTGATGAGTGGAGTATCGAGATCTTGTCAACTGTACCGATTACGACGTTGACGGCACCGAGGTCAATTCCTTCCACAGCTACGTATAGGGTCTCGCCGGTGTACATCAGCCACAGCGTGGCGCCATCGGACATTTCAAAGGCGACAGCACCGTCCCACTCGCGTTCTCCGAGGACTCCGTCGATGACCACCGGTTGACCGGGGGGAACGGAAACAACCCCCGCACCGGTTTCGACGGGCACGTCGACTGGCGCGGTAGTCGCGGTGACTGTAGTTGGAGAGACAGCGACCGAAGTTGGAGCGTCACTCGCGGTCACTTCTTGTGGACTCGTAGGTATCGGGGGTTCCGAAGTACCCGAGCCGACACAGGACGCGAGCAAGATGGCACCCAGGGGCGCCGTTGTCCTCACCATTCTGTTGATGATCTTCATCTCCTGACACGTTGCTCTGGTTCTTCGACGCCGGCCAGAGCCAAACGGCCCTTCGTCTCAAGGGTCGCTCGTTGTCCAAGGCACGAAACTGACATAAGCAGCGACATCGCGTATCGATTTCGCAATCAAGACGGCGAGAGGTTTTTGCCGGTCGACTCGCTAGATCGTCGTCATTGCGGCTAGCGCCTGATTACCTTTGACCACGCCTCAAGGCACCGCACCAACCTCTCACAGTGATCATCGGTGATCGACTTGGACAGCGCCATGTATCCGCGCCGAGCCAGGTACAGACCATCGGATAGCGCCGCGTGGAAGAGCAACTCAAGCAGCCGGGTATCGGCCGCGTGGATGCACAGCATTGACCCTGCTCCGGTGACCCACAGCGGAAGGTCTGCCGCAGTGAAGACATCATCGAGCGCTCGTATTAGGTCGTCGCCACGCTTGTTGATCGCATCAATGGTGGGGGAGTCAAGCTCATACCGGATCGTCGCGAGAGCCGCCGCCATGGAAACGACGTTGTTGTTAAAAGTCCCAGCCTGGGTGAGCGATCCGCCAGTAGCCGGGTCGAAGGCGGCCATGATGTCGCGGCGGCCGCCAAACGCCCCGAACGTCATGCCGCCCCCCAAGTACTTGCCGAGGGTCGTCATGTCGGGGATGACTCCGTATCTCTCCTGAGCGCCCCCGAAGGAAAGTCGCGACGTCATCACCTCGTCAAAAATGAGCACAACCTGACGATCGTCACAGCGGTGTCGCAACTCGGAAAGGAACTCCGGGGAAGCGGGCCGGCATCCCCCTGCCCCCTGCACAGCTTCGACCACCACGCATCCGAGATCCGGTTCAGCGAACAGCCGGTCGAGTCCGCCAATATCGTCGAAGACGGCGACGTGGAATGCGTACGGGACGTTCAGCGGGTGGTGGGACCCGCTTCCCGGGTCGCCGAACGATAGGACGCCGCCGTGGTAGGCGTGGTCGAACACGCCCACCTTGTCCTTGTTGGAGTGGTGGAGGGCAGTGCCGATGGCCATGAGATTGGCCTCGGTACCCGAATTCGTGAACCGCACTTGATCGATCGAAGCAAAGCGCTCGCTGATCTCCTCGGCTAGTTCAGTTTCTCGAAGGTGTGTGGCCCCCAACGCCCAACCGTCCGCAAGTGCCTCGATTACGGCATCGCGGACTCGATCGGGGGAGTGTCCGAGTAGTCCCGCCGAATAGTTGCCGCAGAAATCCACGTACCGGTGTCCGTCGAGGTCATGGAGGTCAGATCCCTCGCCCCCGATCACCCGGAAGGGAAATGGATCGAAATGCAGCACCGAGCGAGTGTTGCCTCCCGGCATCACCGCTTTGGCCCGAACGTGCTCGGCCGCGCTCCGGGGATGGACCTCCGCGTACCGGCGATGGACCTCAGTGATCTGATCGTCTAATTCCGAGCCCGGCGGGACGGGTCTATCCGCCGCGGATAACGGAGCGGTCATTCCTACCTCCCTTGGCGCGGGTTCAATCCAACAGACCCGGCGTGCCGACCTTATCGATGGCGACGGTAGCGATGCAGATGTAGCAGCGCCGGCCCGGTTCCGTTCAGCTCGGGTCGTGGTCTCGTACGATCCGATACATGGTGGTGATATCTTCCATGTAATGGTCCATCAATTCGCCGAATGCCGTGGCCTCGTCCGTCGCACCGCTGCGCAGGCCGAGCGCCTTCGCTCCGAATTTCGCACCCCGAAAGTAGGTGCGGAGCTCACCAAACGGCATTGCGCGGGGACCCGGCTCCGACGATCCTGGGTTCGGAGCTGGTTGGGACACCGGGTCCAACCCGAGATCTCGTAGCACTTGGAGCGCCTCATCCTCAAATGGCCGGTCGGCGAAGTCGCGGCTGACCAGGCGAAGCACCTCCTCACCAGCGGGATCGATGACAATCGTGGCGGGGATTGCCAGATTGCGAGGATCTGCATTGTTCATCAGATCGTACGGCTCGATAGCGAGCTTGCGATCTGGATCGGAAAGCATCGGATACGGCAGGTTGAGCTTCTCAACCATCGCCGCGTGCTGGCCGGGGGAGTCGATATCGATGGCCGCAACGACAGCCCCGACGCTGGCGTATTCGTCATGTCGTAGGGCCACGCTGACCAGCTGCCCGTTGCAGTACGGTCACCAATCACCGCGGAGGAAAAGCAACACCACAGCATTGCCGCGGTGATCCGAAAGGGTCCAGGGCTCGCCCGCCTGGTCGAGAAGCGTGAAATCATGTGCCGTCATGACCCCCAGGCTAGTTGGCGCGCTGTCTGATATCCGCGAGTTCTCCGATGAGGTGTTGGATGTCGGCTCGCAGGGCAGCACCCGATTGCGAACACTTGCGCCGTGCGAGGGACTGGGTGAACCCTCAACCCTTGCTTGAACTATACATAACGTGGATTATGGGCACACTAAACAAAGCAACGGGTTGTCTCAACCACGACATAAGGCCCCATGCGGTCGGCCCTACAGATATGCTGGGATGGAGCTTTGAAAGGACGTTGCGGTGTTTACCTGGGTTCAGGAACCGGATGGCTGGTATGCCAACGGCTTTCGAATCGAGTGCGTAGCACCGCACCTGTTCGTCCTCGTCGACGCCACCATCGCTCGCAGCGGTCCCGTTGAAGTCACAAGACCACCATTGGCGGAGGCCACAACCCTGAAGGGCTGCAAGCGTGAAGCCGAGGTGGTCGCCGCTGCAACCAGGCGCACCGACCTTAGGCGCAAACACTTATCGATCCTCTTGCTCGCGACGGCGGTCGGCGTGCTATCAATCGACGCAAGCTTTCCGTCGAATCTGATAGCCATCATTGCGGCCACGTCTCTCGTCGTCCGGTCACTAGGGATCATCTCCGGCACGTTGTTCTCGCGCTACGAACACAGCAACGGTGATCTTCTATACCAATGACGCCACCTGGCTCTCCTCCGCCTTACAGTCACACCGGCGGCGATTCGTCACTGTGACGCAACCTGGCACGGATCCGCCGATGTGTTCTCGGCCGCTACGGATTGGTACCCTGAGATCGCCAATTGCCGAGGAGCCCACTGATGACAACTCCCGACCAACCGATCCGAGCGGTGCCGAACCCTGTAACGCCGCCGGATGACGCCACCGAGCTTGATCGGCTCCGCGCCCTCGTCCAAGATCTCAAGAAGGAGAATCGCAAGGCGACCCGAGCAGATCGGCGGGACAACGCCCTTCGGCCCTACCAGGTCGAACTTCTCAAGCTGCAGCGACACATGGAAACGCACTCGGTGCGGATGATCGTTCTCTTCGAGGGTCGCGACGCTGCCGGTAAGGGTGGAACGATACGACGAGTCACCCGGTACATGAACGAGAAGCACTACCGCGTGGTCGCCCTTGGCAAGCCAACAGAAGAACAACGCACCCAGTGGTACTTCCAACGGTATGTCAACCACTTCCCCACCGGCGGCGAAATCGTGCTATTTGACAGATCCTGGTACAACCGGGCCATGGTCGAGCCAGTTTTCGAGTTCTGTACCGAAGAGGAATACAAAGCGTTTCTCCGTGGGGTCGTCGGCTTCGAGAAAGATCTCGTGCGACAGCACACCAAGCTGGTCAAGCTCTACT
Organism: Actinomycetota bacterium; assembly: GCA_034660155.1. Lineage (GTDB taxonomy): Bacteria > Actinomycetota > Acidimicrobiia > Spongiisociales > UBA5794 > JAAETI01. Next base: position 6,627 of record JAYEIP010000183.1, on the reverse strand, counting down.
TCAGCGTGACCAAAGACGAGCAGAAACGTCGTTTTGATCGTCGAATTGAAGATCCTTTGCGTCAATGGAAACTGAGCGAGGTCGATGTGCAGGCTCAGGATCGATGGGATGACTTCACTGACAAGAAGTACAGCATGTTGAAACGCACCTCGACCGTTGTCGCGCCGTGGACGATCATCCGCTCCAAGGACAAACACCTGGCCCGCATCAACGCGATGAAGGTGATCCTCAACTCCGTCGACTACGCCGACCGTGGCGTTGACGTCGACTTCGTCCCGGATCCGGATGTCGTTATCTCCGGAGCCCGTGAGTTGGAGCTCATGGAGGCTGAACGCCACCGACACGGCAAGTTCACGATGTAACCAGTCACCATGATTTCACTCCGCCTCCTATTACGGGGGTTCACCAGGCGCTGCCCGGTCTGTGGGGCGAAAGGCATCTTCCACCGATGGTTCAAGATGGCCGAACGTTGCCCACGCTGTGATCTCGAGTTCGAGCGGATCGACGGCCACCTGTCCGGTGCCCTTGGTATCAACACGGTGGTCAGCATCGTGGTACTGCTGGTCGTCGGGATAGCGGGATTCGTGCTGACCTTCCCCGAACTTCCACTCGCACCATTGGTTTCGACTGCCATCGCCGTATCGGTTCTCTTCCCCATATTCTTCTACCCCTTCTCTAAGACGGTTTGGACTGCCATCGACCTCCGAATGCGACCGCCGGGAAAGGACGAGGTTCGGCCGGGATTCGGCGAGTGGATCGGCTCACCACCCGACAAGCCGTAAGGCGAAGCGCTGATACGCACCAAAAGAGCAACGGCCCCTGACGAAGGCCTAAGATCAGCTAATGGTTCTACCGCGTTGGCTCGCCCGGGCAAACCGCAAACTCGCCAACCCAATACTCAGGCGTATCCCGAACCGTTTTTCGCCCTTTGCGACCGTCTATCACGTCGGGCGTCGGAGTGGAGTTACCTACGTGATTCCCCTTGCGGCGTTTCGCACGCCTACGGGTTTCGTGCTCACGCCAACGTACGGTCCCGACACCGACTGGGTGCGCAACACCCTCACCGCAGGGTCCTTCGCCCTGGAGCGCCGCGGAAGGCGCTATGAGTTGGGCAACGTTCGGCTCGTCAACCGGACTGAAGCCTGCTCATTCCTTCCGACGCTGGTACGTTTCGCAATGCGCCTCCTCAAGGTGCAATGGTTCGTGATGGCCGACGAGGCGTGATCAAGCATCCGCGGCAGCGATAGGCTCGACCGCAACATCCTGGAGGTCACGAACTGCCGCGCTGAGGTGGGCGAGAGCTTCGACGTACTCGGCCTTCGTGGGACGCCCGGTCATCAGGTCCATTGCGACGTCTTCAGATGCAGTTTCGATCCGGTACAGCGCGTCACGTAGCCGCTCCCAGGTCCGACGTGAGACCAGAACCTCGTCGGGTCCGATGCCACGCTCCCCCGCAAGACGTCTCGCCTCGTAGGCGCGCTGACGGTGGCTTCTCCGGCAGTACCGGGGCGGGCGTCCCGGTCCGGCCGCGCTGATGTACTCTCCCCCACACCATTCACATCTGAGACTCCGCGCGCGTATCGTCACTGTGACAATATGATAACCATCTCCGGGGAATCAAGCGGGTATTCGATTTCCCAAGACGTTACGGATAGATCGGGAATGCTCGACAGATTGTTCGTACTTCGGACCTGGCAATCCGCACCGCGTCACCCTGCCGATCTGTGGTCACAGCGTCGAGCACATCTGCAATCAAGTGACCGATCCGAGAGAACTCGACCGGCCCGAACCCACGCGCCGTGCCCGCCGATGATCCGAACCGCAAACCCGAGGTCACTGTAGGCGGTTGGGTGTCGCCGGGCACCCCGTTCTTGTTGGCCGTCAGACCGGCCTCCTCGAGCAAATCAGAAGCCGCCGCCCCGGTCACTCCCCTACTCCGCAAGTCCACTAACACGATCGGGGTGTCGGTTCCACCGCTCACCACATCGACCCCGCGCTCGATGAGTGCTGCCGCCAATGCACGGGCGTTGCCGAGAACGCGCCGTGCATACTCCTCAAAATCGGATTGCTGCGCCTCCTTGAGGCAAACTGCCTTGGCTGCCACGGCGTTGAGCATCACGCTCCCTTGAACCCCGGGGAAGACCGCTCGATTGAACTGCTTGCCGTACTCCGGGTCCTTGGCGAGGATGAGCCCACCCCGAGCTCCCCGCAGATTCTTGTAAGTCGTTGCCGTCACGACATGCGCGTGGTCCATCGGTGATGGGTGAATCCCGGCGGCGACAAGACCGGCGAAGTGAGCCATGTCGACGAGGAGTGTCGCCCCGACATCATCCGCTACCTGCCGGAACTGAGTGAAATCGATCGCCCGCGGATAGGCGGAGCCCCCGGCGATGATCAACTTGGGCCGAACCTCACGGGCAATGGTCGCTACTGCTCGATAGTCAATGCGACCCGTCTCTGGGTCCAGGCCATAGCTAACAGTGTTCATCCACTTGCCGGAGATATTTGCCGGCGATCCGTGACTTAGATGACCGCCCGACGAGAGATCCATACTCAGCACTGTGTCGCCCGGCTCGAGAAGTGACACGTAAACAGCGAGATTTGCCTGGCTACCGGAGTGGGGTTGCACATTGGCATAGCCGCAATCAAACAGGTCCTTGGCTCGCTCGATAGCAAGCCGTTCGACCACATCGGCGTTCTCGGCACCTCCGTAGTAGCGCCGACCCGGGTAGCCCTCGACCGTCTTGTTGGTGATGACTGATCCCAATGCTTCCAGGGTCGCCGCGCTAACCAGATTTTCGGAGGCGATCAGCTCTATCTGATCCTGTTGCCGAGTCTTCTCTGCCGCAAGTGCATCGGCGATCTCCGGATCAACGACTGCAAGCGGTGCCTCGAAGTACCCGGGCGGCGGAACCTGTGAGCCAAACATGACGGCACCCTAACCGCCCTGGGTGGCATGAGGCCTATCCGGCCACGTCCACCAGCTCGGTGCCCGGGCTGTAGGTCGCCCACGCAAACCAGAACGTATCAAGGTGATTGACTCGCTCCAGCCAGATCCCTTCCAACTCACCGCTCAACGCTTCTCCCAGACCACTCCACTCTGACCCCGTCTGATCGTCACGGAAGACATCGCCATCTGCCGTAAAGGTGAGTGCCTGACCATCAGCCACCGGGAGGAAAACCGAAACTGAGCCAACGTCGCGGCCATCGTCGACCGATCCCGCCTCCAGGGCGCTTGCCTGGCCGGATTTCCAGAAGATGACGACGTCAGTGTTGCCCACTGCTGTATTCGTCGCTTTGGCCACTCCCTCGCTAATCGCTTCGAGCGTGAAAGCCTTTGCTTCATCGTCGAGCTCTATACCGACAATGCGTTGCTTCGACGCGGCTCGTGGATCAGTAATACCGGTGAACAAGAAAGGCTCTGAGCTGGCATTGTCGTACCCGATGTACGGGTTCCGGCCGTAGTCCCGGTTGAATCCGGTTTGAGCCGGGTCGAGTACCTGACCGTTGGGATAAGCTTCGATGAAGTCTCCCCACGAAAGCAGCGGGGAGGAGATCGCTTCTAGCTCTTCACCGGTGAGTAGCCCGACCACGGCCTTGCCATCAAAGTGGGTCCAGAGCGACTCAGTTGCACGGTCGTACATGACCAACGCCGACGCAAACAGCCGACCCGACGTTCCGAAGGTTGTTTCCACGCCGCGGATCTCACGGAGATACGTGACCGCCGAGTTGCAAAGAGGACAGTATGTGACCGACACCGGGACACCGCCAACCGTGTCATTGACGATCTCATGCCAGACCAACACCTCGATCGGATAGGCACGGGCGTCGCCGTCGATCTCGAGAGCAACAACTGGTGCGGAGTCTTGGAGCAGATCGAGCGAATCGATCACATTGACAAAGATCGGCTCGTCAATCGGCGGGATGCCATCGGGGGGCGGGCCTCCCGAAAGGATGTCCCCCGGATCCACGAGTGGTGGCGGGAATTCATCGGCGTTTGACGTATCGAGAGCGGAGGGGCCCTCTGGCAGGACTCCAACCGCAGGAGCTGCTCCCGGATCGGCGGTCGTAGTTGTCTCGTCACCGCCAGCGGCGGTAGTCGTAGCCGCAGCCGCGTCGGCAGGGCTATTGTCCGCTGCTCCACCACAGGCGGCAGCCACGATTGCAAGGGCTGCTCCGGCTATCAACACTCGATGTCTCATGGTAATCCTCGTTGGCAGGTCGTCTTCGGTTCAACGGAGCTTTGCCCAAGCCCGTTGCTCGATTGTCCAATTCTTGTCACTTCGTTGGCATTCTTGCCCGCAATAACCTTGGTCAACAGCATGAACTCTCATCTTGTAGACGAAAAAGTGCGGTCTGCCGCGGCTGCTGCTGCCGGACTCGCGGTGGTGTGGATAATCGCGGCAGCAGTCCGTCCGACGTCCACTTATCACCTGGCCCCGATCCTTATCGCCGGCGTCGTGCCAATCCTGGCTCGCCGCCGGGAACGTTCCGCAGCATTTCTGGTGAGCAGTGCGGTGGTTGGAGCCGTCATAGCCTCTGCTGCCGCCCTCGCCCTAACGGCATTTGACCTCCTTCGTGGACCCACCTTGCTGCCATACGGTGGAGCCTTCGCCGAGGCCCTTACTTTCACCCTCATCGGAGCGGTGGGTGGGATGGTCTTCGGCATCTTCATCCGGGCCAAGTAAGCCGGGCCACCATCACTTGACCTGAGCCATCGTCATCAGTGATCTAGTCACCGCTGACGATGACATGGCCGGCGATCTCAGCCAGAGCCTTATCGTCCGTAACCTGGATGAGCCGATACCCAGTCTCGGTGGCTCCTATCGCACGAAAGCTCGCCAAAGCTTCATTGACCGACTGGCGGCTGGCTCCGAGCAGATCAGCAAGGCTGCTTTGACTGAGGTGCACCTCGCCGTACTCGTCGGCCTCATCGAGCAACACTTCGGCAACCTGTTCGCGCACTGTGCGATGCATCAGCCGGATTACCCTCCGCTGCGTCGCTTCGAGCTGAGTCAAGCCCGCGACGAGCCAGCGCATCGCGATTACCGGATGTTCGATCAGCAGAGGAATGAGCCGGGATCGTTCCAGGCGAAAGGCGCGCACCGCGGTGATCGCCTTAGCCGACGACACGTATGGCTCCCCCTGGAACATCGCGATATCGCCGATGACCGCACCCGATCGAACCCGTCCGACCACGCGGCGCCCGGCCGGCCTGGTCCGATAAAGCTCGACTTCGCCTCTTTGTATCACGTACGCAGCTTGAGACTCGTCGCCTTGCTTGAAGAGGTGGGTACCCGGGTACTTGTCAACGTATTCGCCAGCTTCGGCCAGCGCCCCCAGATCCGAGGGGGTCAGCGGAAGGTAGTCCGTGCGGCCGAATGAACGCGCCAACCATGCGAAGTGCTGATACTCGGCCGTGTCCATGCCCGTCTCCTGATCTCTCGGTCTAACAATCAACCCGTCATAGGATCGTCGTCTTCCCGATAAATGTCGCCGATATGACAAAACACCTCTGTGACCTAGCTGCGAAGGGTTGAACGTTGTATGAACAATGCAACTATCACGGGTGTCTTTGAAGGCGGAGGGGTCCGCGGACTCGCCCTTGCGGGCGCCGCAGCAGCCGCCCTCGACGAGGGCTACCGCTTCGAACGCGCAGTAGGCACTTCTGCCGGCGCACTCGTCGGATCACTGGTTGCAGCGGGCTACACGCCGGATGAGCTATCTGAGACAGTGTGCGCAGTTGGCTGGCCAGACCTGCTCGACCCCGTCTTCGGAGCTAACGTACCGCTGATTGGGAGGCATATTGCTCTGGTGTTTCGGCGTGGCATCTTCAAGGGCGAACGCCTCGAACGTGTCTGGGCCGAATTACTCGAGCGCAAGGGACTGCGGGTTTTTGGAGATCTGCCGACCGGTGCATTGTCGGTCGTGGTCACCGACTTGAACCACTCCAGGGGTGTTTCCATCCCTGATGACCTCCACCTCTATGGAATCGACCCCAAGACATTTCCTATCGCTCGCGCCGTGCACATGTCGGCTGCGGTTCCTTTCCTTTTCACGCCGGTCCCCTTACGAGATCGCCGATCCGGAGAAACCGTTCTGATGGCCGACGGCGCAATGACCGCGAACTTCCCAATAGGGCTTGCAGGCAACGAGCGCCCGATACTCGGCTTTCGACTCACCACCGACGGAACGACGCATCCGCACGAGCATGTCAAGGGACCCGCAACACTTGCTAGGGCGGTTGTCATCGCCGGCATCCGGGCCCGCTACAACCTTCCCCGCGAGCCGGTACCGGGCGCCCGCATCATCGAGGTCCCCGTCTCGGCGGATCTAGACTTCGACATGAAGTCCCGCGAGGCTCGCAAAACCTTCGATCGTGGTCGCGAGAGCGCCGCAGCGCAGCTTACCGGAGTCCGCAGTCTGTAGGGGCTGCGGTTGTTGACAGCCCGAACCCATCAGACCCCGGAGTTCGCTCGGCGAACTCCCAAGGTACTCACCATACGAGTACCCCCTCAGACCCCGGAGTTCGCTCGGCGAACTCCCAAGGTACTCACCATACGAGTACCCCCTCAGACCCCGGAGTTCGCTCGGCGAACTCCCAAGGTACTCACCTCGTGAGTACCC
>JAYEIP010000182.1:0-9375 GCA_034660155.1 Actinomycetota bacterium | reverse complement strand
CGTAGAAACAAGGGTCGCGGTGGGAGAGGCGCATTGGGCGCGCATCGCGACGGGTTTGGCATGGTACGAGAGCCCTGTCTTCGCCTTGCCGGAGTCCGACCGTGCCGTCGAAGACGTCGCCGCCGTGGTGACGATGAAAGACTGGGCAGGCTATGGAGAAGTAGTTATCGCCGCCAAGAACGCCGGTATACCCACATTCGCCAAGGTCGAGGGAGCACAAGACTTCAGCGATGCCGACACCCCATACGCCCGGGCCGCCTATAGGTCCGCCGACTACATCTTCTGCCAGGGACAGAACGACTTTGATTCACTCGGGGGCAGCCGCCACATCGTCGGGAGCAGTCGCCTGGAACGGCTCCGGCAAGCGCCGTTGCTGCCGATCCAATCGGATTTCGTCATCATCAACCTCAACTTCACTTACGGAGTGCTCGAACAAGAGCGAGCTCACTGGATCGAAAGTGCCGTAGAGGCGTGCGAGGCGCTGCGGGTTCCGTACGCCGTTGCGTTGCATCCCGCCGAACGGCGAACTACCACCGTTGCCCGCGCCACCGCGGTACCAATCTCTCGTCTGCTGCTGCGCGCCAGCGTCCTCGTGAGTCGGTTCTCGACAGTGCCCTTCGAAGCGATGGCGCGCGGCATTCCATTCGTCTATCACAATCCGCACGGTGAGCTAGCGGCGACGTTCGCCAACGAGGAGGATGCGTTTCGTACGACGACCGGCACGGACGAGCTCGCCGGTGCGATCGAGGAAAGCCGGGGCTGGTGGGCAGATTATCGCCAACGATCCGGACGTTTCTTCACCGCACAGGTCGACATCGACCCCGAGGTCAGTTCGGCTGACCGCGCGGCAGATCGAATTGTGCAGCTACTCGGCTGAGGTCGCAAGGTCGTCGAATCGAGAGCATCGAGAGCGGCGGGTCTGCAAAACTCCCACAGCCATCTAGCATCTGCTGTCTGTACTAGGAGGAGTGGATAAGTGGTGGATGAGCAATCGCCTTCGGGCGGCTCCGGTATCAACGGACTAATCGAGACGATCAAGAAGAAGCCGGCACTGTACGGCGGTGTGGGTGTGCTGGTGGTGGTGGCCCTCGTTGCCATCATCGTTCTCCTCGCAGGCGGGGGAGATGACGGAGTCGACGGCGAGTCGGGCGCTACCGGCACTACTTCCGAATCCGGTGCCGTGCCATCGGCCACCCTTCCCGGTGGAGACTCGTCATCCCAGGACACAACCCCGCCTGGCGCCAGTGGTGACTCAGGTACGCCTGCCGCCACAGAGGTCGATCGCAACCCGCTGACCGGCGAGACCCTCGATGTTGTCAGTACCGATCGGGTGGTTGCGGTCAAGGTGGACAACGCACCTGAAGCCGGCCCGCCGATTGGTATCCAGGACGCAGAGTTGATAATCGAAGCACCCGTCGAGGGTGGACTGACCCGGCTGACTGCCATGTTCTTCGACAACGAGCCGAACGTAATTGGGCCGATCCGCTCCGTGCGTCCGGTCGACGCAGACCTGTTGGCTCCGTGGAAGCCGTTCCTGGTGACGACCGGAGGCCAGTCGTTTGTATACCGGGAGTTGCTGGCCGGGGGAGTGGAGATCCTCGATGAGGGAACGGATGGGTTGTTCCAGCAGATAGAGCGACGCCAGCCGTATCACCTGGTCGCGACGATTCCCTTGATTGAGCAGGAGGCCGGCGAAGGCGCGCCCCCGGTTGCGGTGCTCCCATTTGGCGATGATGCCCTTGGCGGCACCGCAGCAGCCACGATCAGCATTCCGCTGTCGGGTATTGCCAATGTGGAATGGCAGTACGACCCGGCCGGTGACGTTTACAACCGAATCGTGAACGGGCAGGATTACCAGGTCTTCCCAGAGTACGACGCCGAGCTAACAGGGTTTGCTACCGATACCGTGATCGTCATGATGGTGGCGCAACGATCGGCCGGATACACCGACAGCGCCGACACCGATGTCCCGACGTTCGATGTGATCGGCTTTGGCGACGTGATGGTTTTCCACGGCGGAGAGGTTCGCACCGGGCAATGGCTTCGCTCCGCACAATCTGACGGCTGGGTCTTTCTTGACGATGCGGGGGCACAATTCACCATCCCCGCGGGCAGGGTGTGGCTCCAGATCGTTCCCCGATTCATTGAGGTGGGGGTCGAATAGACTCCTCGGGGGTTCAAGTTTCTGTCGGCTGTTGCCGATAGAGGCGGTTCGGGGCAGTAAGGGGCTCCGATCCGGTGTGAGGTCTGATACCTCTCGTCGGGAAACCGCCGACGCTTCTGTGGCGTAGCAGTTCCAGAAGCGAGTGAGAGAAGTGAAATGAATGGGATGATGCGGGCCACGCTCGCGGTTTTACTCGTGGCGGGAGCGCTGGCTTCGCCCGGGACAACCGCGCCGGAAGCCAGGGCCGATACTGAAATCTACGGGTCCGGTATGTACTTTCCGGTACTGGGGGAGAACCACTACTCGGACACCTTTGGTGACCCACGTTCGGGTGGCCGCGTTCACCACGGTGTTGACATCATGTCGGCCAAGATGACACCCATCGTTGCCGTTGCCGATGGCACGGTCGGGTGGATTGATAACACTGTTGGTGGCGACTGTTGTGCGATGTCGCTCCGTCATGACGACGGATGGGAGTCGTGGTACATCCACCTCAACAACGACACCCCGGGCACCGACGATGGGCAAGGCTACGGCTTTGCCGAGGGAATCGAGGCCGGAGTCCATGTCTTCGCCGGGCAACTGATCGGATGGGTCGGCGACAGCGGTAATGCCGAGTGGACCGGATCACACCTTCACTTCGAACTGCACGAGCCCGGCGGGACGGTCGTCAACCCCACGCCGCACGTGGATGCTGCCATCGTCATCGAGGACCCACTCGCTGCGGCGTACCAGGGTTACTTCCGTGACGACGAGACGTCAGTCCATCAAGTCGATATCGACAAGCTGTTCGAAACCGGGATCACCAAGGGATGTAACCCCCCGCTGAATGACCAGTACTGCCCGGAACGTGAGATCACCCGGGGCGAGATGGCCGCCTTCCTGCGTCGCAACCTCGAGCTACCCGCAAGTGAACTCGATTACTTCGCCGATGACGCGGAGAGCATCTTCGCAGGTGATATCGACGCACTGACTGAGGCCGGCATCGCGTTTGGATGTTCCGAGACTGACTATTGCCCCAGCGAGCCGCTACTTCGCGACGAGTTAGCTGAATTGTTCACCCGTGCCTATGGCTACGACAACCCGGAGGCGATCAACTTCTTTGGTGACGACGACGGCAATCGGTTCGAGGCCGCGATCAACTCGCTTGCCAATCACGGGATAACCAAGGGATGTAACCCACCTGACAATACGGACTTCTGCCCCGATCGATCGCTAACCAGGGCCGAGATGGCGTCGTTCTTTGTAAGGGCACTGGGCCTCTAGGTTTTCAGGCGACAAGCGGGTTCTGTACCTGCAGGTCTGCGAAGCGGCTGAAGTCGCGATCCGCCGTCCACAAGGTGCGTACGCCCGATGCGATGCAAAGTGTGGCCACGCGGGCATCGTGGATCTTGGCACCGGTAACGCCAGCGTTCGAGAGCGTGTTTCGTAGCTCTGACCAGTAGTCGGCAGTCTCCGATAGAACAACCAGGCTGGGGGAGTCGAGCCACGCCTCGACCTGGGCGAGGGCCTGCTCCAAGGGAGTTGGGGGATCGTAGATCCGGGCGTGGGTCACGATCGCCAGGAACTCGTGGACGCATGGCCACGGGATAGCCCACGATGATCTGCTCTCGGCCAACTGTTGCAGCGAGGCGTGGGCAGCTTCGTGAAACTCGGAATCACGGCGGTGTGAGTAGACGAGGAGATTGGTGTCAACGGCGATCATCCGCCGCGACCTTCGTAAATCAGTTCGCGCAATCTTGACCAATCGCCTTCGTCGACACCAGATTGGACTCCGTTGCCATCGAAGGAACCGTCGGGCAACACGTACCGGTTCTCCGGGTTGCTCTCGAGTTCATGACGGAGGCCACGCTCGATCAGCTCGCGTAGTGTGGTCCCTTCGGCTGCTGCGGCCAGTTTTGCCCTCGCCAGCAACTGATCCGCGATGTCTACCGTCGTCTTCATATGGGTAACGATACCATATGACCCATATATATGGGCTGGTGGGACGACTCACGCGCATCCTGTGTGCCGAGTTGCCAATCAGGTGTGCTTACTGGAGGTTGGCGTAGACGCCGAGTAGCTTCTGCTCCTCTATTGCCCAGTTGTACTTCTGCGCGGCGGGCTTGGTGGCGGCCCGGTAACGGCCGATATCGTCGAGGATGCTGCGGGCTGCTCTGGCCAGACCTTCGGGATCTACCGGATCGGACACTTCGCCGACACCTTCTTCTTGCACGATGCGGCCGATCTCAGGGGAATCGGACCCGATGACGGCGATGCCGGCGATGATGTACTCGAAGAGCTTGTTCGGTAGCGACGTGTAATAACTGATCGATGAGTTGACGATGTTGCACAGGCCAATGTCGGCGGCGGCCGTCCATTCGAGCAACTCGTTGTTGGGGATGGGGCCGAAAAATTTCACCCGGTCGGTGAGCCCTCGCTGGCGCACCTCGGCTTCGAGCGTCGCGCGGTGATGCCCGTATCCAATGATGACGAGCACCGTCTTCTCCAACAGAGTGATGGCATCGATCGCGGGCTCTATCCCCCGGTTCTCCTGAATGGACCCCTGATACAGCAAGATCGGTGCATCGGCGGGGATGTTCAACTCGCCACGCAGGTCTTGCGGCTGATCGATGGTCTTCAACTCAGGCGTATTGATCACCGTGACCGATGGATCGGGCACCTTCCCGTACTTCTTCCGGTTGAACTGAATCCATGAGGGCGAGGCGACGATCATGGCGTCGGCGTATGGCAGCCATTCCCCTTCATTCCACGCCGCCCAACGGCGCCACCACTTCGTCATGCGATTGCGCTCAGTTTGTAGCTCGTGGGAGTCGTAGACGAGCTTGGCTCCGGTGCGCTTCTTGCACATAGCTCCGATATACAAGGTGTTGAGATCGTGCGAGTGGTATACGTCGGCCGACTGGCCCAGACCAATCTCGATCATGCGACGGTTGATCGCCCAGGTCTTGAGAGCTCTGCCCTGCTTGCCGACTAGGAAGCGCACCGATTTGAAACCGAAGCGAGCGACCTTGGCAAACCAGCGGAGGACGGGGGTTGTGGTTCGCCCCCAGAGCCGACCCGCGAAGGACACTGTGGAGTCGGCCGCGGTACTCTCCACCACCACGGCGACCTTGTCGCCCGGCGTCGCGGTCGAAAGAGGCATCCACTGGACCAGCTCCCGGGCGCGGTCGGCGTCGACTTCCTCGCCCGTCAGGCGAGCGTGGCGGGTCTCGATGGAACCGGCGTAGCGGGCGGCGATCTTGTTGAGCGTCCCCAATCCAAAGCTGAGTCGACTGACACGAATGACATTGATTCCGTCTGGGGTCGTTTCTCTCTGTGCCGTCTGTTGGGGCACATAGATGGCGACAACGGTGACGTCGTGCCCGGCGTTGATGAGGGTCTTGGCCTCTTTGGTGACACGGGCGTCGTATTCGAAGGAGTTCTTTACGAACATACAAATCTTCATGCGGTGAGCAAGAGTAGTGGCACGCGGCAAAGAGCAAACCTGACAAGGGGCCTTGAGACACCGGGGCTACCCGGGACAGCACTACCATCTTGTCTTATGCGTATCTCCCTGGTTGCAGTCGGTCGCTACTGCAACGACCCCCGAGCCAGAACCCTTGCCTCCAGCCTCGCCCGCGTCGGGCATGACGTTGTCGTCATCGCCAGTGGCCGCCAGGCCGACTGCGAGGCTGACGGCATCGCGGTCCAGTTCGTCGCGACCCGTTACCCGCAAGGGAAAGGAAGGTTCGGCAAGATCCTGCGCCGACTGCAGACAAGAGGTATGCGACGCAGGATGCATCACAGCCGGCTCGAGGCGGCGGTGCGTGCCACCAAGCCCGACATCATCTACCCGACTTCCGAAGCAGCGGTTGTCATCGCCGCAGCTGCGGCCACGGGCACGAACGCCACGGTTGCCCGTGACCCGCGGTGGGTGAATGCCGGACCGCGCGATCTCGTCAAGCTGGCCCCACATCACCCCGAACTCAATGTGTCTCCGGCCGGGCCCGGCGGGCCCTACATGACGCCCGCCGACCAGCGAGCGGCCAACACCCCGGAGCCGGGGCGTCATCGCCACATACGGATCGCACTCTGTTTTCGTAAGACCGACACCAACCCCGGTAAGTATCTAGAGACTGCGATGGTCCGTGCCGGGATCACGGTCGATCTTCATACCGACGAGATTGACTGGCGCACCATTCCCGCCGATACCAACGCAGTCTTGTTTGTCGAGGGCCCTTATCCGGCTCTGACGGTGAAAGGCAGGAACCCGGGTATCCCGGTGGTCTATTGGGTCCACCATGGCGAGCATCACATCCCTACAAATCTGCGACTGGTCGAACGCTACGGTGCGCACACCGTGCTGTTGGCACATTCATGGCATCTTGCCCATCGCTTTCCGGTTCCGGTACACAGGTTCACCTTCGGGGTGGCTCCCGAGCTCGTGGATGCCACGATCCCATGGGTCGAACGAAAGTACGCGGCATCAATGGTGGGCGGCCAGTTGCGCCGCAAGGGTGGAACCTACGCCAGGCGTCAGCAGCTGGTGGACGATCTCGAGGAGGCCTTCGGCAGGAAAGAGACGGCATTCATGTCCGACGTGTCTGCCCAGGAGATGGCCACGATTTACGGTGATGCCAAAACGATCATCAATGAGGGCGGAACGCGGCACTACCCCATAACGATGCGGGTCCTCGAGGCGATCGGGTCTGGGGCAATCCTGATCACCGACGACCTGGCAGGTACCGATCTGATCGTGAAACGAGACCACTACTTCGTCCTCGAAGACGACGTAGCCGCCCAGGTGCGGCGCATCCTTGACCAGCCAGAGAGAATGACTCTTCTGGCGGACGAAGCCCGTCACTATGCGCTCGGGCACCACACGTACGACCATCGGGTCGACGACCTGGTCGACGTCATTGGCAACCTCGAGATGCCTGAGGTCGCTGCCGAGCCGCCGCTGCTCAGTGCAATGGCGGCGCTGATAGATGCCGACGTCGAGGTGCAGCGGCTTGCTCAGTTCGGCTTGCCAGAATTGGGGGGGGAGCTACGGTCCCGCGAAGTCTGGGATGGTGAGGAGCGCATCGAGCGTCTCCACGCTGAGACGATGGAAGCGGTGGCAATCGGGCCGGAAGGGACCCGGCATCTGAACCGGGCACTCCAGGCTGCCCGTCGGTACATCTACGCGGCCGGCGACCTCCAGTCGATCGAGAAGTACGTTATGCGGGAGCTTCCCGACGCTACCTGCACCAGACACGGAGACTTGTTGCGGGTTGACCTGAACGCCGAGTCATATCGGATCTTGCCTCATGAGCGTACGATCACCACGTGACGACGGATCAGGAGCTATGACCCGCCATATTGCGCCCGAGAACGATTACACGAAGGTCTTGGGCCTCGACCTGGGACCCGAGCCGGAAGTCGCAGTCGTGATTCCCGTGTATAACCGTGTCGACTTGCTCCGCAACGCCCTCAATGGTCTTGTCGCTCAAACTTACCCGGCCGAGCTCATCGAGGTAATCGTCGCCGATGATGGTTCGGATGAAGACGTCGGCGCGGTCGTTTCCGAAGTAACCGAACGTCTCCAGGTCACCCTCCTGCGGCAAGAGCACGAGGGCAACGGAGCCGGAACAGCTCGCAACATGGGTGCCGCCCACACTGCGGCCGATGTGCTCGTATTCATCGATGCAGACTGCATCCCGGACCCTCAGCTCATTGCTCAACACGTGGACTGGCACCGCCGGGCCGACAATCTCGTTGTAATCGGCTCGAGGCATCACCTCGACACGTCAGATGTCGCCTCGGAAGACCTGATTGCAGGATCGACCGATCTGCGAATCCGGGCAACCGCCCACTCCGAAGCGGGGGATGCTCTGCTCCCCGACGATTGGCGCCGTGTGTTCTATCGACGGACCGGTGGCCTGCGGAGCGGAGACGAAGCGTTCCGTTCCCTTGTCTCGTCTAATTTCTCGATTCGGCGTGAGTCGTTTGTCAATGCAGGCGGGTTTTCTGAGGCCTTTATCCATTGGGGCGCGGAGGATACCGAACTCGGCTGGCGATTATTCAACGATGGGCTCTTCTTTGTGCCGGAGAACTCGGCGGTGATCTATCACCAGATACAGGAGGAAGAAGGTGATTCTCCAGGGTGGCGTCGTACGGCGCGAGAGGCCAATGACGGCATCATTCAGGCAAGAATTCCACACCGCTTCTACCGCAAATCGGAGCGTGGCTACATATACAAGGTCCCCAAGGTCACGTGGATCGTATCACCGACTGTTCCTGACAGAGCGGCGGAAGTGTGGGATCAGATCCTTCGGCAAAGTTTCACAGACTTTGAGGCGGTGTTCTTGGGTGGCGACGTGGTGGTTGATCAGCTTGGCGAGAAGCTGGTGGGCGACCCCCGGTTCGCGGTGATTCCGCCGCACAAGTCGAGCGAGGCGCAGTTTCTAGCGGCGTTAGAACGTAGCCGTGGCGAGTATGTTGCGGTGCTCCACGGCTGGGCGTCACTTGATCACCGTCTGCTGAGCCGAGCGGTTCGTCGGCTCGACGCTAATCCGCGGAGCTCGATCGCTCGCTGCGGATACCAGGTCGTGACGGGGGAAGGAGAGTCGGTATACCTCTACGACGAGGCCGTCGCCGACATCGACGCGGCATGGCAGCCCGACGGGCTTCCAGTCTTTGCACTCGTGCGGCGCCGGGAGTGGGCGAAAGTGGCCGGCGAGGTTATGTCGGTGAGCGCGATGTGGAGAACTATCCAGGAGCTGTCCGACACGAGAGCATTGCGCGATGCATTGGTTGCATTGCCCGCTCTCACCCCCGGCGACGCCCTACCCGACCGCTTCCCGGCCATAACCGGCGAGCGAACCCATCTCGTGGACGATTTGACCAAAGGTGGGCCGAAGCGCGCGGTCCAAGCTGCGGGACGCTTCGCCTTGTCGAAGGCACGCCGCCGACCCTACCGGCCGATCGGGCTCAATAATCCGGGGAGCAAGCAGCTTGCGCCAAGCGAGA
Organism: Actinomycetota bacterium; assembly: GCA_034660155.1. Taxonomy (GTDB): domain Bacteria; phylum Actinomycetota; class Acidimicrobiia; order Spongiisociales; family UBA5794; genus JAAETI01. Next base: position 218 of record JAYEIP010000182.1, on the reverse strand, counting down.
CTCAATCCCGGCGGCCGGGCGTGACGTATATCGGTTGGCTCGGACGTCAGAACTTTGGTGATGAGACGATGCTGCAGGCGGTTCAACAACTCCTGCCCGACGCCACAGTCGGCTATGACGTCGCCGACCGCAGGCTGCTGATGCTCGGCGGCGGTACCCTGATCAACCGTCTCACATATCTCGAGGCGTTGCGCCGTCACGACAGCCCCAGGCTCGAA
>JAYEIP010000181.1:0-1856 GCA_034660155.1 Actinomycetota bacterium | reverse complement strand
CATAGCCAGGGCTTTCGAGCTGGCTATGTCTGAGGTGTGGGTGAATTGACGACTCTGATTGCCGTCACCCTGGATGGTGATGGGTTCGCCGCGCCGGGCCCGGTCGGCGAAGAGCCGGAACACCGAATTTGGCCGGAGACCGGGCCCGTATGCCGTGCCGAGGCGCAATGACAACACGGGCATCCCTCGCAATCGCCCAGCCGATAACAGGATCTGTTCTCCTGCCAGTTTGGTGATGCTGTAGGGGTGATCCGGCTCACAGGGATGGTCTTCGTCCATCGGCTCGTAACGGGGCCGGCCGTAAACCTCCCATGTGGATGCATAGACGACGCGTGCCCCCACGATGGCTGCCGCATCCGCGATGTGGGCGCATCCGCTCACATTCACCTCAGATGCCAGTGCCGGCTGCTCGCCGGCAAGGTAGACATCGCCGATCGCCCCGATGTGGCACACCACATCGTGGCCGGTGACGGCATCCAGGACTGCTTGCGGATCCCTTAGGTCGCCCTCGATGATCTGGTAACCAGATCCACCCGGTGCAATCAGATCGAACCCGGTGACGTCCCAGCCCAGGGTCAAGAAATGGCTGGCGACCTGACTGCCGATGAACCCCGCGGCGCCGGTCACCAGGACACGGACAGTCATCGATGCTGCCTAACACTCAAAGTGGCCAACCACTACACCTCCCCTGCACGCTCGCGCTCAGTGTGGTTAACTTACAGATCCACTCCGGATGCGCAACCGGTGGCTGCGACAAGTGAAGCGAAAGGAAGCGTTCTCGCTGGGGGTCATGCACCCCGGGGGGTGAGAGGAACACGTTCGTCTTGCGACCCCTCGGCAACATGGCTGTACTGGGACGGCTGGGAGGCCTGCAAGTGAACAATGCGGAGATCGGATTCGGGGGCGACGAGAACGCTCCGTGGCGAGTTCGGCTGGCTCGGACAGTGGCTGGTCTCCGTTCGGACCTCTCGTTTGCCGCAGTCGACGCCATGGTCATCGTCGTCGCCTACTCGGCAGCACTCGTCCTGAGGTTCATCGACGTTCGCGGAGTCCCGGAGAACTGGATCCGTGGTTTTGCCCTCGCACTCCCGTTCGTGCTTGGTTTGCACCTGGGGGCGAACCTCATCTTCGGTGCGTATGGCCATGTGTGGGAGTACGCCAGCGTCGAAGAGGCGATGAGACTCGTTTTCGCAACCGCCTCGGCCGCCATCATGATCATCGGGGGAATCGTGGCGTTTCGAGCCGTCACCGGCCAACCAGGCTTCATACCTCTAACAGTCGCCGCGGCGGGATCGACGGTCGCGCTGGGAGGCATGGGGGCGCTCCGATTCCGGTCCCGGTTGTTCTCGTTCAAGAGGATGACCAACGTGCCCGAACCCTTACGAACCCTCGTCGTGGGAACCGGACGTGCGGCCGCCGAGTTCGCTCGCCACGGCTCCCCCCGTGACCACCCACGGACCGTGGTCGGCTTTGTCAGCATGAATGGCTCGAGACAGATTCGGCGACTGGCCGGCAAACCGATTCTCGGTTCGCTTGACGTCATCCCGGCCATCGTCCCTGACCTCAGCATCGACGAGATTGTGGTGTCTCCGCCTGCGAGTGACGATCAGCTGCGCCATCTTGTCGACTCTTGTATGCAGATCGAAGTCCGGCTTCGAATCCTCCCCGACCTCCAGGACTCCCTCGGCGAATCTGCTCAATTGACCGATATTCGCGACCTCGAGCTCAGCGACCTGCTTCCCAGGCCGACTGTGTCGACCGATCTCACAGGAGCGAACGAGTTCCTCACGGGGAAGCGGGTGTTGGTCACCGGTGCGGGAGGATCGATCGGATCGGAAATGGTCCGCCAACTCCTG
>JAYEIP010000180.1:0-1861 GCA_034660155.1 Actinomycetota bacterium | reverse complement strand
GGCGGTCCTGGCGAAACACGTCAATCTGATGATTGTCATCGCCGTCTGTCAGGTTCCCGGCCTGAGAAGAGAAAGCGACATACCGGCCGTCGCCCGAGATGGCACCGGAGTGACACTCGTCGTTGCCCGGTTCGCCCGATGCCGACATGCTGGCCCACATCATCCCGCGCACAAACAAATCGAAGTCGACCGCTGCGGTACGGCCATCCGCATCGGTCGCGGTGAACGAGATCCAGTGATTGCCAAAGTAATCGGGGGTCCCGCTGATGCTCCCGCTCGGGTCTAGCGTCAGACCATCGGGGAGGTTCGGCGATGTCCAGCTGTACGCGGGCTCGCCGCCGGTCGCAATGAGCGACATGTCATACGTGCGGTACAGCGCGGCGTCGTCCAACGAGTCAGTGACAATATCGAGCGGATGGTCGACATCGAACAACACTGCGGCGACTGTGATGCGGCCGTCGGCATCGGTCACCGCGACGTTCAGCGTGTATTCACCGCTCAGCGTTGGCGTGCCGGTCATGGCGCCGGTGGAATCGGCCTCAATCCCCGGCGGTTCTGACGTGACGGTCCAGGTGTACGGCGGCTCGCCACCCGCAGCCTCCAGACTCCCGGAGTAGCTCTCACCGACCGTCCCGCTCGGCAGCTCCGACTTAACAATCGTCAGCGGACCCGACACCTCGAGCAAGAGCGGACGGGTGTCAACCCTCCCCTCGGTGTCGGCCACCACAAGCTCCACCACGGAGAGTCCGGGGACGGTGGCGGCACCGGCGAAGGAACCATCGGCCCGGACACTCAGCCCATCTGGCAAGCCGTCGGCGCTCCACTCATGAGGCGGTTCACCACCGGTCGCGACCACCGAGAAGGTGTACGGCTCTCCCGTAGTTCCTACCGGCAGCACCTCGGTCACAATCCCGAGCGGCAGATCCACGTCGATCACCAGAGATCCACTGGCCTCTCCACCCCGACTGTCCTCGAGCCCAACGGGACCTGGACTGTGGCCGTTGGCTGTCGGGGTCCCGACGAGATCACCACTGTTGTGCACGACCCCATCGGGGAGCCCGGTAACCGTCCAGGAATACGGCGGCTCACCACCCGCGGCGACAAGCGTCGAGGTATACGGCTCGCCGACGGTGCCCCCCGACAACTCCTCGGTCGTGATCCGAGGCAGGAGACCTGTCGCCCGATGCAAGAACGCTGCCATCTGGCCACGCGTGACAACGTCGTTCGGACAGTACCAGTCGTTTGCCGGTGGGTTGCAGCCCTTGGTGATACCGGCGGTTGCCAGCCTCACAATGTCGGTTCTGAACACACTGTCGTCGGCATCCCCGAATGAGACGTCAGGGTCCACTTCGGTCAACCCGAACGATCGCACCAAGAACGCCCCCATCTGGCCACGAGTGACCACATCATCGGGACAGAATCGATCATTCGCCGGCGGATTGCAGCCCTTGGTGATGCCGGAGGTCGCCAGGATCATGATGTCGGATAGGAAGAAGGAGTCGATTGTGTCTTCGAAGACATCGAGATTCGGGTCGACCTCGGTCAGGTCGAGCGCTCGTACCAAGAACGCCGCCATCTGGCCACGAGTGACAGGATCATCCGGGCAGAACTGGTCGTTGATCGGCGGGTTACAGCCTCTGGTGATTCCCTGTTCGGCCATCCAATTGACCTGCGACTCAAAGACATGCCCGGCAGGCACATCGGTAAACCCGGGCACGGCTGTCGCCAGATTCGTCGTCAACATCACCACCAGCAGCAGCGAACCTATCGCCCACCTCATACCTCGACCCCCAGTTGTAGCCGCTAGTTGTAGCCCCGCCGGAGATGCTAAAAGCCAGTGACTCAGTGCACGATTCGACAC
>JAYEIP010000179.1:0-9472 GCA_034660155.1 Actinomycetota bacterium | reverse complement strand
ACAACACCGCCATGACCGTGTTGTTATTGGCCACCAGCCAGTCCTTCATCACGTTGAGCTGATCTTCAGCGCTCGACCCGGCGATCAGGTACCAGACGACCGGTACCGCGACTGTCAGCGACGCAAGGAGTACAAAGATCGCCAGTACCGCGATCTCTTCGCCACCGTTGAGCCCACGAGCGCTGATAGAGGCTGCGGCGGCGATCGTCAGGCCGAGGTTCTTCGGGTTGACTGCGGCCAGCACAAAGGCCAGCCCGAACGACTTGGCAGCGGTGAAGCCGTCGATCTTTGCCATCCATGCGGGCATCTGCGGTTCCTCGTCGCCCCTGGGCCGACCCGACCACTGCTTCCAACCCAGGAAGAGGAACAGCGCACCGATCGCGATCTTGATCACGCCACCCCCATCAGAGGCGCCACCATCGGAAGCCTCGAAACCGATCGCCAGGACGACACCCCCGGCTAGCAAGAGGCCGAGCAGCCAACCAGCGACGAAGCTGACACCGTTGGACCTCGCCTTGGCGGTGAACAACATCAAGATCACTGCAATGATCGGAACCGGGCTGATCGCCACCCCAATCGCAAGACCGAGAATGTCACCTATCGCTGCACCCATCCTGAGTTCCCTTCTGACCGGCCTGTCCACCTCGAGATCGAAGGTTAGCGACCCAGCCGAGCCGGGGGTCTCGGATGGCTGGCAGCATAATGCGTTGTGCTCGCGGCGACGCCCGACCGTGTCGGCAGGCGGTCCACGAGCGCGGCTGCATCGTAAGTACTATGCGAAGGGCACGATTCCCCCGTCGACCCAAGGTGGCTCCGTGAAACCGAGTGACGAGCCCGGCCCGCTAGTGCGAGCGTCGGATCGGGCGTGGCGGATTCTCATTGTGCTTGCGTTGTTAGCGGTCATTGTCATTGCAGGCGTAGTGCTTTCTGCCGTCGCCGTGCCGGTGCTTCTCGCCGTAGTGGTCGTCCCCGTCGGGCGACCACTGTTCAAGTTGCTCGACCGCAAGCTGCCCGGCGCATTGGCTGCGGCGCTGGTGCTTCTCGTTGCTGTAACAATCTTGACCGGGGCCGGTTGGCTAATGACGGCATCGATCATCGCCAACTGGAACGCGATGTGGGCAGGGATAACCGATGCAGCGGCTGTGATAGCGGACTGGATTGGCGACACTGTCACCGGATTGACCGACGAGCAGGTCGTCACCATCGAAGACAATCTCGAGGATCTCGCCGGCACAGTCGCGAGTGTTCTGTTCGGGGGGGTCACCAGGAGCGTCGTAGTGCTCGGTACCTTCTTTGTCGGATTGTTTCTCTTTCTCGTGACGTTGTATTTCGGCCTACGTGATTGGGACGAGTTCCGTGCCTGGGTCATCGGCAACACGGGACCCCATATCGGACCCAAGGTCGACATCTTCTTCGACCGCTACTCCTTCGTACTTCGCAATTACTGGAGGGGGCAGGCGCTTCTCGGTCTCTTCGACGCCGTCGCGATAGGGCTCGGCTTGTGGGCGATCGGCGTGCCGTTGGCTCTTCCAATCGCCGTCCTGACGTTTGTCTTGTCATTTATTCCGTACATCGGCGCCATCGTGTCGTCCGTGCTCGCCGTATTCGTGGCCCTGGGGACGGGTAGCAGTGGTGATGCACTGCTTGCGTTGTTGTTGTCGTTGCTCGTCTTCAACACTGGCGAAAACCTGATGCGTCCCTGGCTCATCGGAGAGACACTGAAGATGCCCACATACGTTGCCTTTATCGCCAGCACCATCGGCATCCTCGTGGCCGGGGCGCTGGGCGCCATCCTGGCCATCCCCATTGTGGCCCTGGCCGGCGAGGCTCGCCGCGTCTTCTTCACCGAATGACGAGCCGTCTTCGGTCCGTCAACGGTATCTGGCCTCAGGACTTGACCCGTGGGTGACCTTAGGTCCTAGGATCAGCGGTGAATTCGCGGGCACAATCGGGATGAGGAGGTACGCCGATGGGCACACCCGACAAGCGTGAGAAACAGCGCAAGCGCCTCCGTTCGGTCGAGTCGGCAGCAATCGCCGGTGTTATCTATGCCGTGTTGGCTGTAGCTGCTCTGGTGATCCTCACCCGCTTCCCCGCGCTCACCCTCTCCAACGCCGACCTCACCGCCTGGTTTGACAGTATCGAACACCAGGCCGCGCTCATCCTCGGCCTCAATCTGGCTGCGGTCTCCGCAATTGCCTTCTTGTGGTTCGTGGCAGTTATCCGACGCCGTATCGGTGACCGCGAGGATCGATTGTTCGCCACCGTGTTCTTGGGCTCCGCCATCGCCTACGTCGCGATTTGGCTGGTTGGTGCTGCCGTCCTCGCCGCACCCGCCGTAGCAATGACCATCAGCGATACCGGAACCGTCAACCGGGAGACGGCAACCCTCGCCTCTGGATTGGCCGCGGCCCTGATCCTGGTGGTTGCCCCCCGCATCCAAGCGGTGTTCATCCTCACCACCTCGACCGTTATCCTCCGTACCCGTGTTCTGCCCAAGTGGCTCGCCTATTACGGGTACCTCACCGCACTGATCGTGTTCACCGTACCGCTTGTCAGCCAACCCACCGGATTCGGCCTCCCCGCCTACGTATTGGTCGTCAGCATCACCATCCTCGTCATCAAGCCAAAAACACAGAATGCCGGGCCAATGTCATAGGACCATCCGCCATCAGCAACCACACGCCGATGAGGATCGGTGATCTCAATTCCGCTCTTGTGACGTGGGTTCCTGGGACGGGGACGGCTGCTCCCGCCATGCTGCGTACTCTCACCGGTGACCTCGCTGCCGGCGACTGAGGCCGGCAGGCCGCCGCAAGGCAAGCGCGACATCTGAGTCTCCTCATCCTGCAGGTCGGTGGCTGAGTACGCGAGTCGAACCTCAGTTTGGCAGCTCGATGTTGGCGGTGGCCGCAGCCTGCAAGAGCTTCGCTCTGAGCGCTCGCTCCAGCGGCCGGCGATTCGACGACTCAATGAACACCCGCACCTCCAGCACAACGGCAGAATCGCCGAGCTCTGCAACGATGGGCGGCGGTACCTCTTGAGCACCGGCCTCCTGCCACCGCTCCTCGGAGACCAATTCTACGGTGGCCTGGTGAAAGGTAGAAACGGCAGCCAGCAGGTCTGTGCTGTAGGAAACGCCCACCCTCACCCGGGCCCGGGACTTATGCTGTGACTCGTTGGCGACCCGCCTGATCTCACTGTTCGGCACATACCACGGCACCCCGTCGGAACTCAAGATCACGGTCGATCGGAGCGTGAGCCGCTCCACGGTGCCCTCCACGACACCGATGTCCACCCGATCCCCGATGGCGAACTGATCTTCGACCAACAACATGACACCCGCAATCATGTCTTCGACAAACGACTGCGCGCCGAAGCCGATGGCCAGTCCTGCAATCCCTAATGAGGCAATGAGCGGCACGATGCTCACACCTAAAACATCGAGTACCCAGATGATCGCGATCGTGGAGATCACCACCGAAGCGGTACTCCTCAGCAGAGAACCAATGCTTGACGCTCGTTCCCCCGTCCGACGCGCGCTGGCGTCTGAGACCAGGACGTTTGACACATCGACATCCTCGATGCGCTCGACGATTCGCCGGATAGCTCGACGAGAGAACCGGTTGGCGAGCATGGCGAGCAAGAGGATGAACACGATCTGCAACGGCGTGCCCAGCAGCCAGGACGCCATCTCGGCCAATGCCGCGTTGCCGGTCCAGTCGAAGATCCGCTCGCATAACGAACCCTGACTCGTGCAGGTGCCCGGCTCTTCCGACACCGTGACTTCGGCGGGCGGCGAATCGCTGGGCACTTGAACTGCCAATGCGGGGCTCGTAGTTAGCAGCAGCGTCGATTGCGAGAACTGAGCGACCTCTCCGGCGGCTAGCCCACCTTCATGCCCCTCTGCGGTAGCTGCCGACTCGGGGAAGATGCTGGGCTCGACGGGTCCGGCCATCGCCGTGGACGAGTCCGTGAATGTCACGCCGAGCAGGATGAGGGCCAGGCCAACGGCTGTAGCAACGGTCATTGCAACCCGGCAGTCGTGAAATCGGAGCCGGCGTCCCCAACGAGACCCGTCGGCTCGATTCGTCGTCCCGCTGATCTCGACGTCGGAACTTTTCGTCATTTCTCGACCTCCACGCGAGCTGGGTTGTGTCTCGTCTGTTGCATCGCGCTCGACGGACTCAACGCTAGACCAGCGTAACGACGGAAGCGGCACGGGCGCGGCCGCGGAGGCGGTATGTTGCGGAGAGGCCTCGTGTCAGAGAACGTTTTCGAGTACCACGATGAAGCCACCGAGGCCAACCGCGAACCCGCCCATGAGCAGGCGCGTCGACCAGCTGTGGTTGACGCTGGCGCGCATGGACAACCAGCCGAGCGTGGCAAGCCCCACGATCACACACACTGCCAGCGCCCGACCACTCCTTAAGCCAACGAGTGCGGCCACGACAGCAGGGCGCCGCCGCCGAGCAGCCACAAGACGGCCTCGCCGGCCCCGACCTCATGATTGATGAGCTCGCCGAGCGTCGCCATGGTGAGGATGAGGCCGTAGACGGCGTGCGCCAGTGGTGTCTCATTCCGACGGAAGACTGGTAGGTGTCTCGAGCGCCGCGACCGGCTCATTTGCGGCATGATTGGTCGTGCCCGTCTGCCCGGATCGATCCCGAGTCGGCTATCGATGGCGCCAACCGCCTCATATTTCAGATCTCGCTCATCAGTCCCGCAACGGGAGTGGACCTTGCGGGTGATTGGAGCCGCCTTCGTATCGTCCCGGCGACGGCAGGGATACGCGCTCCGGGCGCTTGTAGCGCTAACCTCCCGTCCGAGAGATCCGGCACCGTCGGATCGGGAAGAAGGGTTGTGCTGGTGCCGTTATTTGATCTTTTTTGGTCGATGCTGTGGTTCTTTCTGTGGGTGGCCTGGATCTGGGCTGTCATAGCCGTAGTGTCCGACATCTTCCGGAACCGTGATTTGGGTGGCTTTGCCAAGGCCATCTGGCTTGTGTTCGTGATTCTGATCCCGTGGCTGGGTGTCCTGATATACCTGATCGCCAATGGTGACGACATGGCGCAACGCAACGTTGCCCGGTCCCAGGAGAGGGACCAGGCTACACGCGCATATATTCAACAAGCGTCAGGGTCAGGGACGTCGACTGCTGCCGAGTTGAAGGGCCTCAACGAGCTCCGGACGGCCGGGGTCCTCTCCGATGATGAGTTCAATGCCCAGAAAGCGAAGCTGCTGACCTAACCGTCTCTAGCGGGCCTCGTCTGGAGCACCGAAAGATGCGGAATCGCTAGTGATGCTCGAGCCAATGGCAGTGTAAGGGGTGGGTGCCGATCCGAGGTGGGCACCCACCCCTTACACCAAAGACAGGGGCATCCAGTCTTTGGTGTACACCGTCGCAAACAGACCGCCGATTCCCAACACTGTCTTCGGCGTTCGTCATCCATCCGACGGAGACTGCAGGCATTCGTTGCCGTCTCAACGGGAGTGCCGGGCGCAGAGCCTCGGGTGCGATATTGGCGGTCACCGGCACCGGAGAGTTCTCGTCAGAGGTGACCGTTCCTCTCGAGCCACTTCATGGCGAAGAAGCCTTCACCGGCTGGAATGTAGAAGGTGGCAATCCGGAAGACGACGGCGGCCGCAAATGCCTCCTCAGAACCCAGACCGGCGACGATGAGGAACGAGGTCAGCACGGCCTCGGCGATGCCGATGCCGCCCGGGATCGGCACCAGTCCCGCCAGGAGATTGGTCGCGACGGTTGCGACAAGGGCCATGACCAGCGGGAGAGGGGTGCCGATCGCTTGCAGTATGGACCAGAGGGTGACGGCGAGGATGGCTCGCGAGGCCAGGTTGCTGCCGAGGAGCCCGAAGGTTCGCTTCGGGTCCTTCAAGAGGCTCCACAGCATCCCCCAGGCATCCTTGAGGACGGGAAGGACGTTCTCGCGTAGTCGCTTGATACGAAGGATGGCGACGGCTGTGGCGACGATCAGTACGGCGACGATCAGCAGAATCAGCCCCAACCTCACGTCACTAGTGTCGAGGTCGAGCGACAGGTCCGATGCGATCAACGCAACGAGAAGAACACCGGCTTCGACGGCGAATCCGGAGAGACCGTCGAGAGCACCCTGGGTAAGGGCAAGCGTCGGCGAGACCCCGTACTTTCTGAGGAACAGGGTGTTCATCGTGACGCGTCCCGCCGCACTCGGAATCGCGAGCCCGATCCACTTAACCGACACCTGAAGGACGACGAGAGGTTTGAGCGGGAGCGGGTAACCGGTGGCGAACAACATTCCGGTCGCGTCGGGGAAGAACGCGGTCTGGCCAATGACAAAACCGAATATGATCAACAGCCAGGCTGCGGTCTCCATGACGTCCCAGACCGCCACGAAGTCGATGTCGGCCAGCATGCCGATCAATGCGTACGCAGCCACGAGGGACAGCGCGGGCATGATGAGATCTTTCGGTCGGACGCGGCGTAGTTTGGCCGGCTCCGGCGACTCTGCACCTGTGACCGCAGCGATAGCCTCGCGTAGGTCCGATACAAGAACCTTGGGTTTTTCGACTAATCGGCGCTCAGTCCGGGCGAGTGCCGGGACCTGTAGGTACGCCATGGCCCCGACCATGCTCTCGTCTCCAAGACCGGCGCATGCCGCGGCGACAGCGTCTTCGCCACCCACTACCACAGCAGTTGAGAATAGGAGCGACACAACGTCGAGGCTCTTGCGTATGTCGGTCGCACTGAGCGACGCCGCAGTCAGATCCCCGAGCACCGGTCTGCCGTCATCGATTGTCACTGCGTTGAGCGTCAGTGCGCCGTGGGCGATCCCCGCTCGATGGAGAAGATCCACTTGGCGCCACACGGCGGTCAGGACCTCCATGGTGAGTTCCTGATGTTGGAGCGATTCGCCTCGACGGGTTGTGACCAGCAGTGCCATGTCCTCTCCACCCACGCCTACGGCGAGAATCTCCGGTGTGGCGACACCGTGGTGTTGTGCCATGACGAGAGCGAGTGCCTCGTGTTCGACGGCCTGGAGCCGGCTGTATGTGAAGGTTTGACCTCCCTCGCGGTACCACAGCGACTGCCATGCCTTGCTGAGGAACTGCGAGTCGGTCGCATCGCGCCCGTATGCCTTCACCTCGATGCTGGTTCCATCATCGAGGGAGCCGACGAGGCGGCGCACCCCCCAGGACCGATCGGATGCCAGCTCGACTTCAGCGATGCGGAGACCGAGATCACCCAGCCCTGCGGCAACCCCGTGTCGGTCCGGATATCCCTGCGGTGAACCGAATACGAGCAGAACGGCACCGCCGGACAAGAGACCGAGTCCGATACCGCCGAGGGCATCACCCGGCAGCCCGAGCCCGAGTCCGAACCCGGAGATGGCAACGAGCACGATCATCAACCAGCCGAAGCGACGTACGGGCCGAGCGAGGTGGGGAGCAGAAACTGTGATCACACTCGTCAAGACGGACACCCGCAAGATTGGAAACGTGAACCCGGGATCTCTGCTGGTGAACTCCGGCAAAACCGTTGGGATGGACCCGTCCAGCCACCAGATGATGAACAGGATTATTCCGACAGCCGTGGCCATGGCGACGGCGATGTCACGGAGGAGGTCGAGACGGTCCTTTCCCTGCGAGATCACTGAGATGACGACAGCCCAGACCAGGAGCAACCCAAAGAAGTAGGCGACCTTGTAGACCTGCTCGAACCAGGTGGGGACACTCTGCGAGAGATCCATGATCGCAACCTCGAGTGCGACAACCCGATCTACGTTGGCCGCAGTCCACAGCACGAGAATCAAGCCGATGACGACCACCCAGATATCAGTGGCGCGCCGAACCCGCGCCTGGCGGGGGTCGCTTGCGAAGTAGCGGTTCACGGGCTCACTTTGGTGTCAGGATCGTGCTTGGTGATGCGGACGATGATAGGGCCGTGGCAATGCATCACGTCTCTCCTCCATGTCGATGAACCCCCCGATCGGACGCCAGGGTGCCCGTTCGGTAGCGAAGTCGCGGTAAGAGCAGGTATCGTCCGACGTCGAGTGCACTCACATCGGGCTGCACACCCGCTGGACCTTATCCGAGAGCAAAGCCTGGGCAGCCCGCAGCCCCCGTCCCGGGGCCGACGCTCGACTGCGAATGCCTCACCCTGGGCCTGGGCCGCAAAGCGCTCGGAGCATTCCTCGTTCGAGCCGGGTTTGTCTCGTGGTCGCGGTGACGCGTTTGCGTGCATCATTGCTCTGAGCGGTCTTCGACTCAGGAGCCCTCACCGCCGCCGGCGCATTCGGACAGTGGGCGACGGCGGCATTAGCATCACGGGCGATAGATCCGGCGAGCGCCGGATCGGTATAGAGAGGCTGTGCTTATGCCGTTATTCGATCTGTTCTGGTCGATGCTGTGGTTCTTCCTGTTTGTGGCTTGGATCTGGGTCCTCGTGTCCGTTGTGACCGACATCTTCCGGAACGACGACATGGGGGGCTTTGCCAAAGGCATGTGGGTCCTGTTTGTGCTGGTCGTCCCGTGGCTGGGCGTCCTGATATATCTCATTGTCAACGGTGATGGCATGGCGCAACGGAACATGGACCGCGTGAACCAGAGGGACCAGGCTGCGCGGTCATATATCCAAGATGCCGCAGGATCGTCGACTGCCGAGGAATTGAAGACTCTTAGTGAGCTCCGGACGGCCGGCGTGCTCACCGATGACGAGTTCAACACCCAGAAGGCCAAGCTGCTGGCCTAACCGTCGCAACGAGTTCGACCCGGATTGCCGGTCGGCGCGGATTTCTCCGGCTTAGCCTGGAGATAACAGCCGACCGTTCCACCGGGCCGGGTCGAAACCGTTCCGGGTTCCGCGATCGAAAGCGATTGAGGACGATTCAAAGACTACCGGCAGCGTTACTACCCGCTACCCGACAACTTCGGTTCGGGCGTCCCCTCAACGACGTCCGGACCGTTTTGTCGGCTTCCGATGAGCCGGCTTGCCTGGATGTCCTCTCCACGGAGATCTAGGAGATTGTTGGTGGGCTCGAGCTGCCACTTTGAGTCAAGCTCACCCACGATGCTTTCGTGCATGAGGATCTGGCCCGGCCCAGCAATGGCACCGAGGGCCACGGCGGTCTGTGGCGGCTGGCCAAAGACGCCGTAGGTGAGCTGTTCGGAGGCCAGAAGCCCGGAGATAACGTCGCCCGAGGACATTCCGATACGGAAGCCCGCGTCCACGCCGGTGTCTTGAGAAAATCGATCGAGCAACGGTGCGACGACGAGCGCAAACTCGGCAGCGCTGTCGGCTTCTGTCGAAGGCCGACCGATCCCCGCCACGAAAAGGTGTTGATCTGACGACGACCTCACTCGCTCCAGTCCGAGCCGGTCTGCCATCTCTTCCAGGTCTCGTGAGACCCGTGCAGCCAACTCGACTGCAGAGTCCGTGTCGATGCTCGGGTCCTCGATGATGCCGGTTACCGTG
>JAYEIP010000178.1:0-1872 GCA_034660155.1 Actinomycetota bacterium | reverse complement strand
TTCGCATTGGAGGACTTGTGGCTGTTGAACGTACTTTTGTGATGGTGAAGCCTGATGGGGTTGCTCGGGGGCTGGTTGGGGAAGTTGTTGGTCGGTTTGAGTGCAAGGGGTTGCAGCTGGAGAAGATGCGGATGCTCCTGATTGATGAGGACCTGGCCGGACGTCACTATGGCGAGCACCGCGAAAAGCCGTTCTTTGGTGAACTCGTCGAGTTCATCACCAGTGGCCCAGTTGTCGCCATGGAGTGGTCGGGCGAGTCGGCGGTGAGCGTTGCCCGCACCTTGATGGGTACCACGAATCCTGCCGAAGCACCTCCCGGGACCATTCGCGGAGATCTGGGCTTGATCATGACAAACAACATCGTCCATGGCTCAGATTCGCCGGTGAGCGCCGAACGCGAGCTCGGGTTGTTCTTCGGCTAGCGGTGCATTGGATAGGGAAGCGGCTGTGACGCTCAGCGACCGTAGGCGTGTCTGTCCAATTTGGGGTAATTCTCGACCGCGGATACGGTTATAGGCCACTAGGCGGGAGTTCCGCTGCTTCATCCGCGGCACCTGGGTAAACTGACTTTGTCCTCTTCACTGTGAGCAACGATGCTTGACAACATCTTTTCCATTGCCGGCCGCGATATGGCTATCGATCTCGGTACCGCAAATACCCTCGTGTTCGTGCGCGGTCTGGGCATCGTGCTCAACGAGCCGTCCGTTGTCGCAATCAATACCCGCGACAACAAACCGCTTGAAGTTGGGATGGAAGCGAAGCGGATGATCGGGCGTACTCCGTCCCACATCCAGGCAATCCGGCCACTGCGCCACGGTGTTATCGCTGACTTCGACATCACGGAAAAGATGCTGCGGTACTTCATCAACAAAGTCCATAACCGCCGTTTCGCCGCTCGCCCCCGGATCGTCATCTGTGTGCCATCGGGCATTACGGCTGTTGAGCGGAGGGCAGTTGAAGAGGCGGCTTACCACGCCGGAGCGAGGCGCGCCTACACCATCGAAGAGCCAATGGCCGCTGCCATCGGTGTCGGCCTGCCGGTGCACGAGCCCTCCGGATCGATGGTCGTTGACATCGGCGGCGGTACCACTGAGGTTGCAGTGATCTCGTTAGGTGGCATCGTTGTGTCTAAGAGCACTCGAATCGGTGGCGATGAACTTGACGAAGCCGTCATGGCCTGGGTCAAGAAGGAGTACAACCTGATGCTGGGCGAACGCACCTCCGAGCAGGTGAAGATGGCTATCGGGTCGGCGTTCCCATTCCCGGATGAGCCTTCAGCGGAAGTGCGCGGGCGAGATCTCGTCAGTGGTCTGCCGAAGACCGTTGTCCTCAGCGCTGCTGAAATTCGCGAGGCGATTGAGGAGCCGGTGCAACAGGTAGTGGACGCCGTCAAGTTTGCGTTGGACAAGACGCCGCCGGAGTTGGCGGCAGACGTCATGGACAGGGGCATCATTCTTACAGGGGGAGGAGCTCTGCTCCGCGGCCTGGATCAGCGGCTCGCCAACGAGACCGGGATGCCGATCGTTACGGCCGACAAGCCACTGCAGTCGGTAGTCGTGGGATCCGGTGCCTGCCTCGAGGAGTTCGAGGTCCTCCATGTTGTGCTTTCCTCCAGCGGTCGCCGCTAGACCTCCCAGTAGCGGCATCTCGGCCGCACGGGATTCTTGATGCAGTCTTTCCAGAGGTTTGACCGGTCCACCTCGTTGATGATCGCATTGCTGGTGGTGGCATTCTTCCTTGCCACCTTTGATGTCAGGAGCGACGGCACCGGGATCGGGACCACGATGCGCGATGGGGCGCAGACGCTGTTTACGCCATTGCAGAACGTGGCATCAGGGGTCACCAGGCCGGTCGATGAAGCCAACGACCGGC
>JAYEIP010000177.1:0-9484 GCA_034660155.1 Actinomycetota bacterium | reverse complement strand
GATTGGCACATTCTGCGGCCGTCCAAAGACGCCATACACAAGCTGCTTGATTTGGGATGCATCGCGCAGATTCTCCGGAGTGTTCACCGTGAAGAAATCGATGCTGTCTTCACCGTACATCGGGTAAAAGGGGTTACCGAAGTCGAGCGTATTCTGAACGTATGGGTTGAACCCGATTACACCAACTGCCACGATGACTACCGCACCCTGGGTCACAAAGAATCGCTTGAAATCGTCCCAGCGCCGCTGCCAAATCAACACCACTGTCATCGCCATTAGGACCAGTCCCGCATAGTAGATCCCGCTGAATTTCAGGTTGATGAGCAGGAGAAGGCTCAGACCAAGCGACCAGGTAGCGACGCGGGCTCGATCGAATAGAAGGATCCACAGCCCGGCCGCGATGGCCGCCAGCAGCAGTGACGCGGTTTGCCCGTCAACGTAATTGGTGAGCGACTGAGTAACCCAGATGGGATTGGCAGCAGCTATTGCAGATCCGGCCCAGGCCACACTCGGGCGGACATCCAGGCGGGTGAGTAGAGCAAGGACGAGCAGAAAAGAGCCGGCCAACACGAGAACGTTGATCGATTTACCGACCTCGATGGAACCAGTCAGATCGTAAAGGGAGCCGGCAGCCAGCCATGACGCCTTAGGGAAGCTCCGGACCAGGTTCCCATCTCCGAAGCTCCCAGGGTCGGGGTCCTCGAAAGGATTCCAGCCTTCGGAGAGAGCAATGATCCCTTCCGAATGGTATGTCCGACCGTCCCAGGACGTGTCATAGAAGCTGTTGGCGACGATCCCGGCAATCAAGAGAGTTCCGACGACGAGGATCAGCGCTGTGGCCACCTCGCGGGTTCGATTTGCCGGTTCGGCCACCAGGGCCAGCACCGCTGCGGTCACCGCGAGAGCGATGACAACCATCCATCCGGCAACGGTGCTCGCCCGCAAAACGAGCAGCGTCCAGGGCACAACCACCAGAGCTCCGTACATGGCGAGAAATGCCAGGCCGAAGACGGCGTAGCGATGGGCGCGGCTGAGGTTGCCGGTCTCTAGGTCAGAAATCGTCAGACTCACGACCGCGGCGAGTGTAGGCGAGAGCTAGAACGAGCAGTCCGCCGATCAGAAGCGTCTGGTACACCATCGAGTTCACCCTGTCTTGTGGAACACTGCTAGTTCGTGTCCGTAGACCAAGTAGTCGAACCGGGTACGCCGCAGTAGTTCCAGCCCGAGATCCTCCACAGCCCAGCCGATTGCCTTCTCGATCGGGAGATAGTGGATCCACTGGCGACTGAGAACTAAGTCATGCATCCGGTTCGCGACGGCTTGCCAACGTGGTTGACGGCACATGTCCTTGTAGACCAAGACTCCTCCGATAGCCAGCCGGTCGCAGAGGTCGTAGAACATCGAACGTTGCTCGGAGGGTTGCAGGTGGTGCATTACATCAATCATGCTGATGGCGTCGTAGGTTCCCTCCGGGATGGCGCCCGAGTGGAATTGGACGCGACCTGAGTCAGGAGATGAACGTCGGGCCTCATCGGCAATGCGGATCGTGGACGAATTCACGTCGACGCCGTCAGCCGATTCCACGTACCCCTGAGCCACGCAATGCATCGTGAAGAGTCCGGCACCACATCCGAAGTCCAGTAGCCGGCCGCCGTTGTTTCGGATTTCTGGCACGAGCTCTTCGAACGGGCACACGCGGGGGCGGAGGCGCTGCTGGAGGCGGACGAATGCGGGTGCAGCCACATACAGCTGGTTGGCCAAACTAGATGCCATCTCGCTTTCAGTTCTTGGTTCCAATACCAGGTACTCCCGAGCGGTAGCGATCGGCCACCAGAGACCATAGTCCTGCCGGCGCGGGTTCCCCTTTTCGCTTTGCCGGAACGAGGCTCGCCTGATGGGAACCGTTGACCGGTAGTCGGTCTACGCTTCAACCGGTCGGGCTGTCGACCGATACAGCACGACCGAGATAGAAATGACCGGAGGAGAAAGGAACCGACCGTGATCCCGGTATATGCCATATGTGTTGTGCTCGGGGTTATTGCTGGCGCCTCGTGGGTCTTTCTGGGGCTGACGGCGAGTGCCGTCGCCGGGAAATCTCACCTCGAGCCGGAGGCGCGGTTCGGCGAAACCGGTCGGATGACGATTTCGGGCGTCCTCGGCTTCGGTCTTGGTGGCATGTCGGCATCGTTCGGCGGATGGGGATCGGCATTGTCGCTGGCCGGTGCTGCCGGCGGAGCGGTCCTTGCGATAGCCGCGGCCCGGTACCTGGGATATGAACAAGACTCCGCTGAAGACCTAGACAAGGATCACGTTTGATCCGGCTGGTCTCCGATGTCCACGGTGCTGTCGAGGCGCTACGCCGCGTCGCACCCGGCGAGAGCCCTCTGTTTGTCCTCGGTGATCTTATCAACTTCATCGACTACCGGGACCACACCGGGATCGTCACTGCAGTGGCCGGGCGGGAGTTTGTCGACAGGATCATTCAGCTCAGGACGGTTGGGGATTTCACCGCAGCCGGCGAGTTGTGGCGAGAGTACAGCAAGGGCCGGGAGGAGGAGCTTCGCGAGCTCTACGCTCGGGAGATAGCGGCGGCTTATGTCGAGATTTGCGCGGCTCTCGATGGAGTGGAGGCATACGTGACGTACGGCAACGTCGACAATCCTGATGTAATGCGAGCCCACCTGCCGGACACGGCCACCTTTGTCGAGGCCGATGTCGTCGAAGTCGACGGGATGCGGATCGGGCTGGTTGGCGGCGGCGTGCCGACGATCAACTCGCCCGGCGAGATCAGTGACGAGATCATGACAGAGAGGCTCGCCTCAATTGGCCCGGTCGACGTGTTGTGCACCCACGTCGCCCCGGCGGTTCGGCCGCTGGCCGCAGATGTGATCGGAGGCAGAGAGAAGGGCTCGCCGGCGGTTCTCGAATACATCCGCGAGCATCAACCGGCCCACCACTACTTCGGTGATATCCATCAGCCGCAAGCCGTCGGCTGGCATATCGGTGCGACCTATAGCCGCAACGTGGGGTACTTCCGGGCAACCGGTCGCGTCGTCCACCACCACCATGGAAGTTGATCTCGAGGATCTGGCCGCGGGTTATGCCCACAGACCATCGTCGCCGGCGGCTCTCGCTCGTGCGCAACGTGCTGCCCAGTCAGTGCACCTCGGCAAGGGGGACGTTGCCATAGATCTCGGTGGGGGGCGTGGACAACACGCCGCCGTTTGGGCTGAGCGTGGGGCCCTGGCATTGGTTGTAGATCCGGCCCGCGGCATGGTTCAGGTGGCCGCCCAGCGGAAGGGTGTTGCCGCCATCTGCGCGTATTCGCAGAACCTTCCGCTGTCGAAGGGATCCGTCCGACTCGCCTACTTCCATCTTTCTCTGCACTACGGTGACTGGAAGGCGGCCCTTGATGAGACCCGCCGAGTCTTGAGCGCAGACGGCGAGTGCTGGATATGGACAATGGGGGAAGCGCACCATCGTGCCTCGCTGCTGGCGAAGTGGTTCCCCTCGGTGGGTGACATCGATGCCGCCCGGTTTCCCGAGCCTCAGGAGGTCGCCGGCTACCTGCTAGCGACGACGAGCAATGTGGAGATGGGCAGAGAAACCGAGACAAAAGTGATGCCCGCCGGGCAATGGCGTGCTGCGGTTGCGGCGAAATTTGTGAGCACACTGCAACTGATCCCGAAGGACGAGTTCGATCGCGGTCTGGCTGGATTCGATCTTGCCTACCCCAAGGAGACAGAAATGGTTGAATACAATCTCACATTCGACTGGCTGCGTGTGACGGCATGACCGCTACGCTTGCAATTGCGAGCACCCGAGAGGACTAAGAGATGGCAATGGAAGGCACCGTTCAGAGCATCGAAGTGTCGGCTGATGCCCAAACCATCTACGAGGTTGCCCTTGACCTCGATGGGTATCCCGAGTGGGCAACCGGTGTCAAAGAGGTCGAGATCCACGAGGAAGACGAGTACGGACGGCCGGTCAGAGTTTCCTTCGTTGCCGATGCGATGATCAAAGAGATCGCGTACACCTTGCTGTATCGATATGACCTCGACAACGGATTCTCCTGGTCGGCGGAACCCGGCGTCGACATCAAGGCAATGGAAGGCAGCTACCGCTTCAACACTATGGAAGAGGGTGGGACGGAAGTTCTGTACGCCCTCAAAGTTGAGCCGGCGTTCACCGTTCCGGGCTTCCTCAGGCGGCAAGCCGAGAAGCAGATCGTTAGCAACGCTCTGCGCGGATTGAAGAAGCGCTCCGAAGGCATGTAGATGCGTGTCCTGCTGGTAACGGGCAAAGGGGGAGTCGGCAAGACGACCGTTTCGGCTGCGACCGCGGTCCATGCCGCCGACCTCGGCTACCGGACGCTGGTTATGTCCACCGATCCGGCGCACTCGCTGGCCGATGCATTCCATCTTGACCTGGGAGACCAACCCACCACGATCAACCCGATGTTGGCGGCTCAGCAGATCAACTCGCAGCAGCGTCTCGAAGAATCGTGGGGCGAAGTCCGCGACGCCCTTACCGATCTCTTCGACTGGTCCGGGCTCAAAGGCATCGAGGCCGAGGAACTCACCGTGTTCCCAGGCATGGACGAGATCTTCTCTCTCGTCACTGTGCGCGACCATGTACGGTCCGACGAATACGACCTGCTGGTCGTCGACTGCGCCCCCACCGCCGAAACCTTGAGGCTGTTGAGCCTCCCCGAAGTTCTGTCGTGGTACATGGAGAAGATGTTCCCGATCGGGCGCCGGGTAGCGAAGGTTGTCCGCCCGGTTCTGTCGAAAGTGACGACGATGCCGGTAGCCGATGACGAGGTATTCGCGGCGGTGGCCCGCTTCTACGATCGGCTGGACGGCATCCGTGAGATCCTGGCAGACCCTGAGGTCACTAGTGCCCGGCTTGTGATGAACCCGGAGAAGATGGTCATCGCAGAGGCACGACGTACCTACACCTATCTGGGTCTGTTCGGTTATGCGGTCGATGCGGCGGTTGTAAACAGGGTGCTTCCCGACACGGTCACCGATCCATACTTCTCGCGGTGGCGGGAGATCCAGAAGGAACACCTTGGTGCAGTCGAGGAGGGGTTTGCCGACGTGGATATCCGCCATCTGCGGCTATTTGATGAAGAGATGGTGGGTATCGACCGTCTTCGCACCGTCGGGCAGGAACTCTATGGCGACCAGGACCCCACCGAGAAGCTCTCTGAGGGGCGTCCGTTCCGGGTCGAGGATGTGGGCGACGAAGTCGTGTTGGCTTTGTCCGTGCCGTTTGCGGAGAAGCGCGAGGTTGATGTGGTGCGCCACACGAATGAGCTAATCATCACGGTTGGGCCTTATCGCAGGTCCATCATCCTGCCGGACTCGCTCAGCAGGCGGCACGTGCGGCGGGCACAGCTACTCGGGGGTGAGCTGCGGATCACCTTTGGTTTGGATCCCTAGACCGGGTCTTAGATCATCGGGTCCCGGCTATCAGCTACTCTGACTCTGCAGTCTTGTGGGTGGCCGAAAATGGATGACAATAACGATTATCGTGACGCTTTCCGCTTGGGGCTGCGCCGTGCCGGGCTCCACTGGGTGCGAGCCAGCTACGAAGTAATCGCCGGCGTCGGGGCGTTCCTCGATGAGGTCGCGAAGGCACGTCACGACGAGGACGACGAGGACGAACAGCCTCGAGATGATGGGCCGGTACGGATCGAGCTCGACTGACCATTGCGGTATCGAGCACTCTGGATGGGAGGTTTCCTTTGACCGCGACTGTAGGAATCGACATGGGTGGGACCAAGCTTCTCGCCGTGCGCATCGAAGACGGCGATGTAGTCGCCCGAGAGGTCTTCACCACCCCTGGAGAGGACATGATCGGCTCAGCGATCGCCGCGATCAGAGAGCTATGGACAGAAGACGTGACCGCTGTCGGAGCAGGCATCGCCGGGTTAGTCCGGTTCTTGGACGGTGTTTTTGTCTGGGGCCCACACCTTCCCGGGGCGAACGTTCCGATCCGGCGACTGCTCGAAGCTGAGTTCGGGGTGCCCGCGGCTGTGGACAACGACGCCAACGCCGCCGCGCTCGCCGAGCTGCAATACGGAGCCGCCCGGGGGCGTCAAGACGTGCTACTGGTCACACTTGGCACGGGGATCGGTGGGGCCATCGTTGCCGATGGCCAGGTGTATCGGGGCTCATCGTTCGCCGGCGAGTGGGGTCACATGCTTTACCAGGAGAACGGGCTGCAGTGCGATTGTGGCAAGCGCGGCTGTTGGGAGACTGTGGCTTCGGGGCCGGCTCTTGCTCGTCTTGGCAAGGAGTTCATCTCGCTCAACCCGGAGGGGCAATTGGCTCGCGTGCTCGCTCAGGGCGATTTCACCGCCGAGACGATCACCGCTTCGGCGGATGCCGGTAATGAGACCGCCCGGGGTCTAGTAAGCCAGGTCGGCGCGGCGTTGGGGAGAGGACTTTGCAGCCTTATCGCGGTGTTCGACCCGGAGTTGGTCGTGGTCGGGGGTGGATTGGGCTCGGTCGGTGAGTCACTCCTCGGCCCGGCTCGTCGGGTGGCTGCTGATGCTATTCACGGAGGGTCTTACAGGCCGCTGCCGCCCATTGTTGTCGCCGAGTTGGGTCCGGAATCGGGTGCGATAGGTGCTGCTCTGCTTGCGGCCAAGGCGCGTGACGGACACGTCAGCGCCTTCCTCACCTGAGCCGCTGAAGTCCGGTAGGCTTGCCCGATGGATGGCGAGATTATTCCACTGCCGAACCACGACCTGCGTCCTACGGAGGATGGTCAAGCAATCGATTCGGTTCCGGCTGAAGCATCACTGGCGGTTATCCGGCATCCGCTTGATTCCACCCACCCGGTCCCGAGGCGAACTCGGCAGGACATCCTGAAGGAAGCCGTCCTGCTGGTGCCCAATCTTGCCAAGCTGCTGGCTCGTCTGTTGCTGGACAAACGGGTGCCCCGGATGCGTCGTTTGGCGATGACGGCAGTCGGCGCGTACGTGATTTCACCGATCGACCTGATCCCGGATTACATTCCGGTAGTGGGGAGAGTCGATGATGTTCTGATGCTGGCCTTCGCTGTCGACTTCTTGCTTCGGGAAAGCCCGCCGGAGGTTCTCGACGAGCACTGGGATGGTTCCGAGGACGGGCTTGAGCTCGTCCGGGGCATGGCCGCGTGGGGAAGCGAGCTGCTACCCGATCGGCTCCGTCGCCTCGTAGATCGCGGCTAGCGAATTCTCTTCCAACTGTGGGCAGCGTTACGGTGCTGTCTGCAATCACTCGGAACGGAGCGGCGGTCTCAAGATGGAAATCAATAAGGACACCAAGGTCTCGGACATTCTGTCCGAATACGGTGACATCGCCGAGGTCATGGAGATGTTTGGGATCAAGCGTGTGGGTGGATACTCGTTCCGCAAATTCATCACGAAGGCCATCACCGTCGAGCGGGCTGCCAAGATCCACCGAGTACCACCCGATGAGTTCCTCGCGACGCTGCGGTCCGCTGTTGGCCAGCTTCCGCAGGTGGACTCCTAGAGGTGTGCTGAGCGGGGATCTGTTGCCGTCGTACTAGCCTCAGCGGATCATGGAATTTCGTAGAATCAACAACCTTCCGCCGTATGTATTCGCCGAGGTGAACGCACTCAAGCTGGAGGCGAGACGCGCCGGCGAGGACATCGTCGATCTCGGGTTCGGCAATCCGGACATCCCCTCTCCAGACTTTGTCGTTGACAAGCTGGGGGAGGCTGCCCGCAACGAGCGCAACCATCGGTATTCGACCTCACGGGGCATACCGAATTTGAGAAAAGCAATCGTCGATCGATACGCACGCAGATTCGGCGTGGAGATCGACCTTGAGACCGAGGCAATCAACACCATCGGCGCCAAGGAGGGGCTCTCTCACCTGATGTGGACCCTCGTCCAACCGGGTGATGTGGCCCTCGTTCCCGAGCCCTCTTATCCGATCCACATCTACGCTGCCGCCCTGGCAGGTGCCGAGGTCCGGCGAGTTCCGGTTCTGCATCGGAGCGACTATTTCGAGCACCTCCACGAGGCGTTCCTGGACTCGTGGCCACGTCCCCGGGTCATCGTGACATCGTTCCCCCACAATCCGACCACGAAGACGGTTGAACTCGAGTTCTTCGAACGGCTTGTCGCTTTCGCCAAGATGAACAACGTCATGCTGGTGCACGACTTTGCCTATGCCGACATCACATTTGACGGTTACACCGCACCGAGCATGCTCCAGGTACCGGGAGCCAAGGACGTGGGCGTCGAGCTGTACACCCTCACCAAAGGCCATTCGATGGCGGGATGGCGAGTCGGGTTTGTGGTAGGTAACCCCGAGATGGTGGGTGCACTGGCGAAGCTGAAGTCGTATCTCGACTACGGCACATTCCAACCGATCCAGATTGCCTCGATCCTGGCGCTCAATGAGGGCGATGATCACGTGGGCGAAGTCCAGGAGGTCTATAGGAAGCGTCGTGACGTCCTGGTGGACGGCCTCAATCGGGCAGGGTGGCCGATTGAAAAACCGCTCGGCACGATGTTCGTGTGGGCCAAAATCCCCGACGAGTACGACTACATGAACTCCCTCGAATTCACCTTCCACCTCCTCCGCGAGGCGAAGGTAGCGGTGAGCCCTGGTTTCGGTTTTGGGCCCAGTGGAGAAGGTTTTGTTCGGTTCGCCCTGGTCGAGAACGATCACCGAATCGGGCAGGCCGTTCGTGGGATTCGCAAAGCCCTCGACAAGCTAACTGCGCTGTAACCGTGTCTTTCCGCAACGGCATTGCCGACTTCAGGTCCGACACGGTCACCCATCCCACCGAGGAGATGCGCCAGGCAATGGCAGGCGCCGAGGTGGGTGATGACGTGTACGGTGAGGATCCAACCGTGAACGGCCTCCAAGAAACAGTTTCCGCGCTGCTCGGCAAGGAGGAGGCACTTTTTGTTCCCTCGGGCACGATGGCCAATCAGATCGCCCTTGGGGTCCACACCAGTCCCGGTGACGAGGTGATCTGTGTTGAGACGGCACACGTCCGCAACTACGAACACGGCGGAGCGTCCGCCAATTTTGGTGTCGCCTTCCGCACCGTGGCCAGCCCCAACGGGGTGATGACGGTCGAGGACATCCGGGCGGCTACCGCGGGCACCGAGTATCACTTGCCAAAGACATCACTGCTCAGCTGGGAGAACACCCACAACACTTCCGGAGGCACCATTGTGCCGCTGTCACTAATGCAGGCTGGTTCCGCTGAAGCGCGAGCCCAGGGTCTCCGGGTTCATCTGGATGGTGCCCGACTATGGAATGCCGTGGTCGCCTCGGGAGTCACCGCGAGCGAGTATGCAACATGTGCCGACAGTGTCTCGTTCTGTTTCTCGAAGGGTCTCGGAGCTCCGGTGGGGTCGATCCTGGCTGGATCTGCGAACTTCATACGTGCCGCCCATGGGCTGCGGTCGCGCCTCGGTGGCTCGATGCGTCAGGTGGGTGT
>JAYEIP010000176.1:0-1881 GCA_034660155.1 Actinomycetota bacterium | reverse complement strand
CTCGCCGTAGGACAGCGATCGCAACGAACCGTCGATGCGGTAGACGATCGCCACCGCATCGGCCTCGCGCTGAAAGCACGATTCGGCGATGTTGAGACGGGCCCCGGGGAACCAGATCGGGTGTTCGGGGGTACTGCCCGGCCCGAGTACCACAGAAGCAGCTTCGGTGAACTGGATGCCCAATCGTCCCGCGGTATACCCCCAGAACTCCGCCCGATCGACACGAGACCACTCGTAGAACTCGTCGTATGTCGCGGCGCCACGCTCATTCATGGCAGCGGTCAGATTCGCGGCCTCAACGACATCACTCGATGGCTCCCACTTGGCCGCTGTCATCACCCCTCCTCTGCTGCCCAGAGGGTAACGGCCTCTCAGTGTTGGCGGCGCGTCGCTACAGGCTCGCCGACAACGGCCCAGTCGGGGGCACGATCCGGTGCCGGCAGCCACAGCTGGAATCGGGTCCAGCCGCCTTCACGAACACACTCGAGGTCACCGCCCATGAGACGGGCCAGCAGCCTACTGACAAAGAGTCCGATGCCGACGCCGGACGGAAGCTCGGACGCCGAATCGGATCGCTCGTACGGTTCGAATATGCGGTCCACATCCCACTCGTCGATCCCGTTGCCATCGTCGCTCACGCAGATATGAACCCGGCCTTGATCCTGCCAGGAACGCAGTTCGATGTTGGCGCCGCCGTACTTGCTCGCGTTCTCAAGCAGATTGCGCAATATCTGGCGCAACCTCGTCGTATCGGCATAGACCGATTGCGGGACATCCGACCAGCTGATCCGTTCCCGGGCGTCCAGCGGCAGCGAAGCCATCGCATATTCGACGTGCGGGTGGATCTCGGTTCGTTCCATCGCAAGACGAAGCTTCGTTGGATCGGAGCGTGCCGTTACCAGGAGGTCTTCCACAATGTTGGCGGCCTCGTGTGCCTGCTCACTCATCATGGCCAGCAACTCCTGCCGTTCTCCGTCGCTAAGCCTCGTCCAATGCGGGCCAACCTCATCAGCAACACCAAGCACAACAGTGAGTGGCGTGCGGAGCTCATGGCTAACGGCGGCCAGGAACCGGTCCTTACTCTTGTTGAGCTCCTCTGCAAGTCGGAGGCGCTCGGCCAGGTCCTCGGAGCGGGTTCTGACCATCTTCGCCATCCACACCAGTAGCAACGCCACCAGAAAACCGACCCCGATGACCAGGCCGGGAATCCAGACGGACTGCGAGAACGGGAAGTCGGGGCCGGGACGAACGACAAGGCCTAGCTCCCCCTTGAGACCCTGCGGCGACCGGGCCGCCTCGATGTCGCCGACGGGGTCGCCGACGGCGGCCACTACCTGGTTACCGTAATCGGGATCAGTAACCACGGCGGAATACTGCCCTTCCCCGCCTGCATCTACCGCGTCTCCAAGCATCCTATCGATGCGAAAGACGACACCCACCAACTCGATTCCGCCTGCGCCCTCGACCGGCATCAAGGCTACGTAATCAAGCCGCCCGGGGTCGAGGGTGGTCACCGGAGCGCTGAGGAACGCTTCATCCGTCTCGAGCAGCTCTTCGACCTCGGCGAGCGACATGTCAATCTCCGGAGCGGGAAAGCCCTCAGGCTGGAAGTCGAGGGTGATGAACTCACCGACGGCGGCGCCTTCCGCAGTAACGGGATAGGTGACGATCGCGATCAAGGATCTGAGGACGGAGATGTCTAATTGGTCGGCCATTTGGGCGAGATCAATATCGTCAAGCGACTGACCGACAAGGCTCTTCGCCCCGGTGCCCGCCAGGGAGAGGATCCGGATCTGCTCCTCGATATCGGCAGTCACGGCATCCGCGCCGCGATTGAGAGTGTCACGATCAACCTTGGCCGCCGTCGCGTTGAGCCACAGC
>JAYEIP010000175.1:0-1891 GCA_034660155.1 Actinomycetota bacterium | reverse complement strand
GCTGTGGTCGAGAGGTAACCAGTTTCTGTTGATGTCGGCGACGTTGATCTCGCCGCAACAAATGGCGAAGGATTTGGGGTTAGAGGACGACGAGTGGGCGTATGTGGAGATGGAGTCGACGTTCCCGGTGGAGAACCGGCCGGTGTTCAGTGTGGGGAAAACCAAGGTGACGTTCAAGACGAAAGAGACCGCGTACCCGGTTTTGACT
The DNA here is from genome assembly GCA_034660155.1 of Actinomycetota bacterium. Classification (GTDB taxonomy): domain Bacteria; phylum Actinomycetota; class Acidimicrobiia; order Spongiisociales; family UBA5794; genus JAAETI01. The sequence continues at coordinate 1,683 of JAYEIP010000175.1, read as the reverse complement.
GAGCATTTAGGTGAGATCATTGATGAGAATCCGGGGGCAAGGATCCTGGTTCATACTGTTAGTTACGAGCTGACCCGGCATCTGTTCAACACGCTCAACAGTGGCCGCGTAATGACATATTGGAATGCGGGGGAGCGGGACCGGGCGTTAGCAAAGTTTCTCGACAGGGACGATGCCGTGATGCTGGCGCCAAGTTTTGAACGCGGGATCGACTTGCCCGGCGAGGACTGTGAGGTCATTGTGATCTGTAAAGTCCCGAGTCCGTATCTGGGCGACAAGATGGTAAAGGCGAGGCTGTACAGCAAGGGGGGGCAGAATTGGTATTCAGTGCAGACCTTGCGCGCTATCGCGCAGATGACGGGGCGGGGGATGCGATCTAGGTCTGATTGGTGCGATACCTATATTCTTGATCGACAGTTCAACAAGTTGTTTAAGAACGAGGGTCGGCTATTTCCCAAATGGTGGAAGGATGCGTTAGTCATTTCCCCCAACAACCCGAAGTCAAGATCGATGGTTAAAGCTGCAAAAGACCGTAAAGAATCGCGGCTTCGCAAAGTCTGAAACAACCGACTATAATGTGACCCCCCATAAGGGCTTTAAGGGACACATGAGAGATGCCAGGAGGTGCAAGCAAATTTTCCCCCCCGTTGATGACCGGGGTATACGTTCATCAAGGTTTTTATTCCTGTCTAGGCGAGCGTCTGGACGTTAACGAAAGGACAACACATTGAGTGTTGACGACTGGGGAACAACCGACGGGCTGCTCGACAATTATGACTTGAAGGTCATGAGCGCCTGGTTTGGACCCGACGAAGAGAACGACGACGACCGGATCTTCCTCTTTCTACAAGGACCGGCGTTCCAGGACGGCGAAGAGGTCGAAGAGGACCATCGGGACAGGTTCGGCACCGGCAAAGGCTGGGAAGTCATGGACGAAGGCGCAGAGGTCGAACACGGCTCTGGTCGCAACAAGTTCAACAGCGCCACCGCGGTTGGTCGGCTGGTCAAGGCAATGGTTGCGCTGGGTGACGACGTTGCTGAACTGCTCGGTGCCCGCGGAGCCCCATACCAAGCCAAGGTGTTCACCGATCTCGAGATCCACTTCGACCGCAAGGTTGTGTCAACGTGGGTCGACGACGACACAGGCGAGACAGTCGAGTGGATCCTGCCGATGCCGGCTTCGGTCAGCGAAATCAAGGCCAAGAAGAAGGGTAGGGCGAAGAAGAAGGCACCGGCCAAGTCCAAAGCCAAAGCCAAACCAACCGGCGAGAAGGCTCTGAGGCGGAAGCTGATCAAACTGGCCGGCGACCATGACGAGTTCGACGAGTTCGTTGATGCCGCGCTTGACGAGTACCCGGACGTTGAAGATTACGACGATCTCCACGCCGACCTGCTCGACGAGGACGGGATCTTCGCCGAAGGTAACGAAGGGTAACTGGGGTTACCAAAAACAACGGACCGTCTGTGACTTGACGGTGGCAGGGGTTTCTTACTCCCCCTGCCACCGTCTACCGCAAGATTGAAAGAGAGATGCCAATGGCAGAACCGACAAAGACTACGAAGCCAACCAAGCCGAAGAGAAGCAAATCACCTACCGAGCGCAAGACCCGCACCGTCAAGCCCGGCACGTACCTCAACGTACTTGAGGATCTGATGAAGGACGAAGGGTTGACCCCCGGCGAT
>JAYEIP010000174.1:0-9628 GCA_034660155.1 Actinomycetota bacterium | reverse complement strand
GGTAATACTCGTGGCGATAGATGAACAACACGATGTCCGCGTCCTGTTCTATGGCTCCTGATTCACGTAGATCGCCCAGCCGGGGTCGTTTTTGTTCACCTTGCTCCAGCGCACGGGTTTGCTTGGAGAATGCGATCACCGGGAGATCAAGCTCACGGGCCAGGTTCTTGAGGCTTCGACTGATAATGGCGATTTCCTGCTGACGATTCTCGCCGGCGGTACCGTGCATTAGCTGGAGATAGTCGACGACCACCAGACCAAGCCCATTGCGTCGCTTGAGACGCCGACATTTTGCGCGAATCTCCGTCACCGTGAGACCGGCAGAATCGTCCACATAGATGGGCTTTTTGTAGAGCACGTTGGCGGCTGTCGACAACTTGGAGAAGTCAACCTCGGTGAGTCGACCGGTGCGCAATCGCTGCGAGTCGATACGGCCCTGCGAACAGAGCATCCTGGTGACCATCTCTTCGCGGCTCATCTCCAGTGTGAAAATGGCGACCGGCTCCCCCAGGATGGCGATGTGTTGCGCTATCCCCAGCGCCAGAGTCGATTTACCCATACCGGGCCGGGCGGCCACGACAATGAGGTTGGATGGATGGAGGCCGGCAAGCTTGTGGTCGAGGTCTCGCAGCCCCGTGGACAGACCGGTCACTTCGGCCCCGGTTCGATGTAATTCCTCGGCCCGCTCGATGGCCGGCCCCAGCAGGGGGTCGATAAGGGCCAGGCCCTCGCCCACCCGCCTCTCAGAAACGGCGTATACAGACTGCTCGGCCTTGTCGAGTACGTCGCTGATTGGTTGGTCGACCTCGGTCGCTATCTTCCCGATATCGCCGCCAACTCGCATCAAGCGGCGGCGGAGCGCGTGCTCCTCAACGATGGCCGCATAGTGCTCGATGTTCGAGGTCGCCGGCACCGCATCGATCAACTGGGTTAGGTACCCAAGGCCCCCAACCCGTTCCAACATGTCGGCCCTGCGCAGGGCCTCGGCGACTGTGACGGCGTCGATGGGCTCGTTCTTGTTGAAGAGATCCAGAACGCCATCAAAAATCGCCTGATGTGCCGGCCGGTAGAAGTCCTCCGGTTGGAGCTTCTCCAACGCGACATTGGCCGCGTCGCTGTCCAACAAGACGGCGCCGAGAACCGATTCCTCGGCCTCGACGCTGCTGGGCGGAACGCGCAACGAACCGGACCTGGGATCATCGATTCCCAATGCCATCGTGCGCCCTTCTTAAGCCGGAATCACATCGAGGGTAACGCCGAACTCCACCTCTTCGTGAGGCTTCAACGTGACCTCGTGAAGACCGATCTCCTTGATTACCGTCGGGATGTGGATGATCGAGTTAGCGACCTCAACACCGCTGAACTTCCGCAAAGCCTCGGCAATGTCGTGAGCACCCACCGAACCAAACAACTGACCTTCGTCGCCGGCGCGGGCGGCAACAACCACCCTCGACCCGACGAGGTTCCTGGCCATCTCCTCAGCCGCTCCCTTGAGCTTGGCCTCGGATTCGATCCGTTGCTTGCGGAGCTTGTCCGCTTGCTTGATGGCGCCTGAGGTTGCCTTCATCGCCAGCCGCTGTGGCAACAGGTAGTTGCGCGCAAACCCGGATGACACGTCGACAATGTCTCCCTTACCGCCGAGATCCTCGACGTTTTGAAGCAGTATGACGTTCATTAGCTCCTCGTACCGATGTAAGGCAGCAACGCCATTTCACGGCCATTCTTGATCGCAATCGCCAGCTCACGCTGATGCTTGGGGCAGGCGCCGGTCACCCGGCGGGCCCGGATCTTGCCACGGTCGGACATGTACTTACGGAGTACCGATGCTTCCTTGTAGTCGATGTACTCGGTCTTCTCTTTGCAGAATTGGCAGACCTTGGGGCGGCGACGGGCATCGGCCGCTGATGGACGCCGTCGTTTCTTACGTACTGCTGGGGGCATGTCTTTGTCCTCCTGATGAATTCTTAAAAGGGTGCTTCGTCTGGGCCGTAGTCGTCACGAGCCACCGGAGCGGGCGGCACAGAGCCTCCGCCACCAGAGTCGCCGCCGGCCCAATCACCGCCACCGGTACGCGGGGTGCGGGTTACCGCAGCAGTCGCCCACCGGACGGACGGGCCAATGTCGTCGATACGGATCTCGATGACGGAGCGCTTGTCGCCCTCCTGGGTCTCCCAGGTCCTCTGCTCGAGGCTGCCGGTCACGATGACGCGCATGCCCTTCTGCAGGGACTCGGCAACGTTCTCAGCCGTATCACGCCAGCAGGTACCACGGAAGAAGCTGGTCTCTTCCTGCCACTCGTTGTTCCTCTGAAAACGACGGTTGACGGCGAAGCTAACTTTCGCCATAGCAACTCCTGAAGGAGTGAACCGCAGCTCGGGGTCATCTACGAGGTTGCCGACGAGTGTCACACTGTTGTCTCTCATTACCTATCTCTCTTCTCTCTGCTCACTCGTAGTGTGCCGGGTGCCTGTGACAGATTTACTTGCCACCGGGACGGGTGATTTTGTGACGGATGACAGCGTCGTGGAGACCAAGAGCACGGTCGAGGGTCTCAACGATCTCGGTGTCGGAGTCAAACTGAAGCACCGAATAGAAGCCCTCATTGAGATGGTCGATCTCGTAGGCAAAACGACGTTTGCCCCAAAAATCGGTATCGGTCACGGTGCCTGCAGCGGCAATTACCGCTTCTACCTCGCCGACAAGAGTCCGCACGTCGGGCTCTAACAACTCGGGTCGATGAATCATCATCAGCTCATAAGAACGCAATAGATTTCACCTCCTATGGACGATCGCTACGCGAAAGGCCCCCGGACCATCCGGGAGCAGGGGATATGCGAGCCGCGAGTGTAACGGCACCGCCGCCGGTATTCCACATCGGGAAAAGGAAGGGTGGCACGAGTACTACGTACTAGGTACTAGGTACTAGGTGAATACAGAGCCCGGACATCGTCCCGCAGTGGTTCTGGGGCCCTGCACCAAGTACCTCGGACTACGGATTTCGGACTACGGCGCTAGCTAGCTGGGCGTCACTAGCTCGAGCGGCTCTTCGTGCGCTCCCTCTGGTGCCCGGGTCACGCGGTACGCCTTTGCATCACCGTCCACCGATATCGCGGTGTGGAACTCGGTGCCGATGAAATGTACTGCGACTCCGTCCTCACAGGCGTAGCCATCGGGGAGCCGGCCCGAGCCGACCATACTGAGGTAACTGGGCCGCCGCTCGGGCTCTGAGGTGTAGTGGGGGCAGAAACTGCCTGCCAGCAGACCCATGCCGGCGGTGAGAGCGTCGGCCTTGCCGACCAGGAAGGAATCGGTTGTGCTCGCCTCGAACCAGCAGTTGGCGCCGGCGCTCAGGCCCGAAAGCACAACACCCGATCGCCATGCTTCCTCCAGGACCCTATCGACACCGTGAAGTCTCCATACCGCCAACAGGTTGGCCGTGCTACCACCGCCCACATAGATGAGGTCCATCCCGAGGAGGTAGGAACGGATGTCGTCCACGTCACGCAAGAACAGATTGAGCACGTGAGGCTCGCACCCGTAGCTCACATAGGCCTGATAGAACTGCAGGCTGTAAGCCGCATCGTCACCGCTGGCCGTCGGGATGAAACAGACCCTGGGGCGGGCGGCGTCAACCAGCGAGAGTGCGTAACGGTCGAGCGTCGGGTTGCCCGATCCAAAACCACCGCCGCCCATTGCCACGATGTGGCCACCGGCGGCCATCAGTGACCCTCTGCCCGGGGCGCATCTTCGGCCGAGAAGGACCCCCCGTGACCAGGAACGATGACGGCCGCCGACTCGAGCACCCGATCCCTATTGGGTTGCAGCAACTCGGGCTGGGTCGCCCGTGGGTCGTCAGGGATCGCCCCGTTCCACCACAGGTGGGTGAACGCATATACCCCATCATCCGTCTTCACGAGAGTCGTGATGTCCTGCGGCGTATGCCCCGGTGTCTCGATCAATGTGACATCGTCCGACACGGCGAACCCTTCCGCCGGACGCGACATCCACTTGTCATTCTCGTACGTTGCCCAATGGTCGTGGACTCGCACATTCGGGAACAGTGCGATATTCATCGTGTGATCTGGATGGTGATGTGACAAGACCACATCGGTCACCGCAGCCGGGTCGACACCAAGCGCCGACAGCGGTCCCAGGATTGCCGCCCGGTCCGGCACCATCCCCGGATCGATGATGGCGGCGATGTCACCGTCACGAACCAGACTGACGGTCCCCGCGACCCGGTTGCCCACGTATCCCTCGAACAGAATGTCAACTTTCGCCACTGGCTCTCCTCACTCCGGCTCGACAAGCCTCAGGACAGCCCTGTTATTCGGCATCTGCCCTGCCGGCGTCTCAAGCGCATATCGATAATTCCCGCTGGGAAGATAGGACGGGCAAGCGGCCGTAGTGCATGGCTCCATCACAAAACCGTCCACGAAGTTGCCCGCGGCGTCAAAGAAGGCGATGTCCAGCGGGATCAATGTGTTCTTCATCCAGAAGCCCGAGGACGAATCCTGCTCGAATACGAACAACATCCCGTCGAGGTCGCCAAGATCGGTGAGATGCATAAGCCCCTGCCGGCGCAGCTCTCTGGTATCGGCGATGGCGACGAACAGTTCGTCATCGGGCAGCCAGATCGAGCTGAAATCGAATGCATCCAACACCTCGGGCACAATGAACTCACCGTAGAAGCGGAAACCCTCACCGGGATCCAACGTTGCCGGAAGAGTCGTGTCAGCTGGTTCCGTCGCAGTCGTAGTGGCGATCGAGCCCGGATCCGTCGTAGTTTCCACGATGAAAGCTTCCGTCGTTGCTGCTACTGAGTCTGACCCACCGCAGGCCGCGGCAAGGACTCCCAATGCCGTCAACAAGACTGCTAGTCGCTTCATCGCCCGCAGTATGTCACGGCCGCCACCGTAGGCCCCTCAGGTCCGGGTGATGGTTCCTTCCCAGGTGCCGACCTTTTCGCCCTTCATGGCTTCCTCGTCAAACCAGAAGCTGGTGACGGCTTTGGTCTCGGTATAGAACATGATGCCGTCGCGCCCCATCACATGGAGATCGCCGAAGAAGCTCTTCTTATGACCGCTGAATGGGAACACCGAAATCGGGACCGGGATCCCGACGTTGACGCCGACCATGCCGGCGTCGATCCGGCGAGAGAACTCCCGCGCGAAGTACCCGTTCTGGGTGAAGATCGAAGCGCCGTTGGCGAACTCGCTGTCGTTGATCAACTCGACGCCTTCGTTGAAGTCGGCGACTCGCTTGACGTACAGCACCGGCCCGAATACCTCTTGCTGACCACAAGCCATCTCCGGCGTTACGTGATCGAAGACGGTGGGGCCCATGTAGAAGCCTTTCTCGTGCCCTTCAACCGTAACCGACCGGCCATCGAGCACAGGTACCGCACCTTCTCCGATCGACTTCTCTATCCAGCCGTTCACAAACTCGTAGTGCTCGGCGTTGACCAGTGGGCCCATGTCCGTGGACTCGTCATATGCCGGGCCGATCTTCCTCTCCTTGGCGAGCTCGGTGATCGTCGCAACCAATTCATCTGCAATCGACTCCTCGACGGCAATGGCCGGCAGCGCCATGCAACGCTCACCAGCACAGCCAAAGGCTGAGTTGATGATTCGTTGTGCAGTCGCCCGGATAGGAGCGTCACGCAGCACGAGAGCGTGATTCTTCGCCTCGGTCAGAGCCTGAACTCGCTTGCCGTTGGCTGCGGCCGTTGCATAAATGTGCTGGCCGACCGCGGTCGATCCAACGAAGCTCACACCCTGGATCTTCGGGTGAACCAACAGCCGTTCTGCTTCGTGGCGGGAACAGGTAACGAGATTGAAGACACCGGGCGGCAGCCCCGCCTCTTCCAGCAACCCGGCCATCCTCATGGCGGTCTGCGGGACGTAGGAGGCGGCCTTCAGCACGAACGTGTTGCCGGTCGTTACGGCGAGCGGCATCATCCAACCCATCGGAATCATCGCGGGAAAGTTCCACGGCACGATGCCGGCGAACACACCCATGGGCTCGCGGAAGGTGACGGTGTCATAGCCCTCCGCCACATTCATCAGCGAATCACCCATCATCGTGACCGGGGTCGCACACGCCAGTTCCACCACCTCAATCGCCTTGAGAACGTCACCACGGGCTTCGGCGTAGCTTTTACCCATCTCGGTCGCCAAAAGCATGGCGAGCTCGTGCAGGTCCGCTTCCATCAGATCCTTGAGACGGAACATGACCTGGACGCGCTTTGTGATCGGCGTGTCCCGCCATCCGGGGTAGGCCGCAGCTGCGGCTTCGACGGCGGCGTCCACCTCTTCCGCTGTGCAACGAGGGGCTTCAGCCATCACCTCGCCGGTGCTGCTGTTGGTGATCTCGTAGTAGACACCGCTCTCGGTGTCTTTCCATTCGCCTCCGACCAGATACTTCAGGCGCTTTGTCATTGCGTTTCTCCTGTGTGAGATTGATTCGTCATTTCGAATTTCCGGGCGGTGGACCAGTCGTTGAACGGGTCACAAGACTTGGCGATACAACTACGTGACGGGCGCTCACGCGATCCCCATCGAGCCTCTCGGTGACCAGGTGAACTGCCTCCCGGCCAAGATCAGTCCGCGGCTGGCCAATAGTTGTGAGCCCGATGCGGGGCAGACCAGCAAGAGCGAGATTGTCGTACCCGACCAGAGACATGTCGCCGGGTATGGAGAGTCCGGCGGCGTCGATAGCCTCCATAGCACCCAGCGCCGCGAAGTCATTCGGGGCAAAGACGGCGGTGGGCAGGTCTCCGCTCTCCAGTATCTCGTTCATGGCCTTGGCCCCACCGCTCTCAGTGAAGTCGCCTTTGACCAGGCGTATATCTGCATCGAGGTTGTACCGGCGCATCGTTTTCTCGTAGCCGGCACGGCGACGAGGTGCCCCGGCCGCGGAACCGGCGTGAATGTGCACGATCTTGCTGTGACCGAGCTCGACCAGATGGTCGACGAGCTTCTGGGCGCCCGCTGAATCGTCCACCCCGACCGAGTCGAGGGCCTTGGAGCGGGTGTGGCGACCGAGCAGGGTTACGGGAAGCGAGGCCGCCACTTTCTCGATCTTGGCAATCTGCATCATGGAGCCCAGCATGATCAGCCCATCCACTCTCATCTCGAGCATCATCTCGATCGCAGCTTGTTCCCGTTTCGGATCGAGATAACCCGACGAAAGCAGGGCACGGTATCCCTGCGGGGCGGCCGCCTCCTCAATACCATCGGCAACATCCGCAAAGAACGGGTTGTGCAGGTCCGACAGGATCACACCGATAACGTTGCTCCGTCGCTGCACCAGGCTCCGGGCGACTGCGTTGGGGCGATATCCAAGCTCTTCCGCCGCCACCAGGACGGCTCTTCGGCTGGCATCGCTGACCCTATCCGGCTCACGCATGGCCAGCGAAACCAATGACTTGGACACCCCGGCCCTCTCAGCCACATCAAGAATGGTTGGCTGTTTCAAGTGAGAAGCTCCCTCCGTCAACGCATCATAGCAACAACCTGTTGGAACGTTCCACATGATTCTGTAGGCTATGGCTATCCGAGCACGTGGAGCTGCCCATGAGCAAGAATCGACAGGTTCGTTGGGCGGTACTGGGAACGGGCTTGATCGCTCAGAACCATGTCATACCCGCCCTCCAGGGTGCGGAGCGGTGTGAGCTGGTTGGCATCGGGTCCCGCTCTCGAGCAACTGCAGAGAGCGTTGCTTCCAGGTTTGGGATCCCGCGGGCTTACGGGTCATACGAGGAGTTACTGGCCGACCCTGAGATTGACTCCGTCTACCTCCCGCTCCCTAACTACCTCCACGGACCGTGGACCATGAGAGCGGCTGACGCCGGCAAGCATGTCCTTTGTGAGAAGCCCCTGGCGCTGACCAGCCAGGAGGCCAAGCGAGTCGCCGAGCACTGCACCGACCGCAACGTGCTCGCGATGGAAGCGTTCATGTACCGGTTCCATCCTGCCTGGCAGACGGTCCGCAACTTGATAGCCAATGGTTCGATCGGGCGGGTCACAGATATCGGAGTTTGGTTCTCTTTCAGATCAACGAGAATCGGGGACTACCGGCTCGACTTCAACGCCGGGGGTGGGGCGTTGTACGACGTCGGCTGTTATGCCGTGAACCTCAGCAGGATGCTGCTCGGCGATGAGCCCGTCCGGGTTCACGGGGCAGCCCGGGTGGACCCCGAATCGGGCGTGGACATGACCTTCAGCGGGATCCTCGACTACGGAGACTCTTTTGCGACCTTCACTTGCTCGATGGAACAGGAGCCGCAGCACACCGTGATCATTCACGGAGTCGATGGCTGGATCTCTGTCGCTGACCCGTTCAATTGCCCGCCCGACATCGCGACAACCGTGGCGATTGGGACCGGTGGCGATCATCACCCCAACGCCTCAACCATCGAAACCATCACCATCGCGGCGGTCGACCAATACGGCCTCCAGGCCACGGCGCTGGCCGACGCCATCCTCAATGGTGGCTCTTCGCCGCTGCCGCTGGAGGATTCCATCGCCAATCTGAGACTTCTCGAGCGGTTGTTCGACGCAGCCGGCATCGAGTTACCGACACCAGGGAGCGACACCTGATGACAAGGAAGCTACGCGTCGGAGTGATCGGGACCGGTGGCATGGGAGGCCGCCACGCCCGCAACATCCACTCGCAGGTTGGCAACGCCCGACTCACCGCCGTCATGGACATAGACACCGACCGTGCCGCGGAGATCGCCGAGCCAACCGGGGCACAGGTGTTCTCCGATGGGTTCGCACTCATCGACTCCGAGTCGGTCGATGCGGTCATCATCGCCAGCCCTGATGCCACCCATGGTGATCTGGCGATCGCCTGTCTCGAGCACGGTAAACATGCACTGGTGGAGAAGCCCCTGGCAACAGGCCTCGCCGGCGCGGACGCCGTCGTCGCAAGCGAGGCGACCCGGGGACGTCGCCTTCTCCAGGTTGGTCTGATGCGCCACTACGACCCGCAGCATGTTGCTGTGAAGGAGGCGCTGCAGCGTGGGGATGTCGGCCGTCCGCTGCTGTTTCGTGGCTGGCACCGCAACCCACCGGAGGAAGTTCCTCCATCGTCGGAGGCAGTCCTGGTCAACTCGGCTGTTCACGACCTCTACTCAACCCGCTGGCTACTCAACGACGAGATCTCTGAGATCTATGTTCGCGGCACAACCATCCATCCCGACCGAAGCGACCAACTGGATCTCCAGCTCATAACCATGGCAATGGCGAACGGCGCCATCGCCTCCGTCGAGGTGAACAAGGACTCCGGCTTCGGATACGAGGTCGGGGTCGAGATCACCGGATCCCACGGCCTGGTGAGCACCGCGCCCCATCACACGCCGGTAGTGCGTCAGGACGGAGAGATGCGCCAATCCGTCGAGCCAGACTGGCTGGAGCGCTTCGCAGTGGCGTATGTCCACGAAGTCCAGGCATGGACCGCGTCTGTGCTCGGGGACCAACCGGAGGGCCCCACCGCGTGGGACGGTTATGTAACGCTCGCCGCGGCCCTCTCCGGCTCAAAGTCGATCGAAACGGGAGCCCCGGTGCGGGTGGATCTTCCCGCCCGGCCAGAGTTGTACGGGTAGAGAGACACGACACTGTCG
>JAYEIP010000173.1:0-1911 GCA_034660155.1 Actinomycetota bacterium | reverse complement strand
CAGCTCCGTTATCCCGGCGAAGGCCGCACCTACTACGACAAAAAGATCACCGAAGGCAAGACCAGCAAGGAAGCCATCCGGGCGTTGAAACGAAAGATCTCCGACCGGGTCTACCAGCACCTCATCAGCGACGCCCGACGTGCCGCAACAGCCTGATCGAAACGGGTCCGGGAGGACACTCAGGAACGACTCTTCGTCCAGCGTGACCGGCTCAACATCCTGAAAGGCCGGCTCTTCGGACCAGTCACTTCCCGGACCCACCAACAACACTAGAACCAACCCGGCCCGCTGAACAGGCCAGGCCAATCAACCGCGCCCCAACACCCCCAAAAACGACCCCTTGACAGAAAGAGGCTTCCATATGGGCGGGCTAGACATCGCGTGTAGGGTTAAGGAGACTCAACGGGAGGGTATGGGTTATGTCGTCCGCTCGTCTGCGACTTGTTGTCCTTGTAGCTGTTGGTTTGGTTGTTGTGTCGTGTAGTTCGGATGGGGCAACTGACACCGAGCCCGCCACTCCGAATGTGACGACGGCGTCTGATCAGGAATCGCCTCCTGCAACCGAGACGCCGGCTGCGGAACCAGCCGATGAGCCGACCGAAGAACCGGCCGATGAGCCCGCTGCGGCCGGTGGCACTGCGATCACGATGTCGATCGGTGACGAGACCTGGGAGTTCCCTGCTGCCTTGTGTGCCTATGTGAACGCTCCGGCGGGAGAAGCCGGCTCGGAATGGAACGTGTCCCACGTGAACAACGGTCTTCAGGTGTACGTAGCCGATGACGAGTTCGGCACTTTGGTGTCTGTAGCCGACATCGAGAACGGTGGAAACCCAACCGTGTCATGGGAAGCCATTGGTGATGCCGTGGAGATCACTGTGAACGGCAACCAGGTGACCGCCAGCGGGACCTTTACCGATGGTGTCAACGGAGGCACTGCGCAAGGAACCCTGACCGCGACCTGTCCCGATTGGTACGACGCTTCCTGACTAGCGGAGATTGCCAGTCGAGGTCGTAACTCCGGACGGATCATCGGATCTTGCCGCGACGATCCGGGAGCCCTACGGAGCGCTCGTCTATCTGCTCGCCTACGGAGGACTCCGCTGGGGCGAGGCCGTAGCTGTCCGACGCAAGCGATGCGACCTCCTGCGATCCCGGATCGAAGTGACAGAATCGCTCTCAGAGGCTCGCGGGATGCTTCACTTCGGCGCCACGAAGACCTATCGCCATCGAACGGTGATCGTCCCTGCGTTCCTCAGCGAGCTGATGGCTGGACACCTCGCTCGAGGGGTGGACGACGGTCCCGATGAGCTGGTCTTCACCTCGCCACTGGGAAGGCCGCTGCGCAACTCCAACTTCCGACGCCAGGTCTGGTACAAGGCCGTAGCAGACGCCGGGTTGCCCGAGGGACTCCGCATCCATGACCCGACCACACCTGCGCGGCGCTGCTCATCGCCGAGGGAGCGCATCCCAAAGCGATCCAGGTGCACCTTGGTCACTCATCGATTTCGGTAACGATGGACCGCTACGGGCACCTCTTCCCGTCCGATATGGAGGCTCTGGCGGTGGCCCTCGACGGGGTGCGCAGCCAAGCTCTCGCGGACCAAATGCGGACCAACCGCGGACCAGACGTCGTCGAACTGACTGGCCAATAGACGGAATCCCTTGTGGCACAAGGGATTCCGGTGGCACGCCCGGAGGGACTCGAACCCCCAACCTTCTGATCCGTAGATCTCCAAGCGTCGTCCACAGGAGTCCACAGCCGTCCACACAAGTCCACTGCGAATGGCTCCCAACTTGGCTCCCACGCACTAGGCGTCACGCGGGCTGGTCGAGACGCTCCGCAGTACCCGGTGTATAGATGAACGTCGTCGCAACCGTCGGAGCGGTTGCGGGCTGCAACGGCTACCCGTG
>JAYEIP010000172.1:0-9721 GCA_034660155.1 Actinomycetota bacterium | reverse complement strand
GAGAAAACCCTCGGCACATGTAGGAATGCCAAGGGTTTTCTTCGTAGCGGGGGCAGGATTTGAACCTGCGACCTTCGGGTTATGAGCCCGACGAGCTGACCAGACTGCTCCACCCCGCGTCGCTTGAGGCGTGCAGTGTAGCCTGTGTTCGGAGCACTGCGTTCAGCCCGGTGAGCCCAACGCAAACCATCGATACAGTTGGCTATGTTCGGTGCAAGCATGCACGAACCGCCTTACATCCTCGCCATTGACCTGGGAACCTCAGGCCCCAAGGTGGCCTTGGTTTCCGTCGACGGCAGCGTCATCGGCAGCGAATTCGAGTCGGTGGATTTGCTGCTGTCACCCGGTGGCGGCGCAGAACAGGAACCTACGGCCTGGTGGAAAGCAACAGGCAAAGCGACCCGGCGGGCCCTCGGAGGCGACCCCGTTCCCCCGGGCAAGATAGCGGCAGTCTCGGTCACGAGCCAGTGGTCGGGGACCGTCGCCATCGGCGCCGATGGTGCGGCGATCGGCAACGCCATCATCTGGATGGATTCCCGCGGCGCTCCCTATGTCGAGGAGCTGATAGGTGGGCCGGTCCGGGTCCAGGGCTATGACCCACGGAAGCTCCGCAAGTGGATCAAGCTCACCGGAGGCGCTCCCGGCGGGGCCGGCAAGGACCCGATCGGCCACATCCTCTACTTGCGCCACGACAAGCCCGAGATCCACGCCGCCGCAACGACCTTCCTCGAGCCGAAGGACTACCTCAATTTCCGGCTGACCGGCAGGATCGCCGCCTCGTTCGACTCGATCGCGCTGCACTGGGTCACGGACAACCGCGACCCCCGAGCTGTCGCCTACAACGATGATCTCCTCCGGTACGTCGGGATCGACCGCTCCAGGTTGCCGCGACTTCACCCCGCCACCGACCTTCTCGGCGAACTCACTGCCGCGGCGGCCATCCATCTCGGTCTCCCTGCCGGGGTCCCCGTTGTGGTCGGCACGCCGGACGTGCACTCCGCAGCTATCGGGGCCGGTACCACCTCCGACTACGCCGCCCACCTGTACATCGGTACCTCGTCGTGGATCACCTGTCATGTGCCCTTCAAAAGGACCGACCTTGCGCACAGCATCGCCTCACTCCCCGCCGCCGTACCCGAGCGCTATGTCGTCGCCAACGAGCAGCAGACCGCGGGCAAAGCCCTGGAATGGCTCGCCGAGGTGCTCTACCCGGACACAGATGACAGGGAGGACGTCTACGCCGACATGAACCACGTCGCCGCGGCCGTCGCTCCGGGCAGTGGTGGGGTCATCTTCACCCCATGGCTCTTCGGGGAACGCACGCCGGTCGAAGATGCCACTTTGCGTGCCGGATTCTTCAATCAGTCGCTAGAGACAGGACGGGCGGAGATGATCCGGGCCGTGTTCGAAGGAGTGGCGTACAACTCCAGATGGCTTCTCGGGTACGTCGAGAAATTCACCAAACAGCGCCTCGCCCCGATCGTGATGGTGGGTGGTGGCGCCCGCTCGAATCTGTGGTGCCAGATCCATGCCGACGTGTTGGGACGAACCATCCACCAGGCCGAGGACCCGGTTCTGGTCAACGTTCGCGGTGCCGGGTTGCTGGCCCACGCCGCGCTCGACCATATCTCATGGGCGGAGATACCCGACCTCGTCCCGATGGCGGCCACCTACGAACCGAACCCGGAGAACTCGGCCACGTACGACCGGCTCTACGATGCGTTCCGTCGGATCCACAAAGCAAACCGACGCACGTACCGCAAGCTGAACCATTAGCCGGAGGCAGCAATGGACCTGAGATCGTCTACAGAACGTGTACTCGCCAAGCTGCCGCCACGCCTTGCCGAGGCCGTATATGGCGGAGTCCGCAGGATCCCGAAGGTACACAGGATCATGGAGTCCGAATTCGAGGAGATGCTCGCCGCGGCCCCGATCGAAAGGCCCGCTGGCAACCACAGAATCTACGAGCGGCTACCGGAGCAGCCGCTGCAGCGTGAAGAGATCCTCTCCAGCTTGTCGTCCCTGGCCTCCTCTGAAGCATCCGGGTGGAAGGCCGGTCGCGCCTCTGGCGCTGTCTATCACGGTGACGTAGATCACATCGAGTTCCTCAACGAGGTCTATGCCCTCCATTCGCAATCGAACCCGCTTCACATTGATCTGTGGCCATCGGGGATGAAGTACGAAGGCGAGATCGTCGCCATGACTGCATCCATGCTGGGCGGCAACGAAACCAGTGACGAGATCGTCGGTACCGTCACCTCCGGTGGCACTGAATCGATCATCATGGCGATGAAGGCATACCGAGACCGCTCCCGGGTCCGCCGCCCTGAGATGGTGATCCCGTCATCCGCACATGTGGCCTTCGACAAGGCCGCCCATTACTTCGGCTACCGCCAGGTCCGGGTGGCGGTAGCCGACGACTACCGGGCAAATGTTGAGGCCATGACGAAGGCGGTGAGCAGGCGAACGGTGGTGATCGCCGCTTCCGCCCCCGGGTTCCCTCACGGAGTCATCGACCCCATTGTCGAACTATCCGATATGGCGAGAGAGCGGGGCATTGGGTTCCACACCGACGCCTGTCTTGGCGGGTTCGTCCTTCCTTGGGCCGAACGGCTCGGCTACGACGTCCCTCTGTTCGACTTCCGCCTTCCCGGCGTGACGTCGATATCGGCAGACACCCACAAGTACGGGTACGCGGCGAAGGGCACTTCGGTGATTCTGCACCGTGGTCGCGACCTGCGTCATCACCAGTACTTCGTCGCCACTGACTGGCCCGGTGGTCTGTACTACTCCCCCACCATGGCCGGCAGCCGGCCGGGCGCACTGTTGGCCGCTGCCTGGGCGGCCATGTTGGCGATAGGTGAGTCGGGGTATCTCGACGCGACAGGCGCCATACTCGAAACGGGTGCCGCCATCCGTCAGGGGATCAACGAGATCCCTGACCTGCGGGTGTTGGGTGATCCGCTGTGGGTGATTGCCTTCACTTCCGATCGGGTCAACATCTATGAGGTCATGGCCCGGATGGCACAGCGCGGCTGGAGTCTCAACGGGCTACATCGCCCGCAAGCGGTCCACATCGCGTTGACGTTGCAGCATACCGGTCCCGGAGTTGCCGAGAGTTTCCTTGCGGATTTACGGGAATCTGTTGAAGAGGCGCGGGCGGCAGGCGCCGCGCCGCACACGGGTGCCGCACCGATGTATGGGATGGCCGCGACCTTCCCGGCCCGAGGGGCCGTTGGTGAGTTGTTGCGGCGGTACATTGACCGGTTGTATGAGGTGAAGGGGCATGATGGGGTGTAGGTGGGGCGACGGTGATTCGGACACCTGCAAAGACCCAGGGCGACCGCGGTTCGGACACTTGCGAAGACCCCCTACCCCAGCGGAAGCCACTGCGGTACCTTCCACCCAAAGGGGGGACTGACAAACCGGTGAAGGCCAAAGGGGGGACTGATGGGGAGAGGGAGCCTTGACATCCCTACCGACTCCTTGTAGCTTCGCCGCCAATGAGACGCGTTACTTGCAGCCGAATGATGTGCATGGCCATAGATGAGCCGTGCGGATCTGACGTGTAACTAACAATTCACAGAGGGAAACGAACACCCGCACCGGCTTTGCCGGGAGCGGGTTTCTTGTTTGTTGAACCCACCCGGAGGAGCCGGTCGAACCAACGAGGGAGCCGACCATGACAAGCAACTACCGGTACGAGACACTCCAGGTACACGCCGGGCAAGAGCCCGCTCCGGGCACCAACGCCCGGGCGGTGCCGATCTACCAGACGACATCATTCACCTTCGATGACAGCGCCCACGGCGCACGGCTGTTCGGGCTCGAGGAATTCGGGAACATCTACACCCGGATCATGAACCCCACCAGTGACGTGTTCGAGAAGCGCATCGCAGCGCTCGAGGGCGGAGTCGCCGCGCTGGCCACGGCCAGCGGGCAGGCAGCACAGTTCGTTGCGTTAACCACGCTTGCCGAAGCGGGCGACAACATCGTTTCGACCAGCTACCTGTACGGAGGCACTTACAACCAGTTCAAGGTGTCGTTCAAGCGACTCGGCATCGAGGTTCGCTTCGTCGATGGTGACGATCCCGCCGACTTTGCCGCTGCCATCGATGACAACACAAAGGCCGTGTACGTCGAGACGATCGGGAACCCCCGCTTCAACGTCCCCGACCTCCCGAGAATCGCCGACGTGGCCCATGCCGCCAGAGTGCCGCTCGTCGTCGACAACACGTTCGGCGCGGCCGGCTACCTGTGCCGGCCGATCGAGCACGGCGCCGACATCGTTGTCCAGTCCGCTACCAAGTGGATCGGGGGACACGGCACGTCTATTGGTGGCGTCATCGTCGACTCGGGCAACTTTGACTGGTCGAGCGGGCGTTTCCCCACCTTCACCGAGCCTGCACCCGGCTACCACGGGCTGGAGTTCGCCAAGACCTTTGGGCCGGACGGCCCGTTTGGCAACATCGCGTTCATCATCCGGGCCCGCGTCGAAGGGCTCCGCGACTTCGGTCCCGCTCTCAGCCCGTTCAACTCGTTCCTGTTCCTGCAGGGTCTCGAGACGATGTCACTCCGCGTGCAACGTCATGTCGACAACGCTCAGGAGCTTGCCGAATGGCTGGAGACGCATCCGTCGGTCGAGTGGGTGAGTTACCCGGGCCTCACCAGCCATCCGTATCACGCGGCCGCCAGCCGGATCCTCACCAACGGGTACGGCGCGGTACTCGCCTTCGGTATCCGGGGAGGTCCGGCCGCTGGCCAGCGGTTCATCGACTCGGTGGAATTGGCCTCGCACCTGGCCAATGTCGGTGATGCCAAGACGCTGGTCATCCATCCAGCGTCAACAACGCACCAACAACTCAATAGTGAGGAGCAGCAAGCGTCGGGCGTGACCGCGGACCTGGTCAGAGTATCGGTGGGCATCGAGCACATCGACGACATCAAGGCCGACTTCGAGACTGCCTTTGCCCGCGCCGGGCTCAAGGGCGCTGCCGCATGAGCCTGAAACGTTGGATTTCGGCAGACACCAAGTTCCTGGATCTCGACAAGCCTTTTGAGCTGGAATCCGGTGACTCACTCCCCCAGGTTCGGATTGCGTACCGAACCTGGGGGCGACCCCACCGGAATGCCACTTTGGTTTGTCACGCGCTCACCGGCTCCGCAGACGCCGACGACTGGTGGTCCGATATGTTCGGCCCCGGCCGAGCGCTCGACCCGGAGCACGATTACATCGTCTCATCCAACATCCTCGGTGGTTGCTACGGCAGCACCGGGCCCACCAGCCGGGCGCCGGGAGCCTTTGAACCATACGGAAGCACATTCCCTGACGTCACGATCCGGGACATCGTTCGGCTCCAGGCCTTGTTGCTCGACAACCTCGGAGTCGAGACTCTCGACCTCGTTGTGGGCGGCTCCATGGGTGGCATGCAGGTTCTGGAGTGGGCTGCGCTCTACCCGGACCGCGTCGACACGATCGCACCGATCGCGGTGGGCCCCACGCAGTCGGCGTGGGGAGTCGCCCTCAGCGAAGCGCAGCGTCAGGCCATCAAAGCCGACTCGAGCTACGCCGGGGGTCGCTATCCGCTTGGTGACGGCCCGGCCCAGGGCCTTGCAGCCGCTCGCAGCATCGCAATGATCAGTTATCGCAGCCCACACAACTTCGATACCCGTTTTGGGCGGGAAAGGACAGCCGGCCACTTTGAAATGCAGCGATATCTACGGCACCAGGGAGACAAGCTCGTCTCCCGCTTCGATGCCAACACCTACCTTGCATTGATCGGAGCGATGGACAGCCACGACGTTGGGCGTGGGCGCGGTTCGGTGTCCGCGGCACTCAAATCGATCGAGCAGCCGGCGCTGGTCATCAGCGTCAGCAGTGATGGTCTCTACCCTGCTACGGAAGTTGCTTTGATGACCGACCAGCTTCCCAATGCGGAGCTCCACCAGATCGACGCACCACATGGCCATGACGCCTTCCTTATCCATGTCGATGAGGTGAACACAAAGCTGCTCGCCTTTATCGGAAAGCACCGACCACAGCGTGGCCTAACCAGGGCAGTCAACGACTAGGCCAGCCGTCTACCCCTCGGCGTCAGCGGCGATGAGGGCGGCTACCCGCTCAATCAGATCCTGGGCCTCCTCCACCTTGTCGGCGTAGGTACCGAGATCGCCATCCATGAGCGCAGCTTCGGCATCGTTCAGCGCCTGCTCAGCGGCAGCCACCAGCGACGCAACCTCGTCTGGCACGTCAACCGGGGTCCCATCGTCATCTCCAGGTTCACCACCGGGCTGATCGACGGCAGCACCGGTACCGGGCCCAAAGATCGCATCGAGCGCCTCGCCGAGCGAATCGCGCATCTCGATCTGATCGTTGAAGGAAACGACGACCCGCTTGAACTCCGGTATCCCACCTTCGTCTTCGGCAGGGACCACGCCACCCAACTGGTTAATTGATGACGCAGTTGACGACTCGGCTCTGATATAGATCGGCTGCACATAAAGAATGGACTCTTCGATGGGCAGCACCAACATGCTGCCCTGAATCACAGCAGATCCACCCTGGCCCAGCAGCGTGAATTCGGCAGAAATATCGGTGTTCTGGTTGATCTGATCGCCAACCTGACCGGGACCATCTTGGGACACACCACCAGGAAGGCGGTACTCGATCATCTCGCCGTACTCGTCGGCATCGCTCTTCGCCACAAGGAAAGAGACCATGTTGGGCCGGGCTCGCGGCGTGAACGGTTGCATAATGATGAACGACAGCTCTTCTTCCCCCGGCAGGCTCATCAAGAGGTAATACGGCAACATCGGACGAGGATCGCCTTCGATCTCTCGGAGCCGCAGCGCCTGGCGGTCGGCGTTCGAGGGGTCGCGGGCAATCTCCCACGGATCGACCTCCGAGAAGAACTGACGCGGGTCGGTGATGTGATAGAGCTCATACTGATCCGATTGGACCCTGAACAGATCCTCCGGGTAGCGCATATGCGCGCGGATATCGGCCGGCATCTCCTCACCGTCGACAAACACACCAGGGAAGATCTTCTTCTGTGTTTGGATTATCGGATCCGTCTCGTCGACTACGTACAGCGTGACCGTTCCGTCAAAAGCATCAACCGTGGCTTTCACCGAGTTCCTGATGTAGTTGAAGCTGCGTGGCAGATCGGAGGTGGCATTGAGGCGAGCAGTCGGTGCAGCCTGCGAGTAGGGATAGTTGTCCGTCACCGTATACAAGTCGACCATCCACACCAGACGACCTTCGTCGGTGAGGACGAGATAGGGGTCATCGTCGGTATAGAGGAACGGTGCGATCCGGTTGACCCGGTCGACAATGTTACGCTCCATCAGCACCTTGCTCTCGGGAGTGAGCTGACCCGAGATCAGCGTGTCCAGATCTCCAAACCTGAGCGCAAACGCCAGCCGTCGGAAGATTCCCCCGAGATCGACGCCGCCCTCGCCGTCGTAATTGTTGAACGAGACATTCTCGGTCTCGGCACCGATCGGGAAGTCGACCTCGTCCTGCTTGCTACCGACGATCGCAAAAGCACCGCTGGCCCCGTCTCCGAAATAGATCCGGTCTTGCGTCGTAGCCAGGTCGGGTGTGGTCGAGATCGGTGGGATGTCCTGGACCAGGAATTCGGGCTGACCCTCCGGGGTGACGCTATTCGCCGGGGAGACGACCGAACCGAACCCGTGGGTGTACACCAACTTCTCATTGACCCATCCGCCGCCCGGGACTCTGTCCTCGTCCAATTCTCGGGCAGAGACCATCACCTGAGTCAGTTCCCCGTCGATCACGTAACGATCAACATCGACATCGTTGATTCCGTAGTACGTCTTGATGTTTTGCAGCTGCTTGTAGGTCGTTCCGAGGACACCAGGATCCCAGAGCCGGATGTTGTCTATGGTTCCCTTATTGACCTCGAGCAAGTCACGATTGAGATCGCTTGACGCCGCAAATGGTTGGACATCTATCCCGTCGAGGCCGTAGGCGGCCAGGGTCGCTTCGATGTTGTACCCGACAAACTCTTCTTCTTTGTTGACTTCATCGGGCACGACGCGGAAACGCTGAATGAGCGTTGGATAGAGCCCACCGACCAGGATTGACGTACCCAGCCACAGACTCAGCGCAACAATCGGAAGCGTCCACCCCTGAAAACGCAGATTCACCAACAAGATGGCAGCGGCAACCAACGAAATGAGGATCAACAGATTGAGTGCCGGTAGTTGGGCGTTAACGTCCGTGTACGAAGCACCAAAGACCTGCCCACGGGCCGAGAACAGCAACTCCCACCGGTCGAGCAGATAGCCACCGGCCTTCAACACCGCCAGGCTCGCAAACAGAACGGACAGGTGGATCTTGACACCGGCCTGGACCCGCCGGTTGAAAGAGAACTCGACGGCACCATTTAGATAATGAATTGACGCGCTCACCACCGCTATGACGAGAACGAGTTGAAAGAACCACCCGAAAAGCACGTTGTAGAACGGCAATTGGAACACGTAGAGAGACAGATCGTTCTCGAAGATCGGATCGGATATATCAAAGTTGGAGCCGTTGCGGAATAGCAGCCATTCCTGCCACCACACCGAACCGCCGAGACCAAGCATGAGGCCAAAGAATGCGGAAATCGCCAACCGCACCTTCCTGACCCGCGGCTCGATCCAGTCCTGGAATCGGGCAAGGAGCTCTTCCTCAGGAGTTCCGGCCGGCGCCCGGCGCCGCGGAGACAATCGATCGACCAGCCATAGATTGATCCAGAAGAGACCGAACGCAATCGCCGAGGCGGCGATCACGAGACCGATCCGCGTGAACACCAGGGTGCGCCACACGCCCGTTTGGCCCACGGACTGGTACCAGAGGTAATCGGTCCAGAGTGTTGCGAAAAAGCGGCCGGTGACAAGGGCACCGATCACGAGGGCGGCGATGATGGTCGGCCAGCGGCGGCCGGATCCTTTTGGACGTATGGGTACGGGTTCTCGGTTAATCACGGGTTGATTCTATTGCTTGGGGTGACTATCGAAACCGCTGGAGCCGGCGAGCACGATCAAGGCCGCACACCCTTGACCTGTGGGAGGGATCTCAACGCCATTCGGGATGGTACCACCGGGTCGCCAGGTGATGCCCGTTCCGGCGCCACACTGGCCACAGGGCCGGCCCGGCGCCGCGACTTCGACCGCGGCGACTTCGAGCCGAGCATATCCAGCAAGCAGGCCATCATTGAACGCACGGCGCGCCGCCTGCCTGACATGACGCTCGGCCTCGTCGGTACGCCACCTACGGAACACCCGGCCCACATCTGAGGCCAAACGCCGGTTCCCGCCTTCAGAGTCACGATCGATGACCGCGTGAACGTCACTATGCAGATCGGCCGTGAAAATCTCGCCGGCCCCCTGTTCGGGGCCACCGGTCAACTGTGGTTCGCTGACACCCATAGACTCAGCAGCCGCTGCGTGACCGGCACGGAAACTGTCCTGGAGAACGGCGTCGAGCTCATCTCCCATCGTCCCGGCAACGAATTCGCGGCCCAGCCGCCATTCACCAGACGAAGTGCGGAGTTCCTCGAGTACACGGTTCTGCAATTCGACAACGCGGCGTTTTAGCCCCCGCAGCCCACGGTTCTCGATTGGCAGCAAAAAGCGATCCCGACGCTCGAACCCTTCTCCGATTCCGAGATCCGGAACCGCCTGCAGCCGGCGCGACTGTGGTGGTTCCTCC
>JAYEIP010000171.1:0-9773 GCA_034660155.1 Actinomycetota bacterium | reverse complement strand
GTGACGTGATCCGCTCAGTTACCACCCGCTGCCCCCGCCACCACCACCGAAGCCACCGCCGCTGCCAAAGCCACCGAAACTGCCGCCGCTCCAGGAGCCGCCGCCCCATGAGGAGCCACCACCCCAGGAGCCGCCGCTACCAAAGCCACCGCCGCCGCCCCACCACGATCCGGAGTCGTGCGACCATGAGGTGTCCCGGTAAATGGGCTCCCACCCGTAAGAACCTCGAGAGCCCTTGGTGATAATCCAGTGGTAGAAGAGCAGGGTGTACGGATCGAAGCTGCCCAAGCCGCGGGGGATGGGCGATCCGCTCCACGAGTCGGTCTGCCGTCCGGTGCCCTCGTGTGCCAATTCGGGTGCGAAGCGGTCGGCGTCGTCGATGGTGCTCCGGCTGAGGGCCTGCCGCTGGGCGGCATAGGCCAGAGCAAACGTCCGCGGGCCCCGAGGATCGGACGCTCCAAAGGCCGCCGCAACGTCAGCGTAGGCACCGACCAACCCGAGAGCGGCGAGCGCCCGCCGGGCCTCGTCCCAACGCCGGATGGCTTGGGCCGGCTCGAGCGATATTGCGAGTACGGCGGCGATGGTGCGTCTGGTTTCGCCCTTGACCCCGGTGGTGGCCAGCTGGTCTGCAAGTTCCCGATAGATCTCGGGGCCATCATCCCTGCGGCCAAGCAGCGCCGCCGTGAGTGCGATGGGGAGACTAAGACGGTCCGCCTCGGCTCGGATCCGGCTGATCTCGCCTGGATGGGACAGGCCGGCGAGTGCATACTCAACGGCGGTGTCGGCCTCAACGCCCCGGCCCCGGTTCGCTTCGTAGGCTTCGACGAACTCGTCCACGTCCTCGGCATCATTGTTCATGAGCAACAGTGCAGTGATCGCCGGGATCGAGAGTCCATCCCGGCTGAGCATCGAGCCCTTGGCCTCCAGAGTCTGTCGCAGTGCTTCGTAGCGGAGGTAGGAAGCATCGGTGTCATCCGACAGGTCGGCAAGGGCTGCAGCCACCGCGGGCCGAGTCGTCGAAGAGGGCAGTTGCTTGTACAACGATTCCATCTTGGCGGCCTTCGTTGTAGCGGTTGCGTAGACCAGATCCAGCTCGGCGAGCGATGTTGACAACGGTTCATCTGGCTGCAGTACGGGGCCGGCTTGGAGGAATCTTTGGCCGTCATCGGTGATCGTCACGTATCCAATCGCCGTCCTGACGGTACGGTCGGCAATCGCCTGGCCGAGGCGGAAACGTGCGTCGGCGACGCGGTGTGGTCGCAGGCTGGCGATGACACGTTGCAGTTCTTGTCGTTTGACCTCAAATTCCCGGTCATCGGCAGGATCCACGTCGACGGCACTGCGGATCGCGGCCTGAAGCCCACCTTCCAGAAGTGGCTGTTCTGCCGACACCCGCAACTCCAACGGGACTTCGATATCGCTCAGCAGTCGGTCCCGTTCCAGGACGGCGACCAGGCTATGCGCCCAGGCAGTCTGCATCGCCGCAGCGTCTTGAGGTTCTATCCCCGATTGGACTCTGTCGAGTGCGGCTAGCACCGCGCTGGTTGTGGTGTCGTCGCTATGTCCTCGGAACTCGATCGAGTAGTCGGCGACCAAGGGGAGTTCGTGTCCGGCAGGCTCAAGCGATCTTACATCGCCGTCGATTAGCTCGTTGCGTTCCCTCTCGGTCCTGTCGTGGCGCCTTTGGCGGGCCACAAGGAGGCTGACACCGCCCCCGATGAGGCCGGCTGCTGCCAATGCCCCGAATACCAGGCCGGCCGCTGGGTCGTCGTCTTCCGGAGGAGTCAGGTTCACCGCAGGCTGCGGAGACGATGTTTCCCCGGGAACGTCTCCCGTCTCTGGACCCTGCCCGGCGAAAGCGAGTTCCTGCTCCAAGCTGCCGATGATGGCGAAGATGCCCGAGGCGAAGTCGCCACGTTGGAAAAAGGAGTTACCGGCGCCGGTTACCCGGGTGTAATCCAGCAGCGGAACACCGGGACCGGCGGTCATTTCGGTGCGGCGATTGCCAACATCGACCAGGACCACGATCCCATCATTTCGGTCGGCGTCTCCGACGCCCCATGCGTTACCAAGATCGCTGGCGAAGTCGAAAGGTGTCCCGTACGGGCTCTCGCTTACCGTGACTACGGCAATCTGATTGCCATACCGAGCGACGAGGGCACTGACCGCTTCCTCAACCTGGGCGTCGTCGTCGACTACAGCCGCATTGTCAGAGAACCAACCGAAGCAGACTATCCCCTCATAGGTTCCGCAATTGGTTGGTTCGTCGACCTCGCTTTGGGCGATGGCAGGTTGCGCCACCAGGAGGCTGACAAGACCGATGACAGTGAGTAGATAGGCCGCAGGTTTGAACATGGGACAACGGTAGTGCCTCGACTCGCGGCTTCGGTGGTTCACTAACGCCGTCTAAACGAATCGAAGGCCAGCCGCTCGATCGCAGCTTCGTTGACGGTGACGCCGATCCCGGGGACGTCTGTTGGTTCGAGCCGACCATCGACCACGCGCCATGGCGGGTCCACAAGATCATTGTCAAAGTACACGTCCGAGCCGGCGATGTCTCCCACAACAGAGAATTCGTCCCGACCAGCGAGAGCAATGTTGTGGGAACGTCCAATTCCGCTTTCCACCAAGCCACCAAGCCGAACCTGATAACCCGCCGCCGTGACTCGTTGGGCCAGGGCCAGGGTTTCGGTGGTGCCGAACCGGCCTGCTTTCAGATTGATAATGTCGGCGGCACCGTGATCGACGATCTGCTCAACAGCCAGCGCCGAGTGAGCAGACTCGTCGAGCGATAGTGGCGTAGCGATCGTTTCCTTGAGCCAACGGTGCCCGGGCAGATCCGCAGCAGGCCCCGGTTGCTCGATGAAGGCAAAGCCAAGCCCGTCCAGGGCTGCCAGCGCTGACGGATCGCCGAGGTCGAGCGACCCGTTGGCATCAAGACCCATCGTTATGTAGGGGAAGTCCGCAGCGATATCGCGCAGCCAGGTGGTCTTGGTCGCTCCGGTGATCTTCAGTTTTGCGTAGCGGTAGCCCTGTGCTGCGACCTGCTCGAGCAGATCGCGGTCTGGATGGCCTTCGGCGTCGGTGCCGATCGCAGCGCTCGCCCAAACGTCATTGTGTCCGCCCAGGTGGCGCGATAACGGAAGGCCGGCGGCCCTGGCCGCGACGTCCGCGGTTGCTTGCAAGATGGCGGCCGCCGCTGGTCCCTCGATGGAAATGCGATGGGATGCCAGGAGTTCGGTGGCCGCTGTTTGTATCCCGCTCCACACAGCACTGAAATCTTCGATGCTGTGACCGGGGACAGGCGCCACCTCGCCCCACCCGACATGGCCCTTGGCCTCGAGCTTCACCAACACCAATCGTCGGGTACGCAGCACTGAACGAGCCGATACAAAGGTGCGGTTCATCGGGAGATCAATCGCCCATGCACTGATCCGATCGATTGCTGTCTTGGTGGATCTCATCAACGAGCCAGGCTACCAACGGTTGGGAACGATGAGACGGACCCGCCACAGGGGCGGGTCCGCAATCTCCGATGGCCCTAATGAAGTTGCCTATCGTCCGGCGTTACGGAGCGACGCCGTGCTCTTTATGATTTCGCTTTGCGAATCATCCACCTCGAACACAACGCAGTTGGCAATTCGATCATCAACCTCGTCCCATCCTTCGAACGTCGGGGTGAAAGCGTCGATGAAGAGAACAGATTGCTCGTATGGCATTCCTATGTATCCCTGGAACTGGTCGTAGCAAGCGCTCCAAGCAGCGTCATATACGGCTTCTTCGCCCGGGTAGACGGCAACAGACGAGAACTCGGTTGAGATGGCGCTGAGATCGACCAGGGCGAATACCTCTAGGTCGTGCTCCTCGGTGCAATCGATTGGGTCAATCTCGTAGAAGACGTCATCTTCCGGCGTGTTCAAACAGTCGCCAATGGCGATCTCGTCGACGGTCTTGGAGGTATCGAAGAAACTGAAGAGCGCAAAACCGGCAACGATGAGGACGACCACTATCCAGAGTTTGCTGAATACGGACCCACTACCACTCTTGCGAACAGGAGTCGGAGCAGGCCCGGTGACCGTCAGGCCGGAGTCGCTGTCCGGTTCGACCGGAGGAGGTGCCCAACTGGACGGATCGGTGGAGGCCGGTGGCGGGGGTGGGGTCGCATCGAAAGCCGGAGTTTCTTCCACCGGTTCGGGTTCGGTTGTCTCGAATGTGGGTTCCGGCTCAGCTGTCGGTGGTGGGTATGACTCGATCTTGAAATCTGCGGGCGACTCGGGGGTCGTCGTGTCTTCTCCCAGGCCCTCACGGGCCCTTTTCAACAGCTCCTCACTTGAAAGCGGGTTGTCTCCTTGGTTCTCGTCCACGGTCTTTCCCCTCAGGTTGAATGAATAGGTCGTCTAACGGTTGACGGAACTATATCGGCGGCTACGCCTTTCAGCTACAGCGAAACTACCGCTGACAGTGGATCGGACACATCATCCAGAAACCGGCATGATCGACGAAGCGTCCGCCTACCGTTGTGGACATGATTGAGCGTACGTATCAGGTCTGCGGCCCGTTCGCGTTGAGGCAAACCCTCAGGTTTGCCCTGCCAGGAGCGAGCTCTGCGGCGGATTTGGGACAAGGGACGAGTTCATACGCCCTGATTACCGCCGGCGGAGCTGCGACCGTAACGCTAAGGGTGGCTGGGGATGTCATCACCACAACCGCAGTCGGCCCCGGTGCTGAGAGTGCACTCGCGGGTATGCCCCGCATGTTGGGCCTCGACGATGATCCGACGGAGTTCGCTGCCGTCGGGGGACCACTGCGGGACCTGCACCGCAACTATCGGGGTCTGCGCCTCGGCAGCACCGGCCGTGTCTTCGATGTGTTGTTGCCCACGATCCTTGGTCAGCGAGTAACCACTGCCGAAGCCAAGAAAAGCTACCGCCGGCTGTGTCAGGCGTTGGGCGAGCCGGCTCCCGGGGAATTGGACTTGACCTTGCCGCCGCTCCCAGAAGCGCTTGCCCGCATGTCTTACGAGGAATTCCACGCATTTGGGGTCGAACGGAGCCGTGCCCAAATCCTGATCGAGGTGGCCAGGAGGGCCTCTCGACTTGAAGAGATGGTCACCATGAACCATCCCGAGGCGATGCGCCGCCTTGGCGCAGTGAAGGGGATTGGCCCGTGGACGATCGCCCAGGTCATGGGTGTCGCCTGGGGAGATCGTGATGCGGTTCCGCTCGGTGATTTCCATCTGCCCAACACCGTCGCCTGGCTCCTGGCGGGTGAGCCGCGCGGGACCGATGAGCGAATGGAAGAACTACTGGAGCCGTTCCGCCCGCACCGGAGACGCGCGATCATTCTGATCAAACTGTCGGGCGTCAAAGCCCCCCGCTACGGCCCCAAAAGCCCGAAGAACGTGATCAGCCGCGGGTAACGCGTTTCGGACACCTGCTCAGACCCTGGAGTTCGGCTTTGCGAACTCCCAAGGAACTCAGGAGTTCGCCCTGCGAACTGCTGAGTTCCCCCCTACCCCCGGCCGCCGCTTGTCTTGCGTTGTTATCTACCGCCGTCTGCGGCACCTCTGCTACCTAGTACCTAGTACTTCTAGTACAACTCGTAATGACCGGCGATGAGACGGTCGCGCACGCCACGCCAATCCGCGAAGGACTCGGAGATGATTGATCGCAGCTGATCCTCCTCAGCCTCCCCAACGACCTCGATGTGGACCGCCTCCGGGTTGACAACTGATTGCCCGATCGAACTGAGTAAGCGGATTGTCGACTCGGTGATCGCTGTCTCTCGCTCCAATCGACCGGCAATGTCCGCCGCGACAGCGTGATAGGTTTTGCCGACATGGGCCGCGGGGTTCTTCCCGGCGGCTGCTTCGAGGCTCATTGGCCGATACGGGGTAATCAGCCCACCGAAGCGGTTCCCGCGACCAACCTGGCCATCGTCGCCTGCTTCAGCCGACGTGCCGGTCAACGTTAGGTAGGCACTGTCATCCTGGTCTGCCTGATTGATCTTTACTTCGACTGCCGGACCCAGTTCTTCTGTGGAGATTCGAGCCACCGTCGCTCCTAGCTGGGCGACCACTTCGTCGTATTCGGATCGATTGGCAACCGAACGCGCCAGAACCGGGCAAGCGACAGTTATGTGGCTCGAACCATCGACGCGGGCTCCCATGACTTTGATGTCTCGGCCGATGGGTAGCCGGCTGCGGAAGTCTTCGGAGTTCAGATGGGTCTCTACCTGGTGCACGGTGCTTTCGAGCGCAGATCTCGGCAGCGACACGGCCGCAAACGATGTGTCGTTAGATAGCGGCGCGTCATCATCCCTTGTTGTAACCACCGATGCCAGGTCCGCCGAAGACTGATTCAGCCAGATCTCGACATCGAATGCTTCGGAGGTGGCATCCGGCAGTAGTGCCAGAAGCTTGTCCTTGTACTTCTTCTCGAGTGACTCGGGGTCGGGGCGCCAACTCTGGAGGGAGTCCGCCTTGCCCACCAATACCAACTTCGAGGCTCGGAGATGCTCGCCACCGCCAAAACCGACTTTGACCGAGCCTGCGGCGAATATTGCCTTGTCAACGTTGAAGTGCTGCACCGCACCTGTGTGAGTCAGGTACTCGGTTGCGAGTTCTCTGGCGAGTTCCTCGGCGAGGTGGTCGCAAATGGTATCGGGGTGGCCGGTGCCCTTCCGCTCGACGAACTCGACGGGTGGTGCGTAGGGCGCACGGCTGGTTATCGAAAGCTTCATTGTGCCTCGGTCTCGGGTTATCGGATGGTAGTCAGCGGGGCGCCCTTTAGCGACGGTCGCATCTCATCGTAGGCGGCGGACCCGAGCCGACGGGTCCGCCGCTGGTGACGTCAAGCGGTTAGCGTCGTGGCGGATGATTCTGTTGCTACGAGATCAATCCGGTGCCGAATTTCGTCTCGGCGTCGCGCACGGCCGGTTCGATGTCCCGGATTCGGATATTGTCCATGATCTCCGGCACCTGGTCGCTCTCGGTGGCTTAGCCGACTGTCACGCTCACCTGTCCGGCGACGATGTTGCCGACATGATCGAATACGACGGCGCTGCTATCGAGGAGAAGATGCTCCACAATGCCCGTCTCCAGATGGAAGGCGGGGTCCTGCTATTGGCGGAGAAGGGGTCCAAGTCGTCGATCTCGCTCCGGATCCTGAGCGAAGAGGAGTCACAGCGTCCCCGAATGCAGATGGCGGGGCGGATGATTGCGGTCGACGGTGGGTATTACCCCGGATTCGCAGCCGAAATCGATGAGGCGAATCTGGAGAACGTCATTGCCGAAGCGGTAGGTGACGGGGCTACGTGGATCAAGCTTGTCGGCGATTGGCCCCGACGGGGCGTCGGTGCCATCCCCAACTTCAGCGAGGGGGCCCTTCGACAGATTGTCGCTCTCGCCCATGGTGCAGGTTGCAAGGTCGCAATTCATACTGCGGCACCAGAGACACCGGGGATGGCCGTTCGGGCCGGGGTGGACTCGATAGAGCACGGTCTCTATCTCACCCTTGCGGACGTGGCAGAACTGGGGGAGCGTGGTGGTGCCTGGGTACCGACCGTCGTGGCGATGGAGGCGATATCACAGTGGCTTGGCTCAGCGTCGAGTGGAGGGCGGGTCATCGCTGCCGGATTGGAGAACACCGCAGAGTTGCTGCCGCTCGCCGTCGAAGCAGGGGTCGCTGTATTGGCCGGGACCGACCTGGCCTTGCAGCACGGCACGGTCGCCACCGAAGCCATCCGACTGACGGAATACGGTCTCAGTCGTAAGCAGGCGTTGCACTCGGTGACTCGCGCGGCATATGACTATCTCGGGTTGGAAGCGGGGTTCAGCCCCGGGCTGCCGGCAGACGCCGTGTTCTTCGCTAGCGACCCGGTGAAGGATCTCAGTGCTCTGCTCGAACCGAAGCTCGTAATCCGCGCCGGCCGAATCGTGCTGGGCCAACTAGATCGGTAGCACCTTTCGGTACCTGGTACTTAATACCTAGTACCTAGTACTCAAGAATCAGACGTTATCCAGGGCCGAGATCACGGACTCGAGGGCAGCTTTGCCATCTCCGAACAACATCATGGTGCCCTCCAGATAGAACAGGGGATTGTCGATACCGGCGAACCCGGGGGACAGGCTTCGCTTGATGACGACCACCGTCTGGGCATTGTCGACCTGGAGGATGGGCATCCCATAGATCGGGCTTGTCTCATCGTCGCGTGCTGAAGGGTTGACGACGTCGTTGGCGCCGATCACCAAAACGACGTCTGTTTGGGGGAACCGTGGATTGGACTGATCTAGATCCAGGAGCTGGTCGTAGGGTACGTCTGCTTCTGCAAGCAACACGTTCATGTGGCCCGGCATGCGTCCTGCCACCGGATGGATGGAGTAGTCGACATTTACGTCACGCTGTTCGAGGAGGGTGGCAAGGTCCCGTACCGCGTGTTGCGCCTGCGCGACGGCGAGGCCATAGCCGGGCACGACGATGACATTCTCTGCGTACGCCAGGGCGATGGCCACATCGTCGGGAGTTGCGCTTTTGACCGGCTTGTCACCTGTGGTGACAGGTCCGCCGGTCACCGCACCGAAGCCGGAGAACAAGACGTTGGCAATGGTGCGGTTCATCGCCTCGCCCATCTGCAACGTCAGTATCAGGCCGGCCGCTCCAACGAGAGCACCTCCGATAATCAACGCTGAGTTGGAGATGACGAACCCTGCCATCGCCGCAGCCACGCCTGAGAAGGAGTTGAGCAACGAGATGACGACGGGCATATCTGCGCCACCGATAGGGATAACGGCCAGCACACCCAGCACAAGAGAGATAGCTACAACGATCCAGAAAGCGACAGCTTCGCCGGCAGCAACCGCCCAAAATCCGAAACCGACGATCGCTGTTGCCAGCAGGGCATTGACTACCTGGCCGGCCGGAAGCAGAATCGGTCTGCCGGGTAACGAGCCGTTGAGTTTGCCAAACGCGACGAAGCTCCCCGAGAACGTGATCGATCCAATGGCCAACGACAGGACCACGACCACTCCGGTCTCGTTGTCGAACAACGAGTTGGTGCGTTCGATCTCGGCCAGGGCGACCAAGGCCGAGGCGATACCGCCAAAACCGTTGAATGCGGCAACGAGTTCGGGCATGGAGGTCATCTTGACTCGCAATGCGAGTAGGGCTCCCACGCCGCCACCGACTGCCAGGCCAGCGATGATGGGTCCCCAGCCGATGTCTTCCATGTTGGCGAGAGTGACAATGATGGCGATCAACATGCCGACCGAGGCGATCATGTTGCCGCGGCGGGCGGTGCGGGGGGAAGAGAGTTTTTTGAGGCCGATGATGAAGAGAACGGCCGCGGTGAGGTAGAGAAGCTCTGTCATCAGCTACGCCCCGGCTTCTTTTTGAACATCTCAAGCATGCGATCGGTGACGAGGAAGCCCCCGACCACGTTGACCGTGGCGGCGGTTACCGCGAGGAAGCCAAGGATTATCGCAAAGGATCCCTCACCGATGCCTGCTGCGATGATGGCACCCACGATTGTGATTCCGGAGATGGCGTTAGCGCCCGACATCAGTGGTGTGTGCAGCGTGGGCGGCACTTTGGATATGACCTCGAGCCCGACAAAACCTGCCAGCACGAACACCACGATGCCGCTGATGAACACGGCACTCATTCCGTTGCTCCTTCGGTGGTCTCAGTCGGCTCTGCTGCTAAATCGGGTATGCCCAACATCTGCCGGCTGCGGGGATGGACGACCTCTCCCGCGTGCGTGATCGTTGTGCCACC
>JAYEIP010000170.1:0-9823 GCA_034660155.1 Actinomycetota bacterium | reverse complement strand
CCAG
This sequence comes from Actinomycetota bacterium, assembly GCA_034660155.1. Classification (GTDB taxonomy): domain Bacteria; phylum Actinomycetota; class Acidimicrobiia; order Spongiisociales; family UBA5794; genus JAAETI01. The sequence goes on along the minus strand of JAYEIP010000170.1, from coordinate 9,819 downwards.
CAACCAGCGCCAGGACTGGCCTTCGACGCAACATCAGAGGCAGCGGCCGAAATCGATCCCGCCCTGCTGGCCCGCGCCGAGCAGATCGTCGCCATTGAGGATGCGACCGGTGTGAAGAAGCCTCGAGCGGCCCAGGCCGCTGGTTGGTCGGATGCGGTGGTCGACAGCTCCGATGTGAGCACAACGGCAACGGAGGTCCAGTCGGGGCAGATGGAGTACATCGGCGTCAACCACCTCATCCCGGCGGTGCTGCTCGACCCGCTCGACACCGTTTATCGCTTCCCAGTACTTGCCCACTGGACCTTCACCACTGAGGGCCTCGCCGACTTTCAAGCCCTGATGGAGGGCCTGCACTGTGTTGATGAATCGGACGACCGCTGCCGGACCCATCCGGCCCGCGCGGGGATGCTGGGGACGATGCGTCCGGGCACCGAGAACCCGCCTGAGGTTGTCGAGACCGGCCACACCCGGATCGAACGGCTCAGCCGCCGCGGCGAGGAGTCACGCGCCTGGTACCGGGGCCCCTTTACGCCACACGAGGTCGAGCGGCGCAACGACCCGCCGTTCTTCCACTCGGACCAAGCCGTCCGGATTGATGAGCAGGGGGACGTCGATCTATCAGAGGCCGCCGGCTTCGAGATTGGCAGATTGCTAGCGCTGTCCGACGCCGCCTTTCTCGAGGAGCTTGCAAGATGGCGCCGCCAAGGATTCCGCATCGCTCGCAACACCATCGTTGGCAAACTCGATGATGTCATCGGCTCCATGATCAACAACGATGTCGCCGCCACGGGGCGCCTGCTCAAGCTCCACATGCTGCATGAAGTTGCTACAAGCGATTTCGGACCGGGCCCTGTGGTCGACCCGGTCGACTACATGGACGACCTCGATGCGGCGCAAGACATCAAGTCGCTCGCCATCGGCCTCGGCATTCCCGATGGGGACCTCGTTGGCCAGGCAATTAGCCCAGGGATCGCCACCAAGGGAGTTGGCCCCGAACTGGCGGATTCGTCTCTACCGCAATCGTTCGGGGCCATCGTCGAGAGCGGTGCCGAGGACCTGGCTGGTCTGGCCGGTCAACTGGACGCCGCCGTCGATAGATATCGATTGGGCTCCGAACCTGGCGAAAACAGACCCCCTGAAGTCGGCGACGTTGAAGGGGGCCAATCGTGAAGTACCTCGCCCAATCTTCCGGAGCCATCCAGCAGGCACAAACGGTTCTGGAGGCTTCAGCCGCACCAGATGACGTCCCGACAACAATCCTCTCGTGGTTGGCTCGGCTGCGGTTGCTCGAGGGGACACCGTTCTCGTATCTGGTACCGCACAGCGACTTACTACCGCCCGAATCGATCCGGTTCTTCTATCTGAACCGCAATTGGACCGACGCTGCTGTAGATGGGGCGCTTTCGGTCGGCGCCGTGACCAACCGTGACCGGTCGTTGCTCTCGGCGGTACACAGCGAGATCAGAGCCAAGATCGATTCGGCCGAGCGCAACCTGCGACCTGGCGAAGAGCTGGCAGTCGGCGAAGCTGAGGTTGCGACTGGTTTCCTGCTTCGCTCCCGAGCCGTCTCCGGCTGGCCCGGGCTCGAGATCCATGCCGATCGTCGCAACGGAACCAACTACCAACGGATGCGCCTACTGCGTATTGAGCGGCTGGCCCCGGCTGTGCTGTTGGTCATGATCGACGGGATCCCGGATCGAATCAGGATCGAGGAGCCACGGCAGGGGATCCAGTTTGGTGTCGATGTCGACGCCGGAGGCAGCGACCTGACGAGCTGGGCCGGGGTAGAAGCGACCGCCCGCATCAAGGATCCGAGCAGCGGTTTGCTCGTCGGCCAGGACGGTGTCCCCCTTGCCGTCGGACCCGACACGGCTCTCGCAGACGACGGCAAAGGCGTCAAGGTGCCGTTCCGGGCCGGAGCGCCCGGCGTGATCCACGTCGCTGAACTCGCGGAGCGCATGAAGACCGTCACCGTCGCCGACAAACCGCTTGTGAGCGGTACCGGGTCTTCGGCCGAGTTTGCGGTCCAGATGCTCCAGTTCCCGTTCTGTCAGCCGTTTGAGTCGACCGAACCCACACCGGGCTGGTTTGTCACGACGGCACCTGTAGCAATTGTTGCGCTGTCGCACGGAGAAACATTATGAAGTTCGACAAGGGCGATCCGACCTTCGAGCATCGGTTTGCGGTTGGCGCCAAGGCCGATATCGCAATCGATGCGGTGCGGACCTGGGATCCCAACCTCAGTCGTGGCGTGCGACTCCATGTACCGGTGGACGTGCAAGCGCTCGTCGTCGCTGGTCGTAACCGGATCGAGCACGCCGACATCGCGGTCAACACTCTGGATCGCATCGGCAAGAAGGGTGATGGTGAACCACCTGCCGACGAGGCACGTGCCGCCGCGCCTTTCACCGATCTCGACTTCAGAGAGCCCGGTGTCTACCTGCACTGGGCAATGCCCGATGGGTTGACCCAAGGAACGGTGAGTGACGGGGAGGAGATCGCCGCCGATCAGCGAACCAAGGGTGAACTGCAAATGCGACCGCTACCCGATCGTTGGCTGGTAGCACGGCTCGAGCAGGGTATCCCGCGTCGGATGACCGCCTGGGTGATTGAGTCAGAAAAGGGTCGAGCAGTGCCACTAGGGCAGTGGCCGAAGGATGATTTGACCGATGCGAGGACGCCCGATCTCCCGTCGGACCGCCTCACGGCGGTTGCGGGTGGCGAAGGTGCCTGGGCTGCCGTCTTCGATAACGTGCAAGATCGCTTCGCCTTCCACGACGATCTCGGGGGTCGACAGGGACAGGACCCGCTTACCTACGTGGTCGCCGGCTGGTACTCGAATCCTGACCTCGACCCGCTTGCGCCTGCCCTCCAGTACTCATCACTCGAGCGGATCATGGACGAACTCGGCTGGAACTCAGCCGAACTCAACACCCTCGCAGAAGAAAAGATCAGCCAACAGCAGGTGCAGGCGCAGCTGGGCCTCGAATCCCTGCTTCTTGCCCCGGGCATCGCCACCGTTCAAGAAGAAGCCCAGGTCGCCAATGTGCCAACTGCGCTCCAGCACCTTTTTGGCACAGAGGTCGGGCAACTGAGCACCAAGGCGATCGAGGTCCTTCAAAAGCCTTGGTTCCCCCAACAGTGCCTCTTCCATGGCACCGTCTTTGGAGTCAACACCCAAGCCGGGGGCCAGGTCGAGACGAGGCCGACTCCCGCCGACGTCGAGTTTGGGATCGGTGCCACCGGAGCCGAGAGTTTGGCAACGTTGATGGCGGCCAATCGTTCCTCCGGCTCCGAGCTGGCAGAACGACTGCAAACCACCTTCCTGTTCGACCTCATGGACACGTTCGAACAAGACGATGCCTTGGCCTATCTCGATGAGGAAGTGCATCGACGAGGCTTCGAGTCTGTTCCCGGCGGAACCACAACCGAGTGGGTCAAGCGCAGCGACGACCTAGAACCCTTCCGGGGTGCTCATCGCTCCACCAAGGCCACCTTCAAAAAGAACGTGCCGAGCTCAGCGATCAAGTCCAACCAGTTTCAGTTCCGCATCGGCTCGTTCGAGGAGGCCATCGCCGAAAGACACCGAGCCGAACGGCGGAAATACGGTGATGAGCGTAGGGCTCGGAAGGAATCCGGGATTGGCGAAGTCGAGTTCGAAGCCGTGGAACGCCCGGCGCCGCGCTTCTTCTATCAGCAGGATCCGGTCGTCACCCTTCAAGGCCTCCACCGATCCCTGCGCTCGGGCTACGACGGCCGCTTCTCCGCCGACGAAACGATGGAATGTCGGCTGAGTGGGCGAGCGCAAACCGCCTATGACGGCCTGATTACCGGACGCGACCTAATTGCGTCGCGCCTGGGACACGGCGGCGTCCCAACCGATATCGATGACTTCATCGAGGAAGCAGCCCTGAAGGATGACCATGCTCGCAACGACATCGCGACTGTAGCCAAGCAACGCAACCCGCACCTGCCGATTGCCTCCATCCGCAACCGTCTCCACGCCGAAACCCTCCTCGATCGGTGGGCGTGGGTCGAGGGAACGGATGTGGCGCCGTTGGCCGCACATTCGATCGCCAAAGGAACAGCACCCTCACCGATCGCTATTACACGATGGCACCAGCCTTGGGTCCCGCTCTATCTCGAGTGGAAGGTCAGCCTTGGCGTCGACAACCCCGAAGACTGGGGTCTTGGTGAACTCGACTTTGTCGAACCCGAAACAGCCCGACCGCTCACCGCGACCATCAGGGGCCGAAGCCTGTTGAATTCAGCGGCTGCGAAAGCCTTTGCGCAGGCCGCGACGGATTTCATCAGTGCAGAGAATGAGCGTGACAACGCCACCAACTCCTCCGGCGGTCTCATCGACGAGGACTCCGAGCTCTTGTTGTTACATCTCGCCCGTGAGGCGGGGAAAGCCGACCGCCTCAACGCGGCGTTGGAGGGCATTAACGAGTACCTGCTTGGATTCGACACCAACGAGGCGACGACACTGCCACAACAAGACCTGGTCCCGGAGGAGGATGCTCGTGATGACCTCGAAGTCATGCCGGATCGATTGCCGGCACTGCTTCGTGGCGGGCATGCCGCTCTGACACGGCTGCGTGTGGTCGACGGTTTCGGCAGGACCCTGGAGCTTCCAGTTGAGAAACTGCTCGTGGCAGAGAATCTGGAAGCAGAGGCCAGCGATGACGCCGAGCCGAGCCCGCTCCTTGCGCTACCACCACGACTCACAGCATTGAGTCGACTCTGGTTCCGCTTCGTCGACACGGAGAACCGACTGAGCGACGCAACGCTCGACCAAAGGGGAGAACTGAGGAGCTCCCCAATAGCGGCTTGGCTGTTACCCGATCACGTCGACCACGCGGTCGAGATCTTCAGCCCTGGCGGCGACCCCATCGGACAGCTCCGGCACGAATCGCTTGACCGTGATGTCGTTTGGGAGGGGGCTCCCGGCCGGCCGGGCACCATCGGCCAGCCGCCGACGGTTGCAGATCTCGGACGGCACGCAGCTGGTTTTGTGCGGCAGATTGTGGCCCGTGATGCTGCCGACCGAGCAACTTCTTCTGGCAGCGAGGAAGCCGAAAGGGAAAGCCCGCTGTCGGCTCTGCTGCGCGCCATCGATACGACGCTCTGGACGGTAGACCCGTACGGTTCCAGCGGCACCGAGTTCCCATCGATGATCACGGGACATCCGATTGCGATGGTACGAGCGCGGCTGACGCTTGATGTCCGCTCCGATGTTGAGGACTTTCCTGATATGTCTGCCGAGGCAAAGGCGGCGAGGCAGGCGGCGTTCACCGAGTTCTCGCAACGTACCTTCGAGGTCCGCCTGGGAGCTTTGACCCGGTTCGAGGATGGGTTGCTCGGGTACTTCATCGACGATGACTACACCCTGTTCCACCCTGTTCACGACGAGGTGCGAAAGGCGGCCCAGCCCTCTGGGCCCAACAAGGGGTATCTGGGCCCTCACGGAGAGAAGCCGGATCTTGATCCGGTTGAGATTGTGTCGCCGTATGTGGTTCACGACCCGACTGTTGAGATCCACCCCGGCCAGACGGTCTATCTCACGCTGTTGATGGCTCCGGGTGGCAAGGTTCATGCCACGAGCGGGATCGTGCCCCGCAAGTCAATTGCTTTGCCGAGGGACTGGGTGACTGAGGCGCTAGAGCTGATATCGCCGTCGTTCCGAATCGGCCCGGTGCTCGTTGACCCGACGACGGTACGGATGCCACGGCCGACTTCGCTGCCAAAGGAACAGGTCTGGACCCGGCGCCAGGATCCGGTCACCTGGCGCGACGACCCCATCCTGGCCGCGACACAGGATGCTCTTCTGCCCGACGACTCTGGGGGCGCCCAGGAGGGCTACATCAGGGTCAACCTGGAGGCGGAAGATCAGTAGCAGTGTCCGGGTTTTGGTGAATTCCAGTGGTCGGGCTGGCCGGATTTGAACCGGCGACCTCTTGACCCCCAGTCAAGCGCGCTACCAAGCTGCGCCACAGCCCGATGCCGGTATCGCTACCGGCAGCCGCAACGATAGCCCATTGCTGCGTGGTCGCAGTCCTCGCCGGCGCTCAGATCTTTTCGATTAACCAGCCAACACCTTGCACCAACCGCCAGCCCAGGTACAGCACAACCAGGACGATGGCGACCATGAAGCCGATGGGCCACTTCTCCTCGTCCGTCGGGGTGCTTTCCCCCCCTCGTACGGCTTCGCCGTCCGATCCCCCCGCAAGGGGTGGATTCTTCTTACTCATACCGGGGGGACGCCGTGCCGACGCTCGGAGAATGAACGACTCTTGCGCGCCGCATATGACAGGCGTTCGATGATCTCCAGCCGCAGGTCCTCGGGCTCGACGACACCGTCGATGATCAGCTCGGAGGCGATCCGCATTAGGTCGACGTCCTCGTTGTACTCCTCCTGGCGCTTGGCCACGAAGGCCTCTCGCTCATCCTCAGGCAAGTCCTGGATCTTGTTGAAATAGACGGCATTGACGGCCGCTTCCGGACCCATCACTGCGATTTCGGCAGTCGGTAAAGCAATGGTGGCGTCGGGACGGAAACCCGGACCCGAGAACGCATAGAGACCGGCTCCGTACGCCTTGCGCACGATGATCGACAACCTCGGAACCGTGGCTTCGGCAATGGCGGTGATCATCTTGGCACCTGCCCTGATGATCCCCTGGCGCTCCACGTCGGTCCCAATCATGAAACCGGGGACATCGGCGAAGAACAGCAGCGGGATGTTGAACGCGTCACACAGCCAGATGAACCGGGACGCCTTGTCCGCCGAGTCGACAAACAACACTCCCCCGAGATGTTGCGGCTGGGAAGCAACGATGCCGACGGCCTGGCCATCGATTCTCGCCACCGCGGTGATGACCTCGGGAGCGAACAGTTCCTTGATCTGCAGCAGGCTGGACTCGTCGACGATGCCGCGGAGAAAGTCCACCATGTCGTAGACCGCGGTGGGCTCCTCGGGGAGGATCTCATCGGGGCGGTACTCCGGGTGCGGGTCCACCCCTTCGTAGACCTGTGGCAACACCCGGTAGTTGTCCGGCATGTACGAGAAGTAGAACCGGGCCCACTCGATTGCTTCCTCATCGGAGTGCACCAGTACATCACCACAGCCCGACACCGAACAGTGCATCCGGGCGCCACCCAGATCCTCCAGCGTGGTTTCCTCACCGATCACCATTTGCGCCATCCGGGGCGAACCCAGGTACATCGACGCGTTGCCGTCGACCATGATCACGACGTCGCAAAATGCCGGAATGTAGGCACCGCCGGCCGCCGAGGGTCCAAAGAGGCAACAAATCTGCGGGACCCGGCCGGACAACCGAACCTGGTTGTAGAAGATCTTCCCCGCACCGCGCCGTCCCGGGAACAGGTCAATCTGGTCGGTGATACGAGCGCCCGCCGAGTCGATCAGATACATCACCGGGAGCATCTCGTCGTAGGCGTACTCCAAAGTCCGGATCATCTTTTCGACCGTCAGCCGCCCCCAGCTGCCGGCCTTCACCGTCGGGTCGTTGGCGATAACCGCAACTGGACGCCCGTCGATGGTGCCCCGGCCCGTCACCACCCCGTCCGCCGCCAGTTCGGGGTTGACCGCGTTCGCCAGCAAACCGTCCTCGACAAAGCTCCCCGGGTCGAGCAGATGATCCACCCGGTCCCTAACGAACATCTTCTTTTGGGTCTTCAGCTTGTCGTGATACTTCTCGGGTCCGCCACCTTGCGCACGCTCCGCGGCTTTGCGAAACCGTTCGAAGGGGCTCGAGTCGCTCACTGCTCTCTCCGGTTGTGCCGGCGACGCGCCGTCAACCACAGCGGGGTTCCCATGAAGTCATACTCCTCACGTAGCCGGTTCTCCAGATAGCGTAGGTAATCCGGCCCGATGTCGCCGCCACGGACAAACAAGATGAAGCTCGGCGGTCCGCTGCTGGTCTGCACCGCGTAGATGATGCGGGGGCGTTTCCCCTTCTTCACCGGCGGGGGGTGGGCCTCCTGCCAATGCCGCACCAGCCGGTTCAACTCGGGAGTCGGTACCCGCTGTCCCCGGTTCTCCAGCACCGCCCGAATAGCGGCGGGGAGACGGTGCAACCTGCTCCCGGTTTTGGCCGCGATCCTCAACACCGGGGCCCATGAGACAAACGCCAACCGGTCCGCAACCGAGTCCTCAGTCTCGAGTCGTTGCTCCTCAGTGACGCTGTCCCACTTATTGAGAAGCACCACCAGGCCGACACCGGCGTCCCGGATCTCCTCGGCCAACCGCTGCTCTTGATGGGTGGCGCCTCTGGTGCCATCGACGATGAGCAAAGCGACATCGGCCTTCTTCAGGACCTCACGGGCCCGCAACACGGCGTAGAACTCGACATCGTCGGTGATCTTGGTTCGCCGTTTGATACCCGCAGTGTCGATGACCTCGAAGGGCTCACCGTCGATATCGATGAGGAGGTTGATCGGGTCACGGGTGGTACCGGGAACATCGGAGACCAAAACCCGTTCGACGCCCGCCAGGTGATTGAGCAACGTCGATTTGCCGACGTTGGGCCGGCCGATGATCGCCAGGCGCGCCACCCCCGCCTGCTCCTCCTCACCTTCGAGAACAGGAAGCTGCTCGACCAGGGCATCCAAAAAGTCACCGGCGCCGCGACCGTGCTGGGCGCTGACCGGCATCGGTTCGCCAAGGCCAAGGCCCCAGAGATGTTCCAGGTCTTCCTCTTGTTTGGGGCCGTCGACCTTGTTGGCGACAAACAGGTGGGGAACGCCGCTGCGGAGCAACAAACGGGCCACTCCCTGGTCATCGTCGACGATCGCGGAAGTGGCATCGGCTACAAAGATGACCAGGTCCGCTCCCCCGACAGCCGCCTCCGCCTGCTCCCGGATGTTCATGGTCAACTCTTCGTCCGGGTTCAACTCCCAGCCACCGGTATCGATCAGCAGGAACCGGGTGCCTTGCCACTCAGCGATGAACTCGCGGCGATCCCGGGTCACCCCGGACTGCTCGTCCACCACGGCAGCTTTGCGCTGCAGAATGCGGTTCACCAACGTCGACTTGCCAACGTTAGGCCGGCCCAGCACGGTGACGACGGGTAGCCGACTCATGTGAGCGCTCCCGCCAACACGCCGGCCACCGTGGGCTGGACGACATCCACCGGGATGTCGGTGGCGGCGGCGACCTCCGCGATATCGACATCGTCGAGGAAGCGCCCTCCTGGTACGGCCGTGTTCGGTATCAAGTACCGATGAACAGGTTCCCGGTCGGCCTCCAATGCTGCGGCAACATCAGCGCCCACCAACAAACCAGCGACGGCGACGTTGCCGCCGAAGTAGTCGTTGCGCACCGGCAGTATCCGCAGCCTCCGCTCGGCGAGCCGTTCCAGGCGGGGCAGCACCCCGGCAAAGACCTTGGCTCCGTACTCCCCGGTGACAATCACCACCGGGCCATCGGCCTCATCCCCGGTGCCGTGCTGTTCCGGCCGAAGCTCGCGGTACCCCTCTGCCGGAGCGGCCGGGATCTGATTCCAGGCACCGGTCATCTCCGGAAAGGCGGTGCGACGGCCGCCTTCAATCTGTTCGAGCTCATCGAGGAAACTCCGAATCATCCCAATCCCATTCTCATGTTGATCGAATCCCTCATATTCCGCGGCCTGCGGCACCGGCATTCCCGCGACAAGGTACAACTCATCGGACGCAAAGAACATCCGACGACCGACCAGATCGAGCGCCCGGTCCTGCCAGAAGTGCACGATCTCCAAATCTTCCACCGCACCTTGCTGATCATAGATCACCAACAAGGTCTCCCAGCCGTGTTTCGAC
>JAYEIP010000169.1:0-1951 GCA_034660155.1 Actinomycetota bacterium | reverse complement strand
CATCACGATGAGCGTGCTCATGATTTATGCCCTGGCGGTTCACGGTGACGAGGTTGTCTGAGATCGACGACGAGGATTAGCGAAGGAAGAGAGAATGACTGATACACCAATTCAATTCATCGTGGCGGCCTACCAGACCGAGGACGGTGCCAAGGAAGCACTTGCCGATCTGAAGCAGGCCAAGAAAGAGAAGCTGATCGCGATCACGAACGCAGCAGTCCTGCGCAAGGACGCAAAGGGCAAGGTTCGTATCACCGAGACCGCCGACATGGGCGGGGGAAAAGGCGCCTCGATTGGTGGCGTCGCTGGTGCCGCGATCGGTCTGGTCGCGGGGGCTGCGCTGGCGGGCCCGGTAGCTATCGGCGCGCTGATTGGTGGATTGTCGGCGAAGCTACGTGACTCGGGGTTCAAGGACGAGCGGCTGGAGCACCTGGGTGAAAACTTGACGCCTGGATCATCGGCGCTGGTGGCCGTCGTCGAGCACACCTGGGTGGACGAGATCGCCAAGGAACTGGAAGAGACCGGCGCAGACATGTTCACTGCCGAGGTATCGCAGAGTGTCGCCGATCAATTGGAGACCGGCCACGACGTTGCCTACTCAGTCCTGGCAGCCGATCAAGGGCTTGCCGCCTGGCAGTCGTCTGTTGGCGACGATGAGGTCAGCGGAGCGGCCGTCGTCGTCGGCCGAGACGAAGCGCTCGGCGCACGCTATGTCGCCACCGAGGACGGCTTTGCGGTCGAGACCATCGACATAACGGACGAGGGCGCTACGGCCGACTTCCTTGCAGGGATGAAACGTGCCGGCCACCACGTCGGCAGGGCAGCCAACGAGGCCTGGGACTCTTCAAAGTCAGCCGCCCAGGGTGCAAAGTCGAAGGCGCAAGCCAAGAAACAGAAATCCGAGGACGCCTAACGGCGAACCGACGGGTGGAATGACCGGGGTCTGACGGGGCGGGTGAGGAATCCTCACCCGCCCCGTAGGGCCGACGGTCGCGGCAGTGCTCGTCTCCGGGAGGAGGCGAGCTTCACCGTGTGGGCGCGGCGTTGGTGTACGATCCTGCAATCGGCGAGTGTGGAGGGTAGTGATGTCGGAATCAGGCGAGCAGCGAACTGACGAGAGGAATCTGCCGGTCCAAGATGGGGGAACCTCGAACGGCGAGATCGTGGTTGCCATCTCCGGCAAGTTCATCTGGCAGGCCATCGGGGCGATTCTGGGAACACTCGTTTTGTTGTGGGCGTTTGACCAGGCATCGGGCATCGTGTCGATGGTGGCCATCTCGTTCTTCTTCAGTCTCGCCCTGGAACCGGCGGTGCGCTGGCTCACCGACAGGTACGAGTGGCGCCGCGGTTCGGCCACCGGCGTTATCTACGTCGTAGGTGCCTTGTTCGTGGTGTTCATGATCGTGGTGTTGATTCCCGCGATCGCCGAGCTCGCCACCGCGATCGGCGCGAAGGGGGGCGAATGGATCAACAACCTGAGTGAATTCACGAACGATAACCTTGGTTTCGAGATCACCGACATCGATACAGCAGCCGACCTTGCGGCGGGAACCGACGTTGCGCTCCAGGACTGGGCGGCCGGTGCGTTCGGCACGGTGCTGGGCATCGCTACGACCGGGATTAGCTTGATCTTCAATCTGGCAACGATCGCCATGTTCACGTTCTACTTCACGGCCGAGGCACCACAGGTACAGCGGGCAGTGTTGCGTCTGTTCAGCCCGAAGATGCAGCAACAGATCGGTTGGACCTGGGACCAGGCGATCATCCAGACCGGTGGCTACTTCTACTCCCGGATGATCTTGATGGTCATCAACGGATTCGGGTTCTTCTTCACGATGGTGGCCGTGGGGATCGCGCCACCGATATATGTACCGATCGCGGGGATGAACACCGACACGAACCCGCCAAAGAGCGACAACGGTATCGACAGTGCGACGGGCATCCCCACGGC
>JAYEIP010000168.1:0-9826 GCA_034660155.1 Actinomycetota bacterium | reverse complement strand
CGGGCTACCAGCCAGGTGGCCAACCCTCCCACGACGACCACGAACGCCGTTACAGCAAGCCATCTTCGTGGTCCCTGGAGGGCTACAAAAGCTCCCAAGATGAAGAAGGGAACGGTGTTGGCGATTAGGTGGCCAAAGCCTCCGTGGAGAAGAGGCGCCCACAGAATCCCGTCAAGACCGCTGAAGGTGCGGGGAACTATCCCCTGCCCGTCGAGCCGATTATCCAACAGCAAGCCGTCGATCACCTCGATGAGCCACATCATCACGATGACGATGATTACAAGTTGCATCGCCTGCAGCGCAGGTGACTGGGACTCGGTTGAGTCAACTAATGCCATATGGCGAACTCAATCCTGGTCCCGGGGCTTATCAAAGATAGACAACAAGGACTCGCTCTCCTCCGGAGAAGGCCGGCGTTGGGGCCGTGGTTTAGCGACGGCGTCCCGTTCCGGCATCCGCAAACCCTGGAGGGCGATCACCCCCACAAAAATCGCACCGAACGTTGCGTCCCACAGGTGGATTGCTAGATAGGCTGCAACGCCTGCCGTGATGATCGTCAGACCCTTGGCGATGCGTAACGCATAGGTCGGAGTCACGATCTCGAGTGCGTTCCACGCCATATTGCCGCCATCGAGGGGGAGGATCGGTAGCCAGTTGAGAGCGCCCCAGATGAGCCCGGCGAGGATGAATCCCCAGACCAAAGCGTGGGCGAAGGGAAAGAGACCACGTACGAAATCGCTGTTGCGGCTGAGCCACAGCAGGCCACCCAGGGTCATGCCGACGGCCGAACCGGAAGCTGCGATGAGGAACCTCCGTCCCGGAGTCAGCCGGGCATCGGCCGGGTACTGGGTAAGGCCACCGAGCCCGAACAGAGTGATCGTCACGGGGTTGGCGCCAAAGCTTCGAGCCGTCAGCGCATGCCCCAATTCATGGGATAGAACGGCAAGGAAGATGCCTACGACCGAACCAACCACTTCCGGCCCGCTGGAGTCGCCAAGAAAGAGAAGGCCGATCAGAGCGAACGACCAATGAACGGCAACTGGAACCCGGAAGACTGCAAAACGGAGCATGGGGCAATTGTAAGGGCTGCGATGTTGTCTAGATACCGCACCCGGTGTAGTTGTGTCGAGGAATAGCTGCCGTGCTTGGTTACCCTCCTCTGCATGCAGCGACCCTCACGAATCCTAATGCTCATTCTGGGCTTGGCGACCCTCCTCCTCCCAACAAGCGTTATCGCACAAGAGGAACCTCCACCCGACGAGCCGCCGCCTCCGACCCTCCCCTTGTTCGAACAATTCGAAGCTGAGGAGTGGCACGACACCTGGATCGATTGGCGGTTCCAAGACGACAAGAACACCTCCATCGTTCGTGGTTATCAAGAGAACGGCCTGCAAGTCAACATCCCGCCGAACGAGCGACGCGGCACCGGGCCCCTGTGGAGATTCCCCGACGATGTGGACGAGGCCTGGTTCCGCTATCGCATCCGTCTCGACGACTTCGAGCCAATCACGAGCGGCAAGCTGCCGGGCCTCGCCGGCATGCCCAATTTCACCGCAAGGGGATGCAATCCTTCGACCGAGACGTATCCCGGATGGTCGGCGCGCATGTTGTTCGAACCCGCCGGCTTTGGTGGAGTCGAGCCCGATCAAGTTCCTATCGGCTACTACGTGTATCACCTCGATCAACCCGGCACCTGCGGTGAGTTCATGCTGTGGGACGACGACGGAGTACTCGACCAGGACTGGTGGTATTGCATCGAGGGTCACGTCCAGATGAACACTCCCGGTCAAACCGACGGCGTTCTCCAGGGATGGGTAGACAACGAACTCGCCTTCTCCCGCGATGGTCTCCGGTTCCGTCGCGAGGCAGAGGACTGGCTCGACATCCGCACCTTCTGGCTAAATGTCTACTTCGGTGGTTCCACTATTCCCAACGATCGTGATCTGACGTTACGTATCGACGATCTCGCCATCAGCGACGCGGGGCGGGTCGGTTGCCCCAACCGCTTCACCGACGACGACGGCAATCAGCACGAAAATGACATCGAGTGGATGTTTCAGCAGCAGTACATATTTGGCTGCGGCACCGAGCTGTATTGCCCCGGACAGGCACTCACCAGAGCCGAAACGGCCGCCCTCCTCGACAGAATCGTGCGGCCCCCAGCGACAAGCGAGGACTTCTTCACCGACGATGAGGGGCACTGGGCCGAATCGTCGATGAACCGCCTGGCCGCCGCCGGTGTGATCAAAGGATGTGGCCCGGCCACCTCTTGTGCCGATGATCAGGTCACTCGAGGCCAGTTCGCCGCGTTCTTGAAACGGGCGTTAGCGATCCCCGCGTCGGAGGTGGACCAATTCATCGACGATGGGAACAGCGTCTTCGAAGCCGATATCAACGCCATCGCCGCCATCGGAATCACCAGAGGCTGTCACGACACAACCGACCATTACTGCCCCCAAGAACCAGTCTTCCGCGATCAGGCCGCGACGCTACTGGCGAGGGCGGTGAAGTGGTGGACGGGAACCGGATGAAATCCGGTTCCTTGGGAGTTGCTCCGCAACTCCATGGGAACCGGGCAACTCCACCGGTCTCTCGCTTGGACCCGTACTAAGCACTAGGTACTAGGTATCAGAGTTGCCGCAAGCGGCGGCTATCAGTCCCCCTTCGGGGGGAAGGTACCGCCGGCGCAGCCGGGGGTAGACCCCCATTAGGGGGGTCTGAGCAGGTGTCCGAACCGGGTTTCCGAACCAGGCCACCAAAGGCAAAGGCCCCCGATCGCGGGGGCCCTCACGCTTACTAGTAGTAGCTTCTTCTACTCTTCTGGCTCGCCATCGCCTGATTGAGCACCGAGGCTGGCCAGCCACTGGGCGGGATCTGCGGGTAGCGCTTCCTCGGAGCCGATGCTCTCCGGCGGCGCATCTCCGAACAGTCCCAATGCAGACACCACGGTCGCATCCGGCAACGAAGGCTGGATCGACTGGTAATTGGTGCTGCCGGTCCCCGCCGGAATCAGCTTGCCGATGATGACATTCTCCTTGAGACCTCGCATAAAGTCCGACTTGGCCTGGAGCGAAGCTTCGGTAAGCACCCGGGTCGTTTCTTGGAACGATGCCGCTGACAGCCAGGAATCGGTAGCCAGGGAAGCCTTCGTGATACCCATCAGCTCGGGTCGACCCTCGGCCGGCGCCTTGCCTTCTTCGACCAACGAACGGTTCACGTCGCGGAACTCCTGCTCATCGACCAGCTCAGCCGGCAGGAAGTGCGAGTCGCCTGAGTTCACCACGCGGACCTTGCGCAACATCTGACGCACAATCAGCTCGATGTGCTTGTCGTGGATGTCGACGCCCTGGCTGCGATACACCTCTTGTACCTGGTCGACCAGGTAACGCTGAGCAGCACGCACTCCCTGGATCTCCAGCACCTCTTTCGGGTCCAACGGACCCTCGGTGAGCTGGGATCCGGGCTCGATCATGTCACCTTCGGCAACGCGGATCCGAGCACGCCGCGGCAGCGGATACTCCGTCTCCTGCTCCTTGTCGGCAACCAGTATCCGACGACCTTCTTCGTCGTCGAATAGCTGCACCACACCACCGTGCTCAGCAAGGATCGCCTTGCCCTTCGGGGTGCGGGCCTCGAACAGCTCCACAACGCGCGGCAGACCGTGAGTGATGTCCTCACCGGCCACACCACCTGTGTGGAAAGTACGCATTGTCAGCTGGGTACCCGGCTCACCGATTGACTGGGCGGCCATGATGCCGACCGCTTCACCCGACTCGACCGGAAAACCCGTTGCCAGACTGAGGCCGTATGAAGCTTTGCTGATCCCATAGCGAGACTGATCGGTGAGCGGCGACCGCACCCGAACCTCTTCGAGCTCGGCCTCGTCCCCAATCGCCTGGAGAGCGTCACGGTCGATCAGCTCGCCGGCGCGCAGTTTGACGCCATACTTGGTCTCAACGAGCTTGCGCCCGACCTTGGCGTCTTCGGCGAGGACCCGGCCATAGATCCGATTGCGCAGATTGCGGATCGGCTTGTCTCCATCGCGGACACTGATAGCCAGACCGGTGTCGTCAGTCTCGTCATCGTGGATGATGATCTCCTGCGATACATCGACCAGACGCCGGGTCAGGTAGCCCGAGTCGGCGGTACGGAGCGCCGTATCGGCCAAGCCTTTGCGGGCACCGTGCGTCGAGATGAAGTACTCGAGCACCGAAAGTCCCTCACGGAAGTTGGACTTGATCGGCTGTGGAATGATGTCACCCTTCGGGTTGGCCACCAGGCCACGCATACCGGCAATCTGACGCAGCTGCATCATGTTGCCGCGAGCACCGGAACGCACCATCATGTCAATCGGGTTGAACTTTTCCGCCTCGAGGGTCGCCTGCATGGCGTCTTTCACCTCGTCGGTGGCCTCGGTCCAAATCTCGATCAGTTCTTGGCGCCGCTCGTCGTCGGTGATGACGCCCTTGAGATACAAAGACTCGACCTTGGAAGCCCGAACGTCATACGCGTCGATGATCTTCGCCTTCTCCGGAGGGGTCTTCACATCTTCCAGCCCGATCGTCAAGCCAGCCTTCGTCGCAAACCTGAAGCCAAGACTCTTGATCGAGTCAAGAGTGGCAGCCACGTCCGGCTTGTCGTAGTCATTGATCACCTCAGCCACCAGTGCCCTGACATCAGACTTGATGACCGGGGCATTAATGAACGGAAACGAATCAGGGAAAGCAGTGTTCATCAATGCCCGACCGTACGTCGTCTCGAACAAGGCGTCGCCATCAATGGGCTCTTCGGTCGTTAGGTGCCCGATCGCGTCATATAGCGCGACATGACGCTCGGGATTGCCTGCCAGCGAACCGACACGCAGCTTGATCTTGGCGTGGAGGTCGATGTCACCGAGTTCGTAGGCCATAGCTGCTTCATCAATATCGGCAAACGTCCGACCATGTCCCTTGCCGTCTTCGACGGACTCGGAGAGGTAGAACATACCGATGACCATGTCCTGCGACGGCGTCACAATTGGCCGACCCGACGCCGGCGACAACATGTTGTTGGTCGACAACATTAGAACCCGGGCCTCAGCCTGGGCCTCTGCCGAGAGCGGCAGGTGGACGGCCATCTGATCCCCATCGAAGTCGGCGTTAAAAGCTTCGCAGACGAGGGGGTGGATCTGGATTGCTTTGCCCTCAACCAGCACCGGCTCAAAAGCCTGGATACCGAGGCGGTGCAATGTCGGTGCACGGTTGAGGAAAACGGGATGCTCCTGCACAACCTCGCCGAGCACATCCCACACCTGGGGGCGACGCCGCTCGACCATGCGCTTTGCTGCCTTGATGTTCTGGGCATGATCGAGGTCGACCAAGCGCTTCATAACGAAGGGCTTGAACAACTCAAGCGCCATCATCCGCGGTAAACCACACTGATGAAGGTTGAGCTGCGGCCCAACAACGATGACGGAACGGCCCGAGTAGTCAACACGCTTACCAAGCAAATTCTGGCGGAAACGCCCCTGCTTGCCCTTCAGCATGTCAGACAGCGATTTCAGAGGACGGCTGCCCGGGCCGGTAACGGCGCGGCCACGCCGCCCGTTGTCGAACAGGGCATCGACTGCCTCCTGGAGCATTCGCTTCTCGTTGTTGACAATGATCTCAGGAGCACCCAAGTCGAGGAGTCGCTTGAGACGATTGTTACGGTTGATCACCCGGCGATAGAGATCGTTCAAGTCAGATGTCGCAAAGCGACCACCATCGAGCTGAACCATCGGACGGAGATCCGGAGGGATCACCGGCACAGCCTCGAGGATCATCCCGGCGGGATCGTTCCTGCCGGCAGCGAACGGGCTGACGACCTTGAGTCGCTTCATGGCGCGCTGGCGACGCTGCTGCGATCGTGCTTCGAGATCGTTCCGAAGCAGTTCCATCTCATTTTCCAGATCAGTTTTGGTGATGAGGTCCTTGACCCATTCGGCGCCCATCCCACCGCTGTAGTAGTCCCCGTAGCGATCGGCGATCTCACGCCACAGCTGCTCGGATTCGATCAGCTGCTTCGGCTTGAGGGTCTTGAAGGTGTCAAAAGCCTCTTTGAGAAGCTCTTCTTCTACCGCGGCGCGCTCGTCGCGGTCCTTGATCTCACGATCGACGTCACGGCGACGAGAGGAAATCTCCGAGGTTGGGGCATCGGCGTCTTCCATCTGCTTGAGTTCGGCTTCGAGTTGCTGCAGACGGCTCTCTTTCCACTCCGCGAACTCGTTGCCAATCATCCCGAGCTCATGGGTGGTTGCCTCTTCGAGTTCCGACAGGTCTGCTTGACGCTTCTCGTCATCGATCGACGTGATGAGGTAGGCCGCGAAGTAGATGACCTTCTCTAGGTCCTTTGGTGACATGTCCAGCAGATAGCCGAGGCGGCTCGGCACACCCTTGAAGAACCAGATATGGGTTACGGGCGCAGCCAGTTCGATGTGACCCATGCGCTCGCGGCGAACCTTGGATCGGGTCACCTCAACACCACAGCGCTCACAAGTGATGCCGCGGAAACGGACACGCTTGTACTTGCCGCAGTAGCACTCCCAATCTCTCGTAGGCCCGAAGATACGTTCGTCGAAGAGACCGTCCTTCTCCGGCTTCAACGTCCGGTAGTTGATCGTCTCCGGCTTCTTGACCTCGCCAAACGACCACGATCGAATCTGGTCGGAGCTGGCGAGGGAGATCTTTAATTCATCAAACAAGTCAGCCACGTAGAGCCCACCTTCCAGCTTGGATGCCAGCAACCATTGTCAATGCCCCCATCAAACTTCAACCTCAGCTCGCTCCGGCCTGGAGATATCGATGCCAAGGGAAGCAGCCGTGCGGAACACGTCTTCCTCGAGTTCCTTCAGCTCAACTTCCTCACCAGCCGACAACATTTCGACGTTGAGGCAGAGGCTCTGCATTTCTTTCATTAGTACCTTGAACGATTCGGGTATGCCCGGCTCGGGGATGTTCTCTCCCTTGACGATCGCTTCGTAGACCTTGACGCGACCCTTAACGTCGTCGGACTTGATGGTGAGCAACTCCTGGAGCGCATAGGCAGCGCCATACGCCTCGAGTGCCCAGACCTCCATCTCGCCGAACCGCTGGCCACCGAACTGCGCCTTACCACCGAGCGGCTGCTGGGTGATCATCGAGTAGGGACCGGTCGAACGGGCGTGAATCTTGTCGTCCACAAGGTGGATGAGCTTCAAGATGTATATGTAACCAACGGTGACCCGCGAATCGAATGCCTCGCCGGTACGCCCGTTGTAGAGCCGAGCTTTTCCAGTGCCGTCGACGAGGGCCAAGCCATCATCAGTCGGATGCGTCACCTCGAGCAGCTTGACAAGCTCACGTTCACCAGCACCGTCGAACACCGGTGTTGCCACCGTCTGCCAGGCGTCGGCGCCCTTCGCAGCCGGGCTGGGAATATCGTCGAACGGCTTCCAACCGCGTGAGGCAGCCCAGCCGAGATGTGTCTCTAACACCTGGCCGAGATTCATCCGTGACGGGACACCGAGCGGCGACAAGATGATGTCGACCGGTGTGCCGTCCTCGAGGAATGGCATGTCCTCTTCCGGGAGGATCTTGGCGATGACACCTTTGTTGCCGTGACGACCCGCCAGCTTGTCACCGGCAGAGATCTTGCGCTGCTTGGCAACGTAGACCCGGACAAGTTCGTTCATTCCCGGGGGAAGATCGAAGCCGTCCTCGCGCCGGAACTCCTTGATAGCGATTGCCTTACCGCTCTCACCGTGAGGAACCTTGAGCGACACATCGCGTACCTCACGTGCCTTCTCCCCGAAAATAGCGCGCAGCAGGCGCTCCTCCGGGGTCAGCTCAGTTTCACCCTTTGGTGTGACCTTGCCGACGAGGTAGTCGCCGGGACCAACTTCGGCACCGATCCGGATGATGCCGCGGTCGTCCAGGTCGCGGAGGACCTCTTCAGCGACGTTGGGAATGTCCCTCGTGATCTCTTCCGCGCCGAGCTTGGTGTCACGAGCATCGATCTCATGCTCTTCGATGTGAATCGAGGTCAGCAGATCGTGCTTCACCAGCCTCTCGGACAAGATGATGGCGTCCTCGTAGTTGTAGCCCTCCCACGGCATGAACGCCACTAGGAGGTTACGGCCGAGTGCCAGCTCACCGTCGTCTGTCGACGGCCCGTCGGCAATCAGAGCGCCGGCTGTGACCTTCTCACCTTCAACCACACGGGCCTTTTGATTGATGCAAGTGCCCTGGTTAGACCGCTCAAACTTCTTTAGCTTGAGCGTATGCTTCTTGTTGGTCGTGGTTTCCTTCACGATGATGTGCTCGCCGGTTACCTCAACGACAGTGCCGGCAATCGGGCTGAGGATCACATCCCCGCTGTCATGGGCCGCACGCTCTTCGACACCGGTGCCCACCAGCGGAGCATCAGCCTGCAGCAACGGCACTGCCTGGCGTTGCATGTTCGAGCCCATCAAGGCCCGGTTGGCATCGTCATGCTCGAGGAAGGGAATCAGCGCCGTCGAAACAGAAATCAGCTGCTTCGGGGAAACGTCCATGTAGTCGATCTGGTCACCTGACACCTGATCGACCTCGCCACCCGTCCTGCGAACGAGCACCCGATCTTTTTCAAAGGTACCGTCGTCGTTCAACATGGCGTTGGCCTGCGCAATGATGTGGTCTTCTTCAGCCGCCGCAGTCAGGTAGTCGATCCGCTTGGTGACCTTGCCCTTGACGACACGCCGGTAAGGCGTCTCGATGAAGCCGTAGCGATTGACTTTGGCATAGGTCGCGAGCGATCCGATGAGGCCGATATTGGGACCCTCGGGGGTTTCGATCGGGCACATCCGGCCATAGTGCGACGGGTGCACATCTCGAACCTCGAAGCCGGCTCGTTCCCTGGAAAGACCGCCCGGGCCCAGTGCCGATAGACGCCGGCGGTGAGTGAGGCTGGCAAGCGGGTTGGGCTGATCCATGAACTGGCTCAGCTGGCTCGTCCCGAAGAACTCCTTGATGGAAGCCACTACGGGGCGGATGTTGATCAGACTCTGCGGCGTGATTGCCTCGGGGTCCTGGGTTGTCATCCGCTCGCGGACCACACGCTCGAGACGGGTTAGACCAACTCGAATCTGGTTCTGGATCAGCTCACCGACGGTCCGCACCCGCCTGTTGGTGAAGTTGTCGATATCGTCGACCCGGTACCCGGGCGTCTTCGTGCGGAGCGCGATCAGATAACCGATCGTCGCCAGCATGTCCTCGTGGCTGAGCAAACCATGCTCGTCAGCGTCGTAGGCATCGAGCCCGACCGGCTTGCGGCTGAACTTGAGGTCTAACTTGTAACGACCGACCCTGGTGAGGTCGTATCGCTTTGCGTTGTAAAAGAGATTATTGATGAGGCCACGGGCCGACTCGATGGTGGTCAGCTCACCCGGACGCAGCTTGCGATACAGGTCGAGCAAAGCCTCGTCCTTGGTCGTAGCCGGGTCCTTCTCCAACGTATTGGCAATCAGCTCCGAACCGTTGAACAGAGCGAGAAGCTCTTCGTCGCTCTCGCCAAAGCCGAGGGCGCGCAGGAAAGTGGTGATGTACTGACGACGCTTGCGATCTACCCGGACACCGACGGTGTCCTTCTTGTCGATATCAAACTCGAGCCAGGCACCGCGCCCGGGAATGACCTTGGCGGCGTAGATGTCCTTGTCAGATGTCTTGTCGATCGTGAGATCGAAGTAGACGCCCGGTGAACGCACGAGTTGGCTCACAACAACCCGCTCCGTCCCGTTAATGATGAATGTGCCGTTTGGCGTCATCATCGGGAAGTCACCAAGGAAGACCTG
>JAYEIP010000167.1:0-9915 GCA_034660155.1 Actinomycetota bacterium | reverse complement strand
GTGATCGACCCCGACGGCCCGGAGATCATCCAGTATCGGTTGTCTGCCGGAGCGACGGCCTATAGCGAGGCTGGCCGGCATTCAGACGAAACAGAAGCCAGGCTTGATGTGGGACCCGTGACGGTGACGGTGGTGCCCGCAACGCTGCTGGAATAGCTACAAGGAAGGGGCGCCCCGTAGGCACCCCTTCTCGTCGACCCGCCGTCTTCGGGCATTACTGGACGTACTCGGCCAGATCGGCCGCGGTGGCGTCTTCCCCGTCGATAAATGCCTCGAGATTCTCGATCGCATCGGTGTCGCGATACTGGATCGGAGGGCTTTTCATGAAGTAGGACGATGCGGCGAGTAGTGGCCCACCCATCCCACGATCCATAGCGATCTTGGCGGCGCGGACGGCATCGATGATGACCCCGGCCGAGTTTGGTGAATCCCATACCTCGAGCTTGACCTCAGCGTTGAGTGGCACGTCACCAAAGGAACGGCCTTCGATCCTGATGTAGGCCCACTTGCGGTCTGTCAGCCACGGGATGTGATCGGAGGGGCCAATGTGTACGTCACGCTCGGCGATCCCGTTGTCGATTTGTGACGTGACCGACTGTGTCTTCGAGATCTTCTTCGACTCGAGACGGTCGCGCTCCAGCATGTTCATGAAGTCCATATTGCCGCCAACGTTGAGCTGGTAGGTGCGCTCGATGACAACCCCGCGGTCTTCGAACAAGCGTGCCAGGTTGCGGTGCAGGATCGTGGCACCCACCTGCGATTTGATGTCGTCGCCGACGATGGGGAGGTTGGCGTCCTTGAACTTCTTGGCCCATACCGGATCGGAAGCGATGAACACCGGGATGGCATTTACAAAGCCGACGCCGGCATCAAGAGCGGCTTGGGCGTAGAGCTTCTGTGCGTCCTCGGAACCGACCGGCAAATAGGCAACGAGCACATCCGCACCGGTATCGCGCAGAACCTGAGCCACGTCGACAGGCTTTTCCGGCGACTCTTCAATGGTGCCGTTGTAGTACTTGCCAAGACCATCGAGTGTCGGTCCGCGCAGGACTTCGATCCCAACCTGGGAGATGTCGGCGAACTTGATGGTGTTGTTCTCGCCGGCCCACATGGCCTTCGACAGGTCCTGGCCGACCTTGGTGCTGTCGACATCGAACGCGGCGACAAATTCGACGTCGCCGACGTGATAGCCGCCGAAGTCGATGTGCATCAACCCGGGTACATCGGTGGCGGCATCGGCATTGCCGTAGTACTCGACGCCCTGAATCAGGGAGTTGGCGCAGTTGCCAATACCGGCAATTGCAACCTTGACTTTGCTCATTACTTTCCTCCTGTGAGGGTCCGGGGAACCTCGGCTACCTGCTCGGTACGCGCATACGCAATGAGCTGATCGAGCCAGCCAATGTCTGACTCGGTGGTCCCGATGTTGTGCTGCAGCAATGCTGCGGTGTAGTGATCGATGGGCCCTTCAGCCTTCGTGTGCTGCAGGGCTGTCTGTGCGTTCTTGAGACGAGTCACGAGATGGCTGCGGCGACGCTTCAGTGAGCGGAGACGGGCACCCGGTTCGAGATACTCGAAGAAGGCCAGCCTCATGTTGAAGCGACGATCTTCGTCGTCGTCCGACGAGTCGAGGATCCTGGCGAGCTCTTGCTCTCCGGTCTCTGTCAGCCGGTATGTCTTGCGTCGTCCCGACTGGCGAAGTGCCTCGATGAACTCGCGTTTCTCGAGACGGCGTAACGCCGGGTACAGCGACCCAAACGAAACTCGGAGGAACCCGAGCTCGGTGAGACGCGTTTTCAATTCGTAGCCGTGACGGGGGCGCTTGCGCAACAAGCCAAGGACCGCAAGATCGAACATGACCTCCACTATATCGATTCGATATAGACATATCGAATCGATACATATGCGACACATCGGTTTGAGTGGCCTATCATCTCCGTCGCCATGTCTCGTTGGTCCATCCGCACCCTCTTCGTCCTTCTTGTAGCCACGCTCGGGATTCTCCTGACGGCGGTTGCTGCATGGGGTGTCGACAAGATGATTCACTCGGATCAGGTCAACCGAAATGTGACGTTGGCAGGCATACCCGTAGGCGGGCTTCTTGTGGAAGATCTCGATGTCATCATCGAGGAATTAGCTGCCCAACACGCCAACGATCCGGTTGCGATTAGAGCCGAGGGAATCGAGGTCGTTGTCACCAATGCCGAAGCCGGGATCAGCGTCGACAAAGGGGCGCTGCGGGTGGCGGTTCTCGATGCTGGACGTGATGCCAACCCGATTGATGCCTTCACTTCCTGGGTCTCCGGGTTCCGGTCGCCGGTCGATGTATCACCGATCTACCGGATCGACTCTGATGTAGCTCGGGGCATGATCAGGTCGGCACCTGGTTGGGTTCGGGTCGCTCCGATCGAGCCCAGCTTCACCGCCGCCACAGGTGAGATCGTCGTGACCCCTGGAGTGGACGGCGAGTACCTCGACCCGGCATTGGTCGCGGAAACATTGGCCGCCGAGGTCGCATTTGGGCTACCCCCCTTTTCCGTGGATGTCACCTGGAACCCTATGGCTCCCCGTTTTGACGAGACCCATGTTTCGTTAGCTCTCGCCACGGCCGCTGAGTTGACCGATGAGAACCTCACAGTTCGGGTGAACGGTGCAACCGCATATGTGGGCACGACCTCGATCACCCGCTGGATTGACTCAGAGGTTGGCATCGATGGCTTGGAGCCGGTATTCAACGAGGACAGGGTGCTGGAATCCCTCGAGCGTCTCCTCGACGGCTTTGTGTCGCCTCTCCCGCAGCCTGTTTATAGGGTGGAGGATGGTGAAGTCAGCCTTGAGCTCGAGGGCGACCCGGCCATGACCTGCTGTGATAGTGGCGCCGCAGAGGTCATCTATCGCGGGGCGGTCAACGGCGGCAACTCCTTTGTGTTCTTGCCGGTCCGGCCCGCCGAGGCTGATGGTGGTGCCAGTCGTGTCATCGATATGGGCATTGCCGAACTGGTCGGCGAGTTCACTACCAATCATGCGTGCTGTGGGGGGCGGGTCGACAATATTCATCGCATCGCCGACATCATTCGAGGTGTGGTGATGGATCCGGGGGAGCGGTTCTCGGTCAACGATTTTGTCGGTGAACGCACCGCAGAGAAGGGATTCGTTGCTGCGGGCACCATCCAGCAGGGACATTTCAAGGACGACATCGGTGGCGGCATCTCCCAGTTCGCCACCACGATGTTCAACGCCGCCTTCTTTGCCGGTCTCGAACTCGACGACTACCAGTCGCACACCATCTACATCAGCCGTTATCCCTATGGGCGAGAGGCAACCTTGAATTACCCGGATGTCGACCTGGCCGTGGTGAACAACACTCCCTATGCCGTGTTGATCTGGACCGAGTACACCGATACGTCGATCACCGTGCAGATGTACTCGACGAAGTACTGGGCGGTCGAGCAATCGGGTCAAAGCAGTTGGCGGTCCGGAGCCTGCACCTCCGTCGAGACGTTCCGCAGCCGTACCGACCCGGACGGGGTGGTGTTCGAGGACTCGGTCCAAGCCCGCTACCGCCCCGGCGAAGGTCTCGACTGTGCCGGCAATCCAACCCCAAAGCCAAGGGGATAACGGGTACTCACCGAGGTGAGTACCCCTACACCAGCGGCTCCGCCGCTGCGGTACTTTCCCCCGGAGGGGGACTGATACCTGTGGCTTGCGGTGTTGTCGGAGGGGACTGACATAACGTGGCACAATTGGGATGTGGATCTGGATAGGGACGGCAGTCTTATTGCGCTCTTTGTTGGGCTCTTTGCGGTAGCAGTTGTGCTGGCGGCCGCGGAGACCGCGCTGGTGCGGGTATCGCGGGTTCGCATCGCGGGACATGCTGAAGATGGGAGCCGTCGTGCACTTCGTACCCTGGGACTTCTCGATGATTTGCCCCGGGTTCTCAACACCATCCTTCTTGTTGTCCTGTTGGTGCAGATCGGGGCGGCAACGATTACCGGGATTCTTGCGGAGCGATGGTTCGGCAGCTTCGGGGTGACTGTTGCGTCCTTCGTCCTGACCATGTTCCTGTTCGTCTATTCCGAAGCTATTCCGAAGACATACGCCTATCACAACGCGGCTTCCGTCGTGATGGCGCTCGCCTATCCGATCGGCTTGCTCACGTCGTTGCTGCGACCCGTCGTCTCGCTACTGGTGAGGTTCGCCGACCTTCATGCACCGGGCCGGGGCATCGCAACAACCCCAACCGTCACCGAGCGGGAGTTGCGTAGCCTGGCGGCGGCCGCAGCAACCGAGGGTGAGATCACAACGGCCGACCTCAGTCTCATAGAGGGGGCGTTCCGGCTCGGGGATCGTGTCGCCGAAGAGGTGATGGTGCCCCGGGTCGACATAGTTGCCGTCCCCGCCTCGGCAACCGCTGAGGAGGCGGCAGAAACCGCGCTCGCAGCCGGCCATCGTCGGCTACCGGTGTATGACGGCGCAATCGACAACATCATCGGGGTGGTCAGGCAACGCGATCTTGTTGCCACCCCAGCGAGTTTGGTTGCTGATCTGTCCTATCCACCCCTGCTGGTCGCGGAATCCAAGCGAGTGCTCGATCTACTACGAGAGATGCAAGCGGGAGGGATCCACGTTGCCGTCGTGATCGATGAGCACGGGGGGACCGCCGGCATGGTTACCATCGAAGACATCGTGGAAGAGCTGTTTGGGGTCGTCAGCGAGGAAGGCAATGTGGCCGCACCGTTGTTGCGGCAACTGGGGAACCGGCGCTGGCTAGTCGATGGGCGGGTGCTTACCGAGGATCTAGCCCGCAGCATCGGGGTGAATCTGCCGGAAGGGGACTGGACCACCGTTGGCGGGCTCGTGATGGGGCTCGCCGGAGAGTTGCCCCGGGTTGGCCGGGAGATCGACGCAGGCGAGTGTCGGCTCAGAGTTGCTGTCGTCCGTCGCCGCCGGATCCGCAGAGTCGAGGTCTCGGTTAAGCCTGAGGAATAGGAGTCGTCTCGCACAGCGACCACAATGCGCGCCCTGAGTCCTCGAGGAGATTGCAAGGTTGGAAACGCTCGTAACGGTTCACTCCTGGGTCCGCTGGTTGGTGCTCGTGGCGCTGCTCGCCGGGGTCGTCATCGGCTTGGATCGGTATCGCCGGCGAGCCGTTTGGAAGTCGGGCCTGTTCCAAATCGGGGTGATGACGATTGACGTCCAGGTCTCGATTGGCATAGTCATTTGGATCTACGACGACACGTGGAGCGAGACCTTCTTCTTCAAGGTAGTCCACCCTTCCTTCATGCTCGCGGCTCTCGTCGTCGCCCACCTGGGATTGGCCCTGGCCAAGCGTCGGGCAGATGTGCGGTCGAACCTGGTATCCGGAGGTTCATTCGTTGTGACGCTCGCCCTGATCATCGGAGCGATTCCCTGGGACCGGTTGTAGCGGGCCGACGTCTTTTGACCCGGAAGCGGCGGTCTGCGATGGTCTCGCCGTCCCGCCACGGCTGTTCGGTTGTGGGCCGCAAGTCGCGGAACAGTTCGACATAGCCGATAGTGTCAAAGCCGAGGTCGTGGCAAAATGGCTTCGGCATTGCGCCCGACGGCACGAACATTGACATCACGCACTCCGAACGCACGGGTCGCTTCCACCACGATATCGATCAGGCGACGCGCGATACCGCGGCCGCGCGCATCGGGCCTCACGATCAGCGGCTCAACTTCGACCGAGCCCTCAGCCGCATCATGGATCAGCCCCACCATGCCGACGGCCGTTCCGTTGATTTCAGCCAGCCAGATGTGGCCGGGACCGACCTTGGTCAGATGCTCGTCGAACTGCAATCCAGGATCGTTACCCCCGATGCCGGGGCTGTTGTAGATGGATCGATGCCATTCGGTCAACTCAACCCACAGCTCCCGGCATGTATCGAGATCTTCATCGCGATAGGTGCGGATCGTCTCGCTCATGATTCAACCTCGAATAGCGAGTCTGCGGTTGTGACGTAAGTCTTACCGGCGATGCGCCCGACGGCGCGCAGTTCCCTGTGCTTGATCCTGGTTCCGTCAAGTACGGTGGGAGCGACGTGGATGCGCAGCACATCACCGAATACCACCGATGCTGTCGCGGGGTCACCCAGGTCAACTATCTGCAACACCCGGCACTCCAAATTGACCTTTGCTTCAGCAACCATCGGTGCGGCAACAACATCGCCTCCAACAGCAGCGAGGCCGACTTCGTCGAACTCGTCGACGTCGGCGGGAAACTCAGTTGAGGTGTCGTGCATGGCGGCGACCAGGTCCTCGTCCACGATACTCAAGGTGAACTCACCGGTTGCGATGACGTTGGCCAGAGAGTCCTTCATGTTGCCGCCCGGCCGGCCGGTCGAGAAGATCACGGTAGGCGGTGTGGCGGCGACGGCATTGAAGTACGAGAAGGGAGCCAGGTTTCGCCTCCCTTCAATGTCAACGGTCCCGACCCATCCGATTGGCCGCGGGATGATCAGCCCCGTCAGTAGCTTGTAGCGATCGATGCTTTCCAATTCTGCAGTGTCAAATGTGGTCTTCTCCATGTCCGGACAATAGGTGTTCCCGGCGCCCATCGAGACGAATCCAGCTACGCGCGGGCCCCGGCTGCACAGGGGCCGTGTTGGCCGGAGTTATGCCCCATTGTGGGTATGGCCCGTTGCGCCAGTTGGGAGACTCTGTAGGGTTGAGGTCATGAGGAACTAGGTTCCTAATAGGGTGGCACGAACGGGGCAAGTAAGGGCATCGTGGCGATTGGGGTTGATTTAGCGCGTGAGG
The DNA here is from genome assembly GCA_034660155.1 of Actinomycetota bacterium. Taxonomy (GTDB): domain Bacteria; phylum Actinomycetota; class Acidimicrobiia; order Spongiisociales; family UBA5794; genus JAAETI01. The sequence goes on along the minus strand of JAYEIP010000167.1, from coordinate 3,135 downwards.
TTGACCCGGTAGTTGAGGATCGGCAGCACGAGCAGAGTGATGCCGATCTCATTCCGGTAAGACCTCTTCGGGGGCCGACAGCAGGTCGGGTTTTCCGCATGTCTCAAGTGCTCTTGCCCAGACTTCATCGGCTTCTCCTGATCGCCTTAGGGATGTTTGTGCTTGCGACCGCGTTAGCCGCCTGGCTACTCAAGCTGGACGCAAGCTGGTGGGTGGGTGGAACCGATGGTGAGCCGCCTGCAGTGTCCGAGAATGTGGAGTTGATCGGTACCCCCGCCCTGGTCGACTTCACGGCAGACGGTATCGTGGGGTATCCGGTTCCGGAAAACTCCATTGCCCTCACGTTTGATGACGGGCCCGATCCCGTCTTCACCGAGCAGATAATGGCTGTGTTGGACCGACACGGCGTGCCGGGTACGTTCTTCGTGCTCGGGGCAAACGTGATTGAGTACCCGGCCATCACTCGCGGCATCATCGAGAGCGGCCACGAACTGGGAGTTCACAGCTGGAACCACGCCAGACTTGGTGACTTGTCGGAGCGTCAGGTATTCGCTCAAAACGACCTCACGCGCCGCGCAATCGCCGGCGCTACCGGCACTGACACCAGACTGGCAAGGCTTCCGTACACCGGTAACGCACGCACCATGTCGTCAAGTGAAATGGCGGCGGCGCGCCTTGTTGATGATTCCGGCTATGTCGTTGTAATGGCTGACCTGGCGGTTCCCGATTACCGGACCGGTGCTACTGCGGACGAGATCTATGAGCTTTCGCTGCCGATCGAAGGCGAGAGTGCAGTCATCATGCTTCACGATGGCGGTGGTGATCGGAGCGCGACTGTCGCTGCCGTTGATCGCCTGATTCCGGAGCTCCAGGCACGAGGATATGACTTCAAGACTGTCAGTGAGTACGGCGACCTTCCCGGATCAAGGCCATCGATCAGTGAGAGGCTGAGCGGTGTCGCGGTCATGGGTGCGGCTGCCGTCGTCGGTGGCGCTGCCAGAGCCTTGCCGGCGCTGCTGATCGTGATGGGAGGTCTTCTCATTCTGCGCTTTGCGATCAGTATCGGCATCGCCCTGTGGGTCTACCGTCGTGACAGCACCAAACTCACCCATCTCGACCGTACCCAGGGTGTGACGATCGTTGTCCCCGCCTTCAATGAGGCTTCAGGCATCGAGGAGGCACTCCTGTCGTTCCTCGAGACTCGCCATCCTGGTGGGTTGGAGATTGTCGTGGTCGATGACGGATCAACCGACGACACCGGGGCAATTGTGGAGCGACTTGCTCTTCCGGCTACCCGCCTCATCCGGCAAGCCAATGCTGGGAAAGCGGCGGCGCTCAACACCGGGATAGCGGCCGCGACCTATGACATCGTGGTTTTGGTCGACGCCGATACGGTATTCGAGCCCACCACGATCGAGCGCCTCATCGCTCCATTTGCCGATCCAAACGTCGGTGCCGTCAGTGGCAATCCAAGGGTCGCGAATCGAGGGAACCTCGTTACCAAACTGCAGCATGCTGAGTACCTCGTCGGTTGTAGTCTGGAACGCCGCATGCAGGATCAACTCGAGATCATGTGGTGTGTACCTGGTGCCGCGGGCGCCTTCCGGCGGTCGGCACTCAAACAGGTGGGAATGGTCCCTACCGACACCCTCGCTGAGGACACCGATCTGACCATCGCGATCCGGAGCCGTGGCTGGAGGGTCGTATATGCGCCACTAGCGCAGGCATACACCGAGGTCCCCGCGACTTGGACGGGCCTGTGGAAACAGCGCGTCCGATGGTCCTATGGAGTGCATCAGGTCAGCTGGAAATCGCTGCGACGCCGACCAGGAGACGTGGGCTGGTACCGGCCGCTCATAGCCGTCTATCTGTTGCTCTCGAATCTGGTCCTACCGATATTGGGACCGATTGTGGATGTACTCGGATTGGTCTATCTGGCGGAGGTTGGGTTCAACAATTTCGTTAGGTTGTGGATCATGCTGTCGGTCGTTCAGATAACGGCCATTCTGATAGCTGCGGCGTTGGACGGGGCACCCATCCGAGTTGCCCTGTGGGGCCCGGTGCAGATCATTGTGTACCGACAGTTCTTGTTCTGGGTGACGCTGGCCTCGGTGCAGGATGTGCTGCTTGGAAGGCGGGCGAACTGGAACAAGGTCAAGCGCATCGGCATCAAGCGGCAACGGGACCCGGGTGGCGTCGTGCACCGCGAGATTGGTGTTCCAACATGAAGGACCGACAGGTATTTGTCGCCGAGTCTGGCGATCGTGCTCGATGGGTTCTCGGACTCGAGGTGCTGATAGGTCTTGGTGCGGTCGCAATGTCGGTGTTCATTGTGCTGGCATTGTTCGGGTATGGGTGAGCCGGGCGGATGTTGGGTCGAGGTCGTGGTGAAGGCGGTTGGCCTCGGCATTGTGCCTGACGGTACGAATATTGATATCAGCCACGCCGTGGCCGTGCGCTCCGGGCCGCACGATCAGCTGCTCCGCCTCAACCGAGCGTGGCGGTCGATGCCTTCCTATCCTGCAGTGTCCAAGTGGCTTTCTCCATGTCCGGACAAGGGGTGTTGCTGTCACCAATGGAGGCGAATCCGGCTAGGTTGCGCCCAATGAGTATCACCATCCTCGGCATCCCAGGGAGCCTGCGGCGGGATAGTCTCAATCGTGCACTCCTTCGGGCAGCCGTCGAGCTTCTTCCGGAAGGGACCCGGCTCGAGTTAGCCGACATATCCGACCTGCCTTTGTACAACTGGGATGTCGAGCAGGAGTCCGGCTACCCGGAACCCGTGCAACGCTTCCGCGACCAGATTGCCGCCGCAGACGGTCTACTGATCGCGACTCCGGAGTACAACTATTCGATGCCCGGTGCGCTCAAGAACGCCATCGACTGGGCATCACGCGGAGGGCCCAACTCGCCTCTCAACGACATGCCTGCAGCCATCATGGGTGCCGCCGGACGTCTTGGGTCGGTTCGAGCCCAGTTGCACCTGCGCACGGTGTTGATGCACAACAATCTCAAGGTGGTGCAGAAGCCGGAAGTGCTGGTCCCCGGCGGCGACGCCTTCACCAACGGCGAGCTGACCGATGAGCGTTACCTCGACCAGATCAGGCGGCTGGTCAACTCTTTGGACGATCTCGT
>JAYEIP010000166.1:0-9916 GCA_034660155.1 Actinomycetota bacterium | reverse complement strand
TACCGGCGATTTGGCCGGTCATCCGCTTGTTGATCATCGGGATGACGGCGAAGGTGGCGCCCTCCGCTCCCTGGACGAAGATCGAGGCGAAGATCGTGATCACTACGGCACCGACCAGCCACCAGAGTCCACCGAACATCGGCAACACTGTCCTCAGCCCGTCGGCGTCAACACCCTCGCCCCAGCGGCCGATAAACGCCATCAGGAAGAACCCGACAGCGATACCGACCATGTAGAGCAGCATCGTCCGCTTCCGATTCGACATGCGGTCCGACAGGTACCCGCCAAGAGGACGGGCACCGAGGTTGACAAAGGCAAACGAGGCCGCCACTACCCCTGCCACCGTGGCTGTGACTACCGGACCGCCGGAACCGTTTGTTAGGGGTACAAATGTGTTCTCGAAGAATTTCGGCAGCATCGACACGACCGCCAGCTCGGCTCCGAAGTTGGCGAAATATGTGCTGTTCAGGGCCGCCACGCTGCCCCAATGATATTTCTCGTCTTCAGGAACGCCGGCCCGAAGATACGGCAGGTTTATCTGCAATGTCTTGAAGACGTGGCCGGCATAGACGGCTAAGAGCACGGCGTAGATCAGATACAGCCCTCCGCTGGAGAGAACCGGGTCACCGTCGATATCCACGTTGCTGACACGCCATGCGAGGACGCCTAGCGCTCCGACGAGGGGGAAAGACCAAACGAGATACTGGATGAGGTCGCCGTAGGAAGTCACCATCATCGGTTCAGTCTTCTTCGCCTTGTGGAGGTGCTCTCCCTCCGGTACGTCCCGAACGAGGAAGTAATACATGACTCCGTAGGTGCCCATCACCAGTCCGTTGACGCCCAACGCCCAACGCCAGGCGTTGTCACCGAGGTTGAACCAACCGTCCATCACCGAGATTGCAAACCAGGGCAGCGTCATCGCTGCGAAGGCCGAACCAAAGTTTCCCCATCCTGCATAGAAACCTTCGGCTCTACCGATGTACTTCGGGGGGAACCACTGGGCAACCATCTTGATGCCGATAACGAATCCGGCACCGACCGAGCTCAGGACAAGTCGGGCGATCAACATCTGCACAAAGGTGTTGGCGACGACGAAAGCCACCGCGGGTAGTGCCATAACGACCATCAGCCCCGAGAACACGATTCGAGAACCAAAGCGATCGATGAGGGCACCCACGATGATGCGAGCAGGAATGGTCAACGCGACGTTTGCGATCAACAAGATCTTGACGTGCTCGTCGGTCAGCCACCCGATCGAGTCCAGCATGGTGGTGGACATCGGCGCCATGTTGAACCACACGTAGAACGTCATGAAGAACGCTATCCACGTGTAGTGGAGGGTCCTTATGCGCTCTTGTGTGAAATCGAGCAGCTTCGGTGGTGCCTCGGCATTGGTCGACTTCGGATCGGCTTGGCTCATCTTCCCTCTCCCTTAGAAACGTCAAGTTGTACCATAAACGTTAAGGAGTATACTACGCGATCATGCAGGCATCTCTAGGACGCAAGGGTGACTACTCGGTCAGGGCTGTGCTCTACCTCGCCAGACACCACGGCGACCGTCGCAAGTCCCGCGAGATCGCCCACGAGATGGACATTCCGGCCCGATACCTCACCCAGATCCTCGCCAGCCTCGTGCAACATGATTTGCTCACCGCCGTGGCCGGTCCATCTGGTGGTTACTGCCTGGCTCGTCCTCCCGAAGATATAAGCCTGCTCGAAATCGTTGAAGCAGCCGAGGGGCCGATCGGCCTCGATCAGTGTGTTCTGCAGGGCGGGCCCTGCTCCTGGGAGAACTCGTGCCCGGTGCACATTCCCTGGGCACGAGCCCAAAACGCCATGGCGGAGCAACTGGCATCAACCTCATTCGCCGATCTGGTCGCAGCTGCGGCTGAAATCGACGACGGAACCCAGCTATTGCCAGAGGACGCACCCCCTCACAAGTTTCCAACACCCCGCCGACCTCGAGGAGGAAAGCGGAGAACAAAGAAATAGGGCGACAGGGTCCCGGCGTGGAAGGGCAAGTTGGCCCTACCGGAAAGCGTGGGCCAAAGGTTTAACTCTGGCATACATGGACTACGGGAGCGTAGGGGAGACGAGAACACTCTGATGAGCGAGTCAAGCGAACAGACAGGGAAGGGAAACCGCATGAGACGGTCGATGCGCCTGGCGCTGATCGTGGGAGCGGCGGCTACCGCCATGATGCTCTCGCCCTCGGCTGGAGCACAAGAGGAACCGGATGGTCGGGACGTCTATCTGGCCAACTGTGCAGCCTGTCACCAGGACACAGGTTTGGGCGTGGCCGGCTCGTTCCCACCGCTGGCCGACAACCCCAACGTCGAGGACGGCGAGTATGTTCGCTCGGTGATCCTCGATGGCAAGACCGGCCCTATCGACGTCAATGGAGTCACCTTCGACGGCGAAATGCCCGCCATATCACTCACGGACGCCGAAATCGATGCCGTGATCGGTTACGTCCAGACGGGTGTGTTTATCGCCGCCGATGCCGCCCCGCTTGCGGAAGGCGGTGCGGTCATCGGAAACCTCCTCTTCACTGGAGAGCTCGGACTCGAGAACGGTGGCCCGGCCTGCCATGCATGTCACTCAGCGGGCGATCACAGCGACCTGGGGGGCTGGACCTTGGGACCAGACTTGACCGATCTCGCCACGCGCTATGGCGGGACCGACGCCGTGGCGGCCGCCCTGGCCAACCCACCATCAGCCACGATGGAACCGGTATTCGACGGTAAAGCCCTGACCGATCAAGAACGTGCGGACCTGGCGGCTTACCTCGGCTCACTAACTACGGAGTCAGATCCACCGGCCGACCTGCTGTTGTACTTCGGATTGACCGGCGCCGCGCTGTTATTTGGCGTGATGTATATGTCTTCCAAACGCAATCAAATCAACTACCTCCAGCAGCTGAGGAGCAGAACATGAGCGAGTGGACCAAGGTCACCATCGCGCCGGCTGAGCGGCGCTGGGAAGAGTTCTATCGCAATCGTTTCCAGCATGACAAGCGGGTCCGTACGACCCACGGCGTCAACTGCACCGGTTCCTGCTCCTGGGAAGTCTTCGTCAAGGACGGCATCGTCACCTGGGAGCTCCAGGCCACCGATTATCCGCAGCTCGAGGATGGTTTACCACCGTACGAACCGCGCGGTTGCCAGCGCGGGATCAGCTTCTCCTGGTACCTCTACAGCCCGATCCGGGTCAAGTACCCATACGCCCGAGGCGCCCTACTCGATCTGTGGCGCGAGGCACGAAAAGAGTTTGACGATCCGGTCGACGCCTGGGCATCGATCCAGAACGACCCGGACAAGCGAGGCCGCTACCAAAAGGCTCGCGGTAAGGGCGGCTTCCGGCGGATCCGCTGGACCGAAGCACTCGAGATCGCTGCGGCTTCGGTGGTACACACCACTAAGGAACACGGCCCCGACCGGGTTATTGGGTTCTCGCCCATTCCTGCCATGTCGCAAATCTCCTACGCCGCAGGCAGCCGCTTCCTCTCGCTGCTGGGCGGCGTCGTGATGAGTTTCTACGACTGGTATTGCGACCTCCCTCCCGCCTCCCCCGAGATCTGGGGTGAGCAGACCGATGTGCACGAGTCCGCCGACTGGTACAACTCACGGTTTGTGGCCGTTATGGGCGCCAACCTGAATATGACCCGCACACCGGATTGTCACTTTATCTCCGAGGTCCGGCATGCCGGTGCCAAACTGACAGTCTTCAGTCCCGACTTCTCCCAGGTGGCGAAATACGCCGACTGGTGGATCCCGGCACATCCGGGTCAGGACACGGCATTTTGGATGGCAGTCGACCATGTCATTCTCAAAGAGAGCTACGTCGATCGCCAGGTCCCCTACTTCCAGGAGTACACCAAGCAATACACGGACCTCCCCTTCCTCATCGAAATCGATGGAGGCCGCGCCGGCAAGATGGTGCGGGCCAACCGTGTGAGCGAGTACGAAGACGTTGAACATGGCGACTGGAAACTCCTCTGGTGGGATCGCACATCCGACCGCGCCCGTATGCCCAAGGGCACCATCGGCTACCGGTGGGCGAAAGAAGACAAGGGCAAGTGGAACCTGGAGTCACGCGACGGGCTCACCGGAGAGGATCTCGATCCCGAGCTCACTTTCTCCGCCAAGTATGACGACGCTCTCGAGGTCGAGTTCGATGACTTCACCAACGGCACCACCTTCACCAGATTGGTTCCAGTCCGGTACGTCGAGACAGACCAAGGGCGAGTGGCGGCAGCCACCATCCACGATGTGACCATGGCCCAGTTCGGCGTCGATCAGGGCCTTGGCGGCAACGTCGCCTCCAGCTATGACGATGAAGATGCCCTGTATACCCCCGCCTGGCAGGAGAAGCACACCGGGATCCACCGCGACACTGTGATTCGCTTTGCCCGGGAATGGATCTCTAACGCCGAGAAAACCAACGGCAAGAACATGATCATCATCGGGGCCGGTGCCAACCACTGGTACCACAACAACCTGTTGTACCGGGCCGGGATCGTGGCGTTGATGCTCACCGGGTCGGTTGGAGTCAGCGGCGGCGGTCTGGCGCATTACGTGGGCCAGGAGAAACTTGTCAGTCACGCTGCTTGGGGGGCTATCGCGTTCGGCGGCGACTGGGGTATGGCGCCTCGCCATCAGAACAGCCCTTCTTTCCACTACGTCCACTCGGACCAGTGGCGCTACGAGCGTGGCTATTCCGACTATGACGTCCTCCCGGAGAACGCCACCACCGACGATCACACCATCGACCACCAGGTCCGTGCGGTGCACCGCGGCTGGTTGCCCTTCTACCCGCAGTTCAAGGAGAATTCGCTGGAGCTCGTCAAGGAAGCTCAAGCCAGTGGTGCGACCTCCGACGAGGAGATCATCGCCTACGTAGTGGACCGGCTCAAGAGCCGGGACCTCGAGTTCTCTATCGATGACCCGGATGCACCGGAGAACTGGCCACGTACCTGGTTCATCTGGCGCGGTAATGCCATCGGGACCAGCGCCAAGGGCCACGAGTACTTCCTGCGCCATTACCTGGGTACCCACTCCAACGCGGTTGCCGACGAGTTGGCGGGAGAGACCATCAAAGAGGTGAACTTCCGACCCGACGCCCCCATCGGCAAGATGGACCTGGTCGTCGACCTCAACTTCCGGATGGATACCTCGGCGCTCTACTCCGACATGGTCTTCCCGGCAGCGACCTGGTACGAGAAGGACGACCTCAACACCACCGACATGCACTCCTACATCAACCCGATGCAGGCGGCGGTACCGCCGTCATGGGAATCGAAATCGGACTGGGCCATCTTCAAGGCCGTTGCCAAGAGGGTCTCTGAGCTGTCCGCTACCCACTTCCCGGAGCCGGTCAAGGATGTCGTCATGCTGCCACTGCAGCACGACACGCCCGACGAATTGGCGCAGACCGATATGCGGGACTGGACCAAGGGCGAGGTCGAAGCAATTCCGGGCAAAACGATGCCCAAGTTCCGAGTCATCGAGCGCGACATGCAGGGCATCTACGAACGGATGGTCTCGCTGGGCAGAGGCGTTGAGAAGAATGGTGTCAGCGCGCATGGCCTGACGATCCCCATCGCCGATGCTTACGTTGAACTGGCGGGCCGCCAGCCTCGCGACATCGACCTGGCCGAACTCAATGGGCGCCCCTATCCCTCACTGGAGCGAGACCGCGAGGTCTGCGAGGCAATCCTTGCCCTCGACCCTGCTTCCAACGGTGAGCTGGCCTATCGAGCGTTCGAGGCCGAGGAGGCCAAGACCGGGTTGTCGTTGACAGACCTTGGAGAGGGTCAAAGGTCTGTGCGGACGACGTTTGCGGACATTGTCTCGCAGCCACGTCGGATACTCACAACGCCCACGTGGAGTGGGATAGTCAACCACGGTCGCGCCTACAGCCCTTTCACGCTCAATGTGGAGCGGCTGATTCCCTGGCGGACGATGACCGGGCGGCAGCATTTCTACCTCGACCATGAAAACTACCTGGACTGGGGGGAGCACCTCCCCACCTACAAACCACGCCCCGACCACACCATGATGTCGGAAGTTGAGCGGACCAAGACTGAAGCGCAAGGGATGTTGCTCAACTATCTCACGCCGCATGGCAAGTGGAGCATCCACTCAACGTATTCGGAGAACATCCGGATGAAGACCCTGTCTCGTGGTGGATACCCGGTCTGGCTCAACGACAAAGACGCAGCCGAGCTGGGTATTGCCGACAACGACTGGGCCGAGGTCTACAACGACAACGGAGTGTTTGTGCAACGTTGTGTCATCTCAGCACGAATCCCGCGGGGAACAGTGTTCGTCTATCACGCCACCGAGCGCACAGTCGGGATCCCGATCTCGCCGCTGCGGAAACGTCGTGCTGGAATGAACAACTCGCTCACCAGGGCACGGCTCAAGCCGGTCCTGATGAGTGGCGGGTACGCCCAGTTCACTTATGCCTTCAACTACTGGGGGCCCACCGGGGTCAACAGGGATACGTTTGCATATGTCCGCCGCATCGACAAGCCGGAATACTAAGGGGTATCGCATGGATGTCAGAGCTCACATGAGCATGGTGTTTCACCTCGACAAGTGCATCGGTTGCCACACGTGCAGTGTCGCCTGCAAGAACCTGTGGACGGACCGCAAGGGTGCCGAATACATGTGGTGGAACAACGTCGAAACCCGCCCGGGAACTGGATACCCGACCGGTTGGGAAGATCAAGACCATTACAAGGGCGGTTGGAAGGAAGGTTGGGTCGGGCTCGAACTGAAGCTCCAATCCCGTCCCAAGGGTCTCGCCAACCTGTTCCACAACCCGAAGCTGCCGGAGCTCGAGGACTACTACGAGCCGTTCACTTACCGCTACGACGACTTGTTCACCGCCCCGGAGGGCGACGACCAGCCGACCGCAATCCCGATCTCGGCGATCACCGGTCAGCCCATCGAGATCAAGTCGGGGCCCAACTGGGACGACGACCTTTCCGGCTCGCAGATCTACGCCGCCAACGATCCCAACTGGGACGGCGTGTCGGCTGAGGTTCAGGCCCAGATGTCGGAGATCGAACGGGTGGTATTCAACTACCTCCCCCGAATCTGCAACCACTGCCTGAACCCGGCCTGTGTCGCGGCCTGTCCGAGCGGCGCCATCTACAAGCGCGGCGAGGACGGAGTAGTGCTCGTAGATGAGGACAAGTGCCGCGCCTGGCGTATGTGTGTCTCGGCCTGTCCCTACAAGAAGGTCTACTACAACTGGTCGACCGGTAAGAGCGAGAAGTGCATCCTTTGTTTCCCACGCATGGAAGTCGGTCAGGCGCCCGCTTGCGCCCACTCCTGCGTAGGCCGCATCCGCTACATGGGTGTCCTTCTCTACGACGCCGATCTAATCGAGTGGGCCGCCCAGGGTGATGAGCATGACCTGATCGATCGTCAGCTCTCGATAATCCTCGACCCCAACGATCCCGAGGTGATCGAGGCTGCCCGGGCGTCAGGGATCGATGAGGGATGGATCGAGTCAGCCCAGCGCTCACCGGCGTACAAATTCGTCAAGGAGTGGGGTATGGCACTGCCGCTCCACGCCGAGTACCGGACGATGGCCATGATGTTCTACGTTCCGCCGCTGTCCCCTGTGGTGTCCACCATCGAGGATGGCTTGAATCGCCTCGACCTACCACCGGATCAGGTTGACTTTGAGCTGTTCGACAACTTGGAGAAGGCCCGGTTACCGATCAAGTATCTCGCCAACCTCTTCTCGGGCGGCAACGAGCAGACGATCAGGGACATTCTGCGCAAGATGCTGGCGGTCCGGATCTACAAGCGTCGCCAGAGCGTCGAAGGAGAGATCGACGACGCCACAATGCGCATGGTCTGGTCGGCCAACACCACTCCTGAGGAGATTGAGGAGATCTACAAGCTGACGACGGTCCCCACGATTGCCGACCGGTTTGTGTTCCCGCCTTATCACCGGGAGATGGCTGCCGAGGCGATGTACGGTGATCCGCTGGCACGCAAGGGCGAAACCGGCCTCGGGTACTCGGTACCACCGGAGAGGGGGGCGTGATGACCGAATTCGATGCCATTGCGCTGGCTTTCGACTACCCGGGACCCGAAAGTCTCGGCGAAGTGCGCGCAGCGTGGCAATCGCTACCTTCGGGTGGAGTACGTCGCAACATGCTGAAGTTCCTCGCCGAGATCGAGAGCCTCAACCTGACCGGTTGGGAAGAGCTGCACACTCGCACCCTTGATCTGGCACCGATCTTCGCCCCGTACGTCGGCTACGTCATCTGGGGAGATAGCTATCAACGTGGCGAATTCATGGCCGAGCTGAAGGTCGCCGAGGATGAGGCGGGGATCGATCGCAAGGGCGAGCTGCCGGATCATCTTGACCCGATCGCACGCTACCTGTCTGTAGTCGACGAGCCGCTGCCGCAGTTGGTCGAACTGTTTCCGAAGGCGATTGCCCAGATGAAGAAGACCCTGAAAGCAGCGGAGAAGGACAATCCCTATCGCCACATTCTCGGGGCTCTGGATGAGGTCGCTGGGAAATTGGCGACTCCCGTGGGAGGTGGAGGATGAACTGGGACCTGTTGCTTTATGTCGTGTTCCCGTATGTCGCACTCGTGTTGGCAATCGTTGGCACCGCTTACCGGATGGTCCGCCAGCCCTTCACTGTCTCCTCAGTGTCGTCGCAGCTCCTGGAGAGCAAGAAGCTCTACTGGGGCTCGGTGCCGTTCCACTGGGGAATCCTCGTGATCCTGATCGGCCACTTTCTCGCCTTGATCATCCCCGCGGGATTCGACGCCTGGAACAAGGTGCCGATTCGGTTGTACCTGCTGGAGATCACCGGCATGGCGCTCGCCTTGTGGACATTGTTCGGACTTGGCATCCTGCTCTATCGACGAGTGAGCGACGGCAAGATCCGAGCCGTCACGACCAAAATGGATGTGGCCGTTCTCGTCCTGTTACTGGCACAGGTGATTACAGGTATCCTGATCGCGATCTTCTTCCGATTCGGTTCATCCTGGGGAACCGGCGTGTTCGTCCCGTACATTCAGTCGTTACTCGTCCTGGATCCCCGACCTGAGTTGGTGGCGCCACTTCCGTTCATTCTCCAGGCGCACTCGACACTGTTCTTCGTGTTCCTGGTGCTGTTCCCCTTCACCCGACTGGTGCACATGATCACGTTGCCTCTGGGCTACCTGACTCGACCGTTCCAGCTGGTCAAATGGGTGCGGCGCGACCTACCGATGGAGCGTCAACCATGAAACAGGCCCGACGCCGCCCAGAGCGGAGATTCCGAACAAGAGAAGAGACGGTTGGCACGAGTTGGGCTCGCGCTTATGGCTGGGCCTTCCTCATCTTCTTGTACTTTGTGGTGACCACCACCTGGTTCCCGTCCAAGCTCCTCGCTGTGCAGTCAGTCGCCACCGCACCTGGCTGGGTCTCCGATCTGATCGGCTCCGGCGCCTGGTTCGTACCGCTCGCAATCGGGCTGGTCGGCCTGCGCTGGCTGCAAAAGACGGAACGGATCTGATGATCGGCGACCTCGTTTTTCAACCAGAGCTTCAGTTCTACGACGAGAACATCCCGTGTCTCGCCGCCTGCCCCGTACACACGAATGCGGGAATGTACGTGGCGGCGATCGCCGACGGGAAAGACGAACTGGCGTATCTGACCGCCCGCTTGCCGAACCCGTTCGCGTCGGTGTGCGGCCGCATCTGCGCAGCACCCTGCGAGGATGCCTGCCGGCGCGGCGAGATCGACCGACCGATCGCCATCCGGGCGCTGAAACGCTTCGTAACCGAGCAGCATGGGCCCGAGAGCAACAACGGCGAGACCTGGAAGAAGGTCACGGCACCACCCGAAGTCGAACGATCCGAAAGTATCGGGATCATCGGCGGCGGGCC
>JAYEIP010000165.1:0-10018 GCA_034660155.1 Actinomycetota bacterium | reverse complement strand
GGCGGGTTGGTAGGCAATCTCGCCGCAGGTGACGGATTTGCGCTTCGGCCGGTTGGCATTATCACCTCGACTATCGGGGCCATCGTGCTTCTGGCCATTCTCAAGTTTGTGCGAGGCAGAATTCGCGCCAGCGGCAAGTAGTTCCATCAACGGTACACAACCCAACGCGGAGCACCGTCAACCACTTTTGCAGCCCGTCTAGTGCAGTTCCGAAGGCGTTACGTCCCTGTTTCGCACGCGACTTCGTCTATCACCACCAGCCGGGTCGAGCCAACTGAGACGAACTCGACTGTGTCTTCATCGCAAGGGTCGACCAGCACGTAGAGGTCGGCGTTGCCGCCGAGATAGAGCACTTCACGGGGTGCCCGCGACCCATCGACTTCGAATGCCTGCATCGGCTGGGCGCTGAACCCGAGCACTTGGGGCGCCAGGATCCCGTGGGCGCCGTCCGGGCGCAGATCGGGACCGGTCACCAAAGCTTCAGTGCTGAGAATCGTTAGGAACAGGATGAGGACCAGCAACCCACCCGCGAACACCCGGGCGGGGCGCATTCTGGTGATGCGTAACGCGGCCGGTAGTTCATCAGTGAGTTCGATGGCGCGCGCTACGAGGGAAATCCCCACCATCGGCCCAACGAAGACGACAAGCACGAGATCAGCGAAGACGGCCAACAGCGTTCCCAGTGCCAGCACGCCCAGGGACAAGGTGACATGAGCGATCTTGCGTCGCTTTTCAATCCAGGCAAAGCCTTTCCGGTCGCCGACGAGATCGTTGAGAAGGTCAAGCCAGCTGCCAACGAACAGCAGCGGACCGAAGACCCCGATCGCAAGCAAGAGAAAGAACACTGCGTTGACAACGCGCGAGGTGGGATCAATTGCAAGATCGACAGGGCGGACCCCGATGTGACCGAGGTAGGACCGCCACAGCAAAGACATGATGGCCGCAATCGCGCCGGCCAGCGGGATCAAGCCAATGACGATGCCCGTTAGCCGTGACCGGCGTTCCGCGGCGGTGACGTCGAGGTCCTCAGCGACCGAGCTGAGAACCGCCAGCGTGTCGTCGGCTGGTAACCAGGGAACACCAGCGTGAACGCCGCGAACTGCTTCCGCAAACTCGTCGACCCCGGCGCCAATGTCGATGAACCCGTACGCCCCAGCACGCGTGGCTTGAGCCACATCCTCGTGCGGTGGTGGGTCTGGAGTGAGCGCCAGCACCCGCGCCTCAGGTGCGATGGCGCGCGTCTTGGAGATAGCTCCGACACCGTGACCCTCCGGAAAGCCGACGTCCACCAATACGACGTTCGGTTGGATCTCGTCGATGGCGAGATCCAGCGCGGCAGGGCGACGGATCAATTGCACGGCCTCGAAATCGCCGACATCCGCGGGCGGTAAGTCCTCGAGCCGCAGCGGATAGCGGGCCACCACCAACAGGCGGATCCGTTCCCCATCTCGAGCGATCATGCCGCAACCCTAGCCAACCACATGCTCGCCCGTATCCAGCGTCTGCCGCTACGCCGGGCCCGGGCGGCTGCAATACCGGGGGCTGAGCATCGATCGCGAAGGATGTGACCAGCTGAAACGTAAGATCCCGAGCGGGACCTGATGTGGGTAACATCACGAGTCGCCGATGGTGGAGATCGTACGTGGAGAAGATTCGTTCGCTGTTCCGTCGTGACGTTCTCCGCGACGACGCGGTGGCCGGGGTGGTACTCGGTGTAGAGAGCGTTCCCGACGGACTTGCCGGTGGTCTTCTCGCGGGCGTAAATCCAATCTTCGGGCTCTATGCGTATATGGTCGGCACCTTCACGGGTGGTCTGTTCACCAGCTCGTCGTTCATGGCGGTGCAGGCGACCGGGGCCATGGCGATCATCGTCGCCGACGTTGATGCCGTGCACACCGGCGACGACCCCGAGCGGGTGCTATTCACGTTGGCGATCATGACCGGCATCGTCATGCTCGTCGCCGGGCTACTGAAGCTCGGATCGACACTGCGCTTCGTTTCGAATGCGGTCATGGTCGGGTTTATCAATGCGGTAGGTGTGAATATTGTGCTCGGCCAGTTGGATGACTTCTCCGGATACGAAGCGCAGGGTGCTAATCGGGTCTTGCGAGCTCTCGACCTGTTGTTCCATCTCGGTCGGGCTCACTGGCCAACGGTCACGATTGGATTGGTTACGATCGGGCTCATCGTGGTGCTCGAGCGCACCAAACTGGGACCTCTCGGGATGGTTGTGGCGATCATTGCCGGGTCGGCGATAGTGCCACTGCTTAGTTGGGACGTCGCCGTCCTGAGCGACATTGCTTCCATCCCCGGTTCGTTGCCGCGTCCGATGTGGCCGATGTTCAGCGCTATTCCGTCACTGACCGTGGCCGCGTTGTCCCTGGCGTTCATCGGCCTGGTGCAGGGAGCCGGGATATCCGCCAATTTCCCGAACCCGGACGGGAGCTACCCCGATGCCTCGCGCGACTTCGTCGGGCAGGGTGCGGCCAACCTTGCGGTCGGCGTCTTCCAGGGAATGCCGGTCGGTGGGTCGATGTCGGCATCGTCGCTGGTTAAGGGGGCCGGAGCGAAGAGTCGCCAGGCGCTGCTCATCGCCGGCATCGTGATGGCCGTCATCATCCTGGTGTTTGGATCGGCGGTTGGTCACATCGCGATGCCTGCTCTTGCGGGCCTCCTGATGACCGTCGGCTACCGCACGGTGAAACCCGCAGACATCAAGTCTGCGTGGAGGACCGGTACCGTGCAGGCGACCGTGATGACTGTCACGTTCGTGCTTACGATGCTCATCGCGCTGCAATTCGCGGTACTCGTCGGCGTCGGCATCTCGATGATCCTTTTCATCATCAAGCAGTCGAATCAGGTGACTATCAAACGCCGGCTTATGGACGATTCCGGTGACTTCCGCGAAGTTGACGCCCCCGACGACGTTCCCGCCAACGAGGTCGTGGTGCTCCAGCCTTACGGGAGCCTCTTCTTTGCATCGGCGCCGGTGTTCGAAGAGGAGCTTCCGAACCCGACGGAGCATTCCCGCAACTCGGTCGTGATCGTGCGGCTTCGAGGGCGGACCGACCTGGGATCGACTTTCATGGAGATCCTGCAACGCTACGCCGAAGCCCTGAGCGCCGTCGACAGCAAGCTTGTCATCGTCTCCGCCGACGAGCGCATCCATGAGCAACTCGTGACCACCCGGGTTGCCGCCGTCATCGGCACGGAGAACATCTACACCTCCGACGAATGGGTCGGGGCGACGTTGCGGCGTGCCTATGCCGATGCTGCCGCATGGATCGACGCCGGCGACACCGATCGGGGCGGCGGCGGGGGAGATGACTCATGACTTTTCTACTGCACACCGCTAGGCGGGATGGGACGAGATGTTTGGTGTAGCAATCCTCGCCGGTGTGTTCCTGGTGTATGCCCTCGTGTCGCGTCGTCTGCGGACGACCGTCATCTCCGGGCCAATGATCTTCGTCGGCGCCGGGCTCATATTCGGGCATGGCCTCGGTGCCGTCACGGTCGAGCTGGTCAGCGAGTTCCCCCAACTGCTGCTCGAGGGAACGCTCGTTATCGTGCTGTTCTCCGACGCTGTGCTGATCGATGCCAGATCCGTGCGCAAAGAGGCCTTCGTTCCCAGCAGGCTTCTCGGGCTCGGGCTGCCGCTCACTATCGGACTCGGCCTGGTTTTGGCAGCGCTGCTCTTTCCCGAACTGGATCTTTGGACCGCGGCGGTAGTCGCCATAATCCTGGCGCCGACGGATGCGGCGCTCGGGGAAGCGGTCGTGAGCAACGAGCGTGTGCCGAGGCTTATCCGTCAGGGTCTCGGTGTCGAGAGCGGTCTCAACGACGGGATCGCGGTTCCCTTCCTGACCATTGCCCTGGCAGGGGCCGCCGGTCAAATGGAGTCGGGAAGCGGGATCGCCCGGGTCTTCCTGGAGGAGATCGGTTGGGCGGTCGTCGCTGGTCTGCTGGTGGGCTTAATCGGCGCCTGGGCCGTTCGGTTCTTCAGTGACAAGGGGTGGATGGGACGACACTGGCGTCAGGTTTCGATACCGGCCCTCGCCCTCCTCGCCTTCGGGCTCGCCGACCCGGTTGGCGGCAGCGGTTTCATCGCGGCCTTCGTCGCCGGTCTCGTGTTCGGTTCGAAGATGCGCCAGGACTACCCGGAGATCTGCGACTTCTCCGAGGGTGTCGCTCATCTCCTCACAATGCTCTCGTTCTTCGTGTTCGGCTCGCTGATCCTCGGGCCGCAACTCAGCCACCTCACGTGGCCCATCGTCGTCTACTCGATCTTGAGTCTCACTTTGGTCCGGGTGCTTCCGGTCGGTATCTCATTGATCGGGGCGGGTCTCCGCCCGGCTTCGATCGCATACCTCGGGTGGTTTGGGCCTCGCGGTCTGGCGTCTCTCGTATTCGTTGGGACGGTTGTGGAGGGAGCTAGTTTCCCGGCAACCGACCTGATCCTGACGATCGTGGCAGCAACGGTCGGGCTCAGCGTGCTGGCACATGGGGTTTCCGCGTGGTGGGGATCGAACCGGTATGCGACATGGTTCGACGAGATGGAGGAGGCCGGCGAGGACATGATGGAGGGAATGGACGTTAAGCACCTTGCGGCTCGTCCCCGAATCCACGGGGTCCGGATGTGAGGGTCGCACCCGCCTACCCAACAACGCTAGAACGGCCGTCATGACGAACGAGACAACAGAAGTTATCGGCGCACGGTGGGTGTCGGCCCGGCAAGTCCGGTTCATCCACTACTCGCTGTTGGTGCTCGTCGATCTAACCGTGCTGAATCTATTCGTCACGTTCTGGGACCGTATCGTGATCGACTCATTCCCGATCTCGATGTTCACAGCTGCGCTGCTCCAAGTGCTGTTGCACGCGACGGTGGCGATTGAGCACCGCATCGGCCACTACTTCCAGTCTCGGCCCGGGCGGGGGGCGGTGATCCTGAAGGTCCTGGCTGGTTGGGCGGTGCTGTTTGGCTCCAAGTTCGTCATTCTCGAGATCGTTGACATCATCTTTGGTGACCATGTGGACCTCGGTGGCCTGGTGCCTTTCATCGCTCTGGTCATCGCGCTGCTCGCCTCCGAGAAGATCATCACCCGAATCTACGAGGCGCTGGGTTGAGTGGCGCCGTTGAGGCGCCGACGCGGCGGGCCCGACCCGGAGGTGAACGTCGTCGGTCATGGTGGTTCTGGCAGTTAGGCCAGAACTTCACAGGCCGCCGCCGCCAGGAGCGGGGCGATCGGCTCGAAGCGAGCGAACCGCTTGTCCGAGGTCTGGCGGTTGATATAGCGGGCATAGATCTGCTCGATGATGACTGCTATCCGGAACAGCGCCAGGCCCTCGTAGTAGCTGATCTTGTCAACATCGAAGCCGGTGACTGTCGCATAACGATCGGCGACTTCGGTCTTGCTCATGAATGGCGCCAGCGAGACGGATCGTTCGCCGAAGATGGGAAACGTCGGTGCTGCCGGATCGGGCCAGTACGCCAGCAGTGTGCCCAGGTCGACGAGGGCGTCGCCCCGGGTTGACATGTCCCAGTCGAAGACCGCTACCAGTTCGCCGTCGTCGGAGACCATGGTGTTGTCGAGTTTGTAGTCGTTGTGCAGGATGGTGGTTGGGCCCGGACTCGGTTCAGTATCGACCAGCAGTCGGGCTGCCGTCTCCATGTTGCCCACCTCTCGAGTCTTGGCCGCTACCCAACGCCGAGACCAACCCTCCACCTGTCGTGCCACGAACCCATCGGGTCGCCCCAGATCGCCGAGTCCGACCGACCCAGCATCTACTAGATGCAGCTCAGCCAGCGAGTCGACGAGCGACCCGGCAACCGTCCGTCGCAGCTCATCATTACCCTCGTAAGCAGCAGGCCACTCGGCCCGAATCACCCACCCCCGCCGCCGTTCCATGACAAAGAAAGGCTTACCCAAGACGTCGGGGTCCTCACAGAAGTGATAGGACCGTGGTGCCTTGGAATAGGCCCGCCACAGCCGGGAGAGCACCCGGTGTTCCCGCCCCATGTCGTGGCTTCCCTTGGCGACCGGGCCGTGGGGTGCCCGACGCAGCACCAGCTCGACGTCACCGGCAACCGCCCGGTAGGTCAAGTTGGCGGCGCCACCCGGGAATTGGTCGAAGACAATCTCGTTGTGTCCGACCAGGTCGGGCAACTCGCTCTGGAGGTACGCAGCAACCCGCCGCTCGTCAAAGCTCTCGTCATCTCGGATTGGTGCAGTGTCGTGAGCCATCGTTGTCCCGTACGGGGGCCGCCAATGTAGCCGCGAGCGACACTACGATGCGGTCACGTGAGCGATACTCTTATTGAAGCCATCGGGTACATCGGTTCGGCGCTGATCATTCTGTCACTGATGCAGAAGTCGATCCTGCGTCTCAGGACCATCGGCGCAGTGGCATCGTTGACCTTCCTCGGCTACAGCGTCCTGATCCAGGCGTACCCGATCGCGGTCGTCAACGTCGTCGCTGCAGGCATCCACCTCTACTACTTGCGCAAATTGGTGCGGTTCAAGGAAGAGATCTTCTCGGTCCTGCGAGTGCGGGCCGAGTCAAATTACCTCGCCTATTTCCTCGACTTTTACAAGGATGAGATTGCCCGCCGCAACCAGCCGGATTTCGTGTACGAACCGGCACCAGAAACGTTTGCAGTGTTTTTGCTGCGGGACATGGTGCCGGCCGGACTGTTCGTGGCCAAACGACACGATGATCGCACCCTCGAAGTCCAACTCGATTTTGTCATCCCGCAATACCGCGACTTCAAGCTGGCGACTTGGCTCTATTCAGAGCAGTCGGGAATGTTCTCCCAAGCGGAATGTAGGTGCGCCTGGGTGAGAGTGACGACAGAGGAGCAAGAGACCTACTTCACCCGCATGGGGTTCGCGGCGGACCCGACACCAGCGATCCCAGAGCGGTATTCGTTCCGACTGGCGGAAACCGCACCAACTCCTAACTAACCCAGACCCATAGCAAGAGCGCCAGTGTTGCCGCGACCGGCAACAGCACCTCGATAACGTCACGCACCGGGCCCACCCGACGTCGCTCTCCGGCGCCGGCTAACTCACGCCACAGCACCAGGACCAGACCCAGGCCCACGACCACCGTGCCGACAATGAGTGTGAAGTCGCGCATCCGTTATCCCAGGATGAGGACATCGGCGGCGACAGCGACGAAGACCACACTGAGATAGACATTCGAGTACCCGAAGTACTTCATCGCGGCCTCCGGGTGGTCGCGCAGAGCCCACGTACCGATGAGGAATGCAACCCCGGCGACGGCAGCAACAGCCAGATATATCCATCCCACGACCCCGGTGGTGTATAGCAGGAGGGAGACACCGACGAGAACCACGGTGTACGCCACCATGTGGTCAAGCGCCCGCTTCGCCCCAACAACGACCGGGAGCATCGGCACGCCGGCGCGTTCGTAGTCCTCGTGATAGCGGATAGCCAGTGCCCAGAAGTGGGGTGGTGTCCAGAAGAACACAATCGCAAACATGATCCAGGCCGGGAGAGCAACCGTGTTGGTGACCGCGGCCCATCCGACTAGTGCCGGCATCGCACCGGCGGCACCCCCGATGACGATGTTCTGGGTGGTGTGGCGCTTCAACATCAACGAGTAGACGAGGACGTAAAAGAGCAGACCGACTGTCGACAGCGTCGCCGCCAAGAGGTTGGTGGTTGCCCACAGCCAGACGAAACCGGCGACACCCAGTCCCACACCAAAAACCACTACTGCCCGGACCGATACCCGATCGGTGGGCAAAGGGCGACCCCTGGTCCGGCTCATCAGCCGGTCGATGTCACGATCGATCGCCTGATTGATGGCGTTGGCACCCGCTGCCGACAGAGTGCCACCCAGCAACGTCGCAAACACAAGCCACGATCCCGGCCAGCCACCGGCAGCAGCGACCATCGCCGGCAGCGTCGTTATGAGCAACAGCTCGATAATTCGCAGCTTCATCAACTCGACGTATGTCTTGACGACCGACACGTCGGTGCGCGGGTTGGTAATGCGAACTGCCGGGCTGGTCATGCTGACTCCGTCAACGGAGTATCAAGCAGCGACGCGGACGAGCCATCGGACCCGGCGAGGAGGTGGGCGCCGAGAAGCACAAACGCTATCCACAACACATCCGCCACGAAGAGGTGGATGAGTTGCGTTTCGAGCGGAACCTCGAGGGCGATGTTGACCATGCCCAAGATGAACTGCACCCAGATGATTCCCTGAATGGCAAGTGCCAGCCACTTCACCAAGCCTGTTGCTCCTGCAGCGAGATAGCGAACCATCATGTAGAGGGCGAGCCCCCCGACGATCGCGACGAAGGGATGGATCGCCCGGATCTGCGTCAACACCGGTTCGGTCACGAGGAACTCACCAGAGTCAGCAATGTGAAGAGCGTCCGATCGGATGAGAGTGTCGGCTAGGGCGTTGAGTGCCCCGGTTGCGCCGATCGTGAGGATCACGCCGAGCCCGCCGATTACCAGGCGGTCGCGGGTGGCGCTGAGGTCAACTCGAAAGCCACCTCCTCCGGACGCAAAGTAAGCGACCATGGCGAAAGCCCCCACCAGCATGAACGTGTTGAGGAGGTGGAGGGGCACCACGATCAGCCGGGCAATCGACGCATCAAACTCGACCCACCCAAAGATCACGAGCGATGCCCCGAGCAGGGACTCAATGATAAGCAGAACCCCACCGGCGAACACTGCTCGGCGGAGACGATGATCCTTCTCGAATTGACGCCGGACCAGGATGAAGATCGCGAGGACGCCGAAGCCGAGCAAGCCCGTCATCAGACGATGGCTGACCTCGATGGCGGTGTGGTAGTTACCAATCTCGGGGATGAACTGCCCGCCACATATCGGCCAGGATTCCCCGCACCCGGCCCCCGAATCGGTTGCCCGGACCAACGCCCCACCGATAACGACGGCGACGGTCAGCACAAGCACGCTCCATGACAAGAGCGCGATACGGCGATCAGGAACAGCTTCGGGAGAGGTCATCACCCGAATCGTACCTGAATGAGATCGTCCGGATTCCGCCGATCGTCGGGTCGACTCAGGATCATTTCGACCCGTCCAGGGCTAGAACAGGGCGATCTCACGCTCGCAACCGGTGGCCACCCATTCTGTAGCCCGTACCGCCAGCCAACACCCGCCCACGATCGCCTCGTCGTTAGACCGGCACGGCTGCTTCCAATGGCTCCACCGGCTGCCGGAGCCCCTCCCGCATACGTCGGCCGTTACGCGAGCGAGGTTCGATCCGTCGTTGCAGCTGCCATGCGTTCAACCGCTTCGAACAACTCCTGCGGCCGGTAAGGCTTGGCCAGGTAGCCGTCCATGCCGGCATCGAGGCATCGTTGCCGATCGTCGTAGGCAGTAATGGCAACGATCGGGAGGTGCACGTTGCGACCACCCTCATCGGCCCGGATCG
Organism: Actinomycetota bacterium; assembly: GCA_034660155.1. Lineage (GTDB taxonomy): Bacteria > Actinomycetota > Acidimicrobiia > Spongiisociales > UBA5794 > JAAETI01. The sequence continues at coordinate 580 of JAYEIP010000165.1, read as the reverse complement.
CGGCCGTTGCCTCAATTCCGTCCATTATCGGCATTTGTAGATCCATCAACACAACATCGTATGAGCCGCGCCGAATAGCCTCCACCGCCATCTGGCCATTCTCGACTGCGGTGACCGAATGATCCCGGTTCTCGAGCATACGTGTGGTCAGCCGCAAGTTGGTCGGACTGTCATCGGCAATCAAGACTTTCAGGCTGGTCCGACCTTCTCGTAACCAGTGACTGGTTACCAGTGTCGTCTTGTCACCTTTCTTGGCAAGGCCGACAACCGCCTTGACAGTGTCGCCGATGTCGCCTGGTGCGATCGGTCCTGCCAGGTAGCCGGCGACGCCCAGGTCACGGCACGTCGTTGCGTCACCGCGGCGGCCAGAGGGCAGCACGATAACGACCGGGATCCTGTTCGATAGTCCGGACGTAAGCCGCTCAAACGTGTGAAAGGGATCGTCCTCCACCGCAAGGACTACTGCTCGTATGGGGCTGCCACGCTCGGCAGCCCGTTGCACTGCTGCAAACCCAGGCTCTAGGTGAGCGACCGCGATCGGGGACATCGCAATCTCGCCGAGAGTTGTCACCAAGCGCCG
>JAYEIP010000164.1:0-1999 GCA_034660155.1 Actinomycetota bacterium | reverse complement strand
GCCCGAGCCGTAACAGAGGGCCGGCACGCACAACGGCTGGTCGTGTAGGATCGCCATCCGGAACACCAGTGCGGCTACCGACAGGGGGTAATCATCATGAAGGCCAAACGATCGTTGACGGTTCTCATAACGTTGGGACTGAACTTGGCCGCCTGCGGCGGCGGTGGCGACGACGCCGGAGGCCTCGGCGAGCAAGTATTCGGCGGCGTGGACCCGTCGTCTGACGAAACGGGGGCAGAGGACAACGAGGGCTCGTCGAGCGCTGCGCAGGTTGGGCCAGTGACTCAAACCGCCGACGCCAGCACGGGCTGGGTCGAGGTAGACGGGCAACGCTTCGACTTCGAGGCGTTCGGCTCGACCCACTACAGCTGCGAATTGCTGCCCGATCGCATCACGATCAATTTCCAACAGACCACCACGGGAAACGATCTCACTCTTCAAGCTTCAATCCTCAACGGTGAATGGATTGGCAACTTCACCTTCGCTCCGACTGATCCGGACAAGCAAGTGTCATACGGTGCCACTCTCGGATCAGACCCCGGCACACTAGGGATCGGCGAACAGGCGATCAGTTATGATGGAACGTTCAGGCGTGTCGAGGACTTCGACATCCAGAACGCTCAGGACGTCCAAGCGACGATTGCGGTCAATTGTGCTGCCCCAGGCGGCGATCCGACTGCCGAGGTCGGTGGCCAGTCATTCAACTTCCCGCTCAGCGGTGCCCAAAGCATCACCTGTATGGTCTCGAACGAGGGAGTCGAGGTGTTAATCAGTCACTCCTCCCCCGAGCGCATCCAACTCCAAATCGACGTTCGGGACAACGGAGGCGAGTTGCTAGGAGGGGTGTTTGTGACATCCGGCGACGACAACTACGACTCCATCATTCCAGCTGACGGCACGGGCCTCAGTATTGAGGGGAGCAGCCTCACCTACGAGGGGACCTTCTCAACTCCGAGCGGAGAGGAAGTGGAGGGATCGGCGTCGGTCACCTGCGGCTAGCCGGAGAAGAAACCCCAGTCATTGACTGGGGTTGTTGTGGTGTCGGAGAGAGGACTCGAACCTCCACGGGGTTACACACCCCACCAGGTCCTTAGTTTGATGATGGCCGTATCGGCTGATGTCAGAGTGTGCCGTTTCGTCAATCACACAAGGGGTTTCAGCGAGTCCGACAATGGCGTCGTGTCATCCTGTATCGGATGATTGCAACCATTTGGGTTGCAGAATGGTTGCAATCAGAGATCACGCATAAGTGCCGTTATGCACGGAGGACGCGGCCGTCGGCACGCTTGGCTAGGTTTGAGTGTCCCCTCGAATGCCAATAAGGAGGTGCTTTGGTGGCGGTCGACGTCAAGGAAACGCTCAGAAAGGCTGACCTATTCGCCAAGCTCGATGACGAGTTACTGGATGCGCTGTCAGCCACTTCCACCTACACGAGATTTGAGCCTGGAGACCAACTGACCCAACAAGGAGCCGAAGCCGACGGAGCCTGGGTGGTCGTGGAAGGCGAGATCGAAATCTTGAGGAACTCCGTGCCAGTCAATTCGCTCGGACCCGGCGACCTCGGTGGCGACCTATCGCTTCTGTCGGGTCAACCCCATGCAGTCGATGCCGTCGCTAGAACGCCGGGAGGGCGCGTCATGATTGGGGTCGATGAATTCAGGGCGGCAGTACGCCACCGACCAGAAGTTGCTTTCGAAGTCATCAGAGTTCTGGTCAACCGCATCTACCACATACAAGGCCTCGCAGACCGGACCCTCTAAGGCACTCCAGAAGCCGGAAACCGGCCCCGGCGTGTCGGGTTGCACGACAACGACATAAGTGCCGTTATGTACGGCTGCCGGATGTGACTTTTGGCACTACCAACGTTGAGGACCCATCACCGAGTCTGGGTCTATGTCAAGAAGCACTGTCATGTTTGTCGTCGGCATAATCATGGCCGTGGGAGCAGCCGCGGCCATGGTGTGGAGTTCAGTCGATTCATCCCCACTCATGGTGATCG
>JAYEIP010000163.1:0-10099 GCA_034660155.1 Actinomycetota bacterium | reverse complement strand
ACCAGCTCTGGTCATCGGCCGCGTCGAGTAACCGACCCGGTTCGAAACGACTTCCCCCATCGCACTAGTCTCGACACTACGTGTGAGGGGGCCGAGCGTGGAGGACCACTTGAGTTACGAACTCCTGGAAGAGGCCGCAGCGGCCATCGCCGAGCTATCCGGACGTCCGAACCATTCGGCGGCGGTTGTACTTGGATCGGGGCTGGGTGACTACACAGATTCGCTCCCCGCTGCCAGGGCGATCCCATATAGCGAGATACCCAATTTTCCGACGCCACGAGTTGAAGGGCACTCGGGCACCCTCTATTCGGTTGACGTCGACGGGCGCGCTGCTCTGCTGTTCTCCGGTCGGGTTCATTTCTACGAGGGCTGGGACCTCTTTGACGTGGTCTTTGGCGTTAGAACCGCGGCCCTCGCGGGCTGTCACACGGTGCTGCTCACCAATGCATGTGGAGGTGTCAGCCGCGGGCTGTCCGTTGGCGATCTGGTGGCGGTCAGTGACCACATCAATATGACCGGGCAGAACCCGCTACACGGACCGAACGATGCTCGGCTGGGGACTCGCTTTCCTGACGTCAGCGACGCCTACAGCGCGGCACTGCGCCACGAGATGAAATCCGTCTTCGCCGAGGCCAACGTGCCGTTCAAAGAGGGCGTGTATACGTGGTTCACCGGGCCCAGCTACGAAACACCAGCCGAGATCGAGATGGTCAGACGCATCGGAGGCGACCTCGTGGGGATGTCGACGGTCCCCGAGGCGATCGCTCTGGCACATATGGGCATCCGGGTCGGCGCAATCTCGCTCGTGACCAATCTCGCTGCCGGAGCATCTGGCGAGCCGGTAACACACGAAGAAGTCCAGGAAGCAGCCGACATCGCCAAAACGAAGTCGGCCGATCTGCTCAACAGGCTGCTGCCACGTCTCGTAGCCGATCCAGCCTGACCGGCCAGTTTCAACTGGCAAACCAGAACACGTAACATCGCGGCAACTGCAGTTGAGGAGAAGCCAGATATGAGAATTGCCGTCTGCGTCAAGCAGATACCCGATCCGGCGGCGCCATACGATCTGGATCCGGCCACGAATTTCGTTGCCCGTCCCGACGACCAGGTGCTCGACGACACCGACAGGTATGGAGTGGAAGTCGCCCTGCAACTCGCCGAAGAGGTCGGAGAAGAAGCAACCGTAACCCTAGTGTCCATGTCCCCATCGGGGACGCTCCAGGGCATCCGGCAGGCGCTGGCGATGGGGGCCGACCGTGCCGTCATCATCGACGACGAAGCACTCCGTGGTGCCGACGCATTAACGACTGCCCGGGCGCTGGCTGCAGCGATCAAGGAAGACGGCTTTGATCTTGTCATTGCCGGTACTGAGTCGACCGACGGCTACGCCGGGGTGATGCCACAACAACTCGCAGAACTGCTCGACGTCCCAAGCCTGAGCTTCGCTCGCAAGGTCGAAAAGGACGACACCAAGCTGCGGATCGAACGTCAAACCCAGGCTGGGTACAACGTTGTTGAAGCTCCGCTCCCGGCCCTGCTCACAGTTACCTCGGGCGTGGTCGAGCCCCGATACCCCAATTTCAAGGGGATCATGCAGGCAAAGAAGAAGCCGGTCGAGATGAAAACCTGCGCCGACCTCGGAGTCGAGCCGGTGACGCAGCAAGTCATTCAGTCGGTGGAGCCGATCGCAGCCCGTCAGGCAGGCGAGATTGTCGAGGACGAGGGCGAGGGCTATCTCAAGATCGTTGAGAAGCTCGAAGAACTGAAGGTGATTTGATGACGACCTGGGTTTTCTGCGAAGAGCTCGACGGAACACCGAGCGCCTCATCATTGGAGCTGCTCACGAAGGCACGCACCTGGGGCGACGTCGAAGTGTTCAGCGTTGGTGCTGGTAGTGACGACACGTTTGCGGCATTGGGGGCTCACGGGGCATCCAAGATCTATCACCTCGACCCCGCCGACCAGCTGGCCGCTCCAGTAGCAGCGGCCGCTATGGCAGAGCTGATCGGAACCGCCGCTCCTGACATCGTGATCTTCGGTGTCGGTAATACCGAACGCGACGTGGCCGGGCGGCTCAGTGCTCGCCTCGGCAGCCCGGTGTTGTCGAATGCCGTCGAGATCGACCCGGGCGGAGACCAGGTGACCGTCACCAACGAGATCCTGGGTGGCACCACCCGTGTCGTCACCGCAGCAACGGCCAGCCCGGTGATCGTTGTGACCCGGCCGAAAGCGTTCCCGGCCGAACCGACCGCGGGAGGCACTCCCGAGGTGGTCTCCGTCAGTCTTCCCGATATCGGGCATGCTGGAGCAGCGATAGTCCTCGAACGCCATATCGAGGAGAGCGAAGGCCCCGATCTCGAGGCTGCCGCAATCGTCATCAGCGGTGGCCGTGGTATGGGTGGTGGCGAGGAGAAGTGGGAGCCGGTCACCAAACTGGCGAACCTGCTGGGTGGGGCTGTTGGCGCCACCCGCGCCGTCGTTGACGCCGGTTGGGTGCCGTATTCGCTTCAGGTTGGCCAAACCGGAAAGACGGTCAAACCCGATGTCTACATAGCCTGCGGCATCAGTGGCGCGATGCAGCATCTGGTCGGGATGAAAGATTCATCGACCATCATCGCGATCAACAAGGATGCTGATGCCCCGATTTTCTCTGTTTCCGATCTAGGGATCGTCGGCGACGTCCACAAGGTTATGCCGGCCTTGATCTCCGCTCTAGAGGCGCGGTAACGCCTGCGAGAACGAACGCTTGGTGACTCACTGCTTGGTAGCCGTGCGCCAGATAGAACGCTGCTGGGTTCGGCTCCGTCGTGAATGCAGTCCGCATGGCGAATCGTGCCGAGTTGCTCGGACTCTGCGGATCGAGTGAGCAGGTCGAATTGTGCGGAAGATTGTGAGTCCGAACGACTGAGAACACGGCGCGGACCTTAGAGAAGACGAGGTGCAACCGCCGGCCAAGCGAACCAGCGGCATGTGTCTTTGATCAGTGTGGCAGTTGGTGACCGCCCACGCGGGCGAGCATCGCAGCACGACGCCGTAGCGCCTTGCGTGGTGCCGGAACCGGATCTGGAACCAGCGCTGAAAGCACCCAGCCGACCAGCCCAATGGCGAGTCCGGATACGATGATCTTGACGTCGTCGGCGCGAAAGCCGCTACGAATCGTGAACAAGCTGAACGCCACGAGACCGTAACCGATGACCAGCATCAGGTTCCTGGTCCAGGGACTGAGCCAACCCTCGACAAAATCGCGACCTCGTCTATTTCTTCCCATGGTCGCGCTATCGGCTACTTACAATGGTCGACTTAGAGGTTTGTTGCCGTTATTTCTCAAGCGTGTCGGGACCGAAGGAATGGGGCAAGATCTCATCAAATTTGTGGGGGCGCAATGAACCCGACCCGTCCTGCACAACAACGGTCTTGACAGAGAACTCGCGCATCAATTGCCGACAGTTTCCGCAGGGATAGCACTCGCCGGCATCGAGACAGGCGACGACGACCGTGTCGATCCTTCGTACGCCGGCAGCCGCCGCCGTGCTTATGGCGTTGGCCTCGGCGCAAATGGCCGCGCCGTACGCCGCGTTCTCGACATTGCAGCCGGTGAACACTCTCCCGTCGGTCGCCACCACCGCTGCCCCAACGTGGAAGTCCGAGTAGGGCGCATAGGAGTTGGCAGCAGCATTTCGGGCCTTCTCGTGCAGTTCAGATACGTCAGTCATGTTCCCAGGAGGGCGTCGACAAAGGCCTCCGGATCGAACGGTATCAGGTCATCAACAGCTTCGCCGACGCCGATGTATTTGACCGGTATCGCCAGCCCCTGTTCTACCGCGATCGCAACGCCGCCCCTGGCGGTGCCATCAAGTTTGGTCAGCACGATTCCGGTCACCCCAACAACGGCGGTGAATGCCTTGGCCTGATCGATCGCATTCTGGCCTGTCGTCCCATCAAGAACGAGTAGCACCTCATCGATCTCGCCCGCCTCCCGCCGCATCACCCGGGCCACCTTTGCTAGCTCGTCCATGAGATTTGACTTCGAGTGAAGCCTGCCGGCTGTGTCGATGAGGACCACCCCGGCGCCACGAGACTTGGCCGCGTGGTACGAGTCGTAAGCAACAGACGCAGGGTCGGCACCGCTTTGTCCCGTGACGATGTCTACGCCAATCCGGGTTGCCCACGCCTTGAGCTGCTCTGCGGCAGCTGCCCGGAAAGTATCCGCGGCTCCCAGGAGCACCGGCGTGCCCGATCCGTTCATCTGGCTGGCCAGCTTGGCGATAGTCGTGGTCTTGCCGCTGCCATTGACTCCCACGACGAGGACCACAGCGGGTTCAGCCCCGAGGTTGATGGCTCGATCTTGCGACCCGAGCAACGATACGAGCTCGGTAGCGAGCAGCTCACGTACCGCCGATGGGTCCGCGGGGCCCCGAGCCTTGACGGCCGCGACGACCTGGGCGGCCGCGGCAACCCCAACGTCCGCGGCAACCAACGAATCCTCCACGTCCGACCAGAAGTCGCCGTCGAAGCTGCTCCGAGAGAGGACTCCACCGAGCCGGTCCGAGAGTGCTTTCCTGGTCTTAGCGAGACGGTCCCGCAGACCTCGCGGCGGCGCGGTCGTGGGGGTAACGGTGGCAGCGGGCTCCCCCGGCCGCCGCGAGCGGATGACTAGTACCGCGACGAGCGCGATAACCGCAAGCGCGATGACGATGTACGTGAGTTCCATGTATTGAGGCCTCCGGGCGCAAAGATCTGCCGCAGACTAGACGGCGTGCTCGTGGATCCGTTTTGCGATGACCTGCGATGACTCCCCCGGCTCCATGGTGACACCGTAGAGGATGTCCGCTGCTTCCATGGTCTGCTGCTGGTGGGTGATGATGACCACCTGGGCTTGCTCCCGCAGGGTTGCGACCAGCCTGAGGAACCGACGCAGATTGGAATCATCGAGGGCGGCCTCCACCTCATCGAGCACGTAGAACGGTGACGGGCGGGCCCGGAAGACTGCAAACAGAAACGCCAGTGCCGCGAGCGACTTTTCGCCACCTGACAGAAGACTCAGCTTGCCGACCTTCTTCCCAAGAGGTTGCGCCTCGATGTCGACACCTGTCTCGAGGAGGCCATCGGGGTCGGTCAACGTGAGCCGGCCCTTCCCACCTGGGAACACGAGGGAGAAATTCTCCTCGTATAATGCTGATATCTCCTCAAAGGCTTCGTGGAACATGGTTGCCATCTCGGTGTCGAGGGCCTTGATCACCTTCCGCAGCTCAGCCCGTGAGTCTTCCAGATCGGCGAGCTGACCATCGAGCAGAGCAACATTCTCCGCGAGATCGTTGTATTCCCGGGCAGCAAGCGGATTGATCGGTCCCATACGCCTTAGCTGCGCCTCGAGAGAGACCAGTCGCTCCCCGGCATTTGTGCCGTCTTCCAGCTCCGGCTGCGGTGCTCCAAGGGCTAGGTCTTCGGATACATCTGCATCACGCCGCAGGCCCTCGACAACCGCCTCATCTCGTACGGCGATCTCAGCCAACTCAATCGCTAGTGCGGATATACGCTCTTTGGCAAGAGACCGACTGGACTCCAGCTCAGACAGGCGACTCGAGGCTTCTGCCAGCCGTTCGTCGGATTCGCCCATCTCGCTTCGCAGAGCGAGCTGACGCTCCCGCAAGGTAACGATGTGAGCCCGCACTACTGCGAGGGCACGCTTGGCATCATCCTCGATACGCGAGAGACGATCAATCGTCCTCGGATCCACCGGACTGTCGTCAACGGCGCTGAGTTCCTTGTGAGCCATCTCCGACCGGTTCTCGAGAAGGCGTCGACGTTCCGAGGCACCGGCCTGCTGACCCGCCACCTCTTCGCGGAGCCTGCGGGCCTCGTCACGGCGCCGGGCGACCTCATCACGCCGACGGTTAAGAGCTTCCCAGGCTTCCTGACGCGTTCGCTCTTCTCCCTCGAATTCTTCGATACGGCTGCGCAGCTCGCCAAACCGTTCTTGCCGGGCAGCGACGGCCGCGGCAATGCCTGATGCTCTCGCTTCGAGACGCTCAAGTTCCTCATGACTGGCCGCCCGCGCCCGCTCATTCAGGGCGAGCGCTTCGGTCTGGCCGGCAAGCCTCGCCTCGAGTTCTTCCAGCACTTCGAGCGTTGACCGTTCCCGGTCGCGCAATGAGGTGAACTCGCGTTCGATGGTGGCGTATTGTGAGTTGGCTCGGGCGAGATCGATCTCGACCTGCTCCAGAGCGACTCCGGCAGCCTCCAGAGCAGCGGGTCCGGCCCCATCGGGTTGTGCGAGCCGCATGCCCGCCGCCGTGATGACATCACCTTCCGGTGTCACGGCCCGAACCTCGGGGTGACGGGACACAATCTGCCAAGCCGAAGACCAGCCCTCAGCGACGACCACGTCACCCAATAGGCCAGTGGCGAGCGCTTCGTCGGCGTTTGGGCCAAGACTGTCTACCAGGGCATCGACACCCCATTCAGTGGCCACGGACCGGGCCGAGTCCGATGGGGTTGAGTCGCGAACAACGAACCCGATGCCACCAAGTCCGTCGGACTTGAGGAGGGCGGCGATGCTCTCGAGTGAGGTGTGGCTGGAGACAACAAACGAATCCCGCCATTCGCCAAGAGCACCGTCGACCGCAACTGCAAGTTCCGAAGGGACATCGAGCCTGCCCACCAACGCCCCGAGCACACCTTCTGCAGAGGTGGCTCGGTCGACGACTTCCGGATCGATCAACCCTGCAAGGGCGGTCTCTAGAGCTTCAACCCGTGCCTTCGCACCGGCCACCGCGATTTCCTGATCACGTTTGACGATATCCGCGCTCTCGAATCGCTCCCGAGCCGCGGCCGTCGCAGCGCTGGCATCGGTGTAGTCCGGTTGTGCCCCCGTTACCGCGACGTCTGTTGCCTGGATCTCGCCGATAAGGGTCTGGGTGTCGCCGTCTTCTTCAGCGAGGCGGGCGGCAATCAACTCGCGACGTCGGGCGAGCGCTTCGGACTCTTTGGCGTCACGCTCCGCGGCATTCTCCAACGAGCGCAAATCACCGCGCAGGTTGGCGACAACACCCTCAGCGGGGAGTTGGACCTGCTCGGCAAGCGAACGCTCTTCGTCCTCGAGTTGCCGTAGCGCGGTCTCCCGGCGCTCGGCGAGGTCCGTAGCGGACGCTTCGGTGGACCGCGCCGCCGCTATCTCCTGTTTCAATTCGGCAAGCTCGAATTCAAGGTCGGCGCGGCGCTCCCCAGCGCCTCGTTGCCTGCTCTCGAGAGAGAACCGACGTTCCCTGGCAACCAGCCCGATACGTTGGAAACGCTCGACAACGGTCTCGAGACGGGCAACCGCCGAGGTATCGCGCTCCAACGCGCCCCCAACTTCGGTCGCCTCACCGCGCAAGGTCAATAGCTGGAGATTCAACGCGTCCAGCTCAGAGCCCTCTTTGCTGACCTGGGAGGACAACGTCTCGTGTTCGTTGCCGGCGTTGGCCTTGCGACCACGCAATGCACGGAGCTTCTCTCCCCCAATCCACAGATGCAGGGCTTTGATCTCGTCCCTTACCGAGCCATGACGTTCAGCCGCATTGGCCTGGCGTTTCAAGGGCCGGAGTCGAGAGCGTTGCTGGTCAAGGATGTCGTTGAGGCGGGAGACATCAATCTCAGTTTGTTCCAAGCGTCGCACCGACCGGTCGCGACGACTCTTGTGTTTGGTGACCCCGGCAGCTTCTTCGATTACGGCGCGGTGTTCACTGGGCCGGGCGTTGAGGATCGTGCCGATCTGGCCTTGGCCAACCAGAACGTGCTGGCTGCGACCGACCCCACCGTCTGAGAGCAACTCGTGTAGATCCATCAATCGGCAGGGCACCCCGTTTAGTTCGTACTCCGAGGTTCCGTCGCGGAACAGACGTCTGGTCATCTTGACTTCGGCGAGTCCGATCGGGAGGAACTCGTCGGAGTTATCGAAGGTGACGGTCACTTCTGCCCGGCCGAGGGCGGGACGGGTGGCGGTACCGGCAAAGATGACATCTTCCATCTTCTCGGTTCGCAACGCCCGCGTTGCCTGGGTCCCCATGACCCATGCCAGAGCGTCGAGCAGGTTTGATTTCCCTGTGCCATTCGGCCCGACGACAACGTTGATCCCCGCCTCAAAGTCAAGGCGCGTTCGGTCCGCAAACGACTTGAATCCGGCGAGAGATAGAGTTTTGAGAAACACGGTGCTGTGAGCTTACCAATGAAATGACATCAATGTGATTTACACCATCGAACAACCCTCCAGGAGACATCAGCGCAGACCGTTTCGTTTGGTGCCCATTCGATCCATCCAGCCGGTGCTGCCTACCCGGTAGCGGCCGCGCATCCCCCCAGAGTTGCCGTAGCGACTCCCAAGGAACCGGATTTCATCCGGTTCCCGTCACGTCGTCCGGAGTTGCGCAGCAACTCCCAAGGAACCGGATTTCATCCGGTTCCCGTCACGTCGTCCGGAGTTGCGCAGCAACTCCCAAGGAACCGGATTTCATCCGGTTCCCGTCATATCTTCGATTTGTTGTGCAAGGAACCGCCGGTCCGCGTCCGTTGCGGCGAGATGGGCGGCGCGTTCGTAGGCAACCTTCGCTGCGCCCTGCCGTCCAAGGCGACGCAATGTCGTGCCGCGGGCGGCGTGCATCAGGTGGTAGTTGTCGAGGCCGGGTGCGATTGCGTCGAGCGCAGTGAGCGCCGCTTCGGGGCCGCCAACCTCGCCAACCGCGATCGCCCGATTGAGTGCAACCACGGGCGTGGGCATGATCGAGAAGAGATGATCGTAGAGATTGACGATCTGGTGCCAGTCGGTTGCTTCGAACGACTCGGCGTCGCAGTGCACCGCCTGGATCGCGGCCTGCAGTTGGAACGGGCCTGGTTGGTCGCGGCGAACGCAGGCACGCACGATTGCATGTCCTTGTTCGATCATGGTGCGGTCCCACTTGGTCCGGTCCTGATCGCGTAGGAGCACGAGGGTCCCGTTGGCGGTGCGGGTCGGCATCCGCGACTCGTTGAGCAGCATCAGCGCGAGCAGTCCTGCTGCTTCGGGCTCGTCGGGCATCAACTCGACCAGAGCGCGAGCCAGTCGAATCGCCTCGCTCCGCAGCGAGGCCCGTTCCGGATCGTCGAGCCCGGTGTTGTAGATGAGGTACACCACCAGTAACACCGAACGGAGTCGATCAGGTAGATCGGCTCCTGCCGGCACACGATAAGGGATCTTGGCGGCCTTGATCTTGTACTTGGCCCTGACGAGACGCTTCGCCATCGCCGACTCGCTCACCAGGAACGAGCGGGCCACCTCCTCCGCGCTCAGCCCCCCCAGCAATCGCAATGTCAAGGCCACCTGGTGCTCGGTCCGTAGCGCCGGATGGCAGCAGGTGAAGATGAGTCGGAGCTGGTCGTCACTCACGGGCCCGTCCTCTCCCCAGGAACCCGAAGGGTTCCCGGCATCGGTGTCTGACCTATGCAACGTGCCTGCAACGGAACCAAGCTGTTCATGGAGCTCCCGACCCCGGACCGAGCGGCGGAAGTCGTCGATGGCGCGGTTTCGTGCCGTCGTAACGATCCACCCCGCCGGATTAGGTGGGATACCGTCGCTTCGCCACCGCTCACTAGCCACGACGAACGCATCCTGGACGGCATCTTCGGCAAGTGTGATGTCGCCGAAGACCCGGACCAGCGTTGCCACCGCCTGGCCGTACACCTCACGGAAGACACGCTCAACGGCGGCCTCTTCCCGATCGGGGGTGGTAATACGGGTCACGCCCTCAGGCACCCCGCGAATCGTGGAATGGGCGGACTTCGATTGGATGGTTGATCGCGTCCACGACCTTGCCGGCCCAGGCCAGCGCGGCATCGAGGTCGTCCGCGTTGACGACGTAGAACCCACCGATGTGCTCCTTGGACTCGGCGAACGGCCCGTCGGTCATAACCAGGTCGCCATCAATCCTGCGGACAACGGTCGCCGCGTCCGGGCCGTGGAGTCCCCCGGTGAAGACAAACGCACCGCTGGCCCTCATGTCGGCTTCGAGGGCATTGATGCGCTCCATGAATGTCGCCATCTCCTCGGGCGTCGGCTGTTCGCGGGTCTCTCCCTCGACGGTGTGCA
>JAYEIP010000162.1:0-10108 GCA_034660155.1 Actinomycetota bacterium | reverse complement strand
GTAGCCGGAAACCAGTCGTTTGTAGGAGTTGACCCACTGATTGGTTACGGCAGTGATTTCCCGACCGTGGCGGATCAAGCCCGCCATGAAGCGGCGGGCCGTTACGGACAGGTTGTCTGGATTGGTCTGATCATGGAAGGCATTCGTATCTCCTTCGAACAGCGAGATATGGAGATGGAGGCCGGAGCCGTCGTGGCCTTCAAGCGGTTTTGGCATAAAGGTCGCGTAGATGTCCCGCTCCATGGCGACTTCCTTGATCGCAAGCCTCGTAGTGACCAAGTTGTCGGCCATGGCGAGACCATCTGTGTGACGGAGATCGATCTCGTGCTGGCTGGGCGACACCTCGTGGTGGGAGGATTCGACTGGTATTCCGAGATGTTCCAGCGCAACGATGGTGCTCCGCCGGTACTCCTGTGCCACGTCCATTGGCGTGAGATCGAAGTAGCCGCCCTGATCGAGGATCTGGGGCTCCGCACCACTGTCTGCAAAGTAGAAATACTCGACCTCGGGGCCGACATAGAAGGTGAAGCCGAACTCGCGGGCTCGATCGAGATTCCGTCGCAACACCCAGCGCGGATCGCCAAGGAACGGCTCGCCGTCCGGTGTAACGATGTCACAGAACATGCGGGCAACGCCGGCGTCACCCGAGCTCCACGGCAGGATCTGAAAAGTGGTGGGGTCAGGCCGGGCCAGCATGTCGGATTCTTGGTCGCGGGAGAAGCCGTCGATGGCCGAACCGTCGAAGCGCATCCCGTGCTCAAAGGCCGATTCGAGCTCGGCAGGGGTGATGGCGAACGACTTCAGAAACCCGAGGATGTCGGTGAACCACAGCCGTATGAAACGCACGCCGCGTTCCTCAACCGTCTTGAGTACGTAATCCTCTTGCCGCTGCATCGATACCTCCAGCTACTGATGGTAAGCCACTGCGCCGCGAGAGAACAGCCCGACTGGTCGACGAAACACAGCGTTCACATTCCTGTTACCCGAGAGAAACCGGCAGTTGAGATACTGTTTCCCGCGTTGAGATACCAGCGCGTCGTGACGTCAAGGAGTCAAAGATATGGTTTACAGGGCCGAGTACATCTGGATCGATGGGCAGAAACCGACTGGCAAGCTGCGGTCGAAGACCATGATTGTTGCCGATGACAAGACTCCTCCCATCTGGGGTTTTGATGGTTCGAGCACCGAACAGGCCCCAGGCGCCAACTCCGATTGTGTGCTGCGGCCGGTTCGTGTTGTTCCGGACCCGATTCGGGGTGGTGACAACAAACTGGTCATGTGCGAGGTCCTCAACACCGACATGACACCGCACGCCAGCAACACGAGGGCCAGGTGCGCCGAGGTGAATGAGAAGTATGCCTCCGATGAGCCCTGGTTCGGTATTGAGCAGGAGTACACCTTTTTCAAGGACGGCCGTCCCCACGGCTGGCCCGCCGGCGGGTTCCCCGCGCCGCAAGGTGGCTACTACTGCGGGGTCGGTGCGGACGAAATCTGGGGCCGCGACGTAGTTGAGCAGCACACCGATGCTTGCATCACCGCCGGCCTGATGATCTCCGGCACCAACGCCGAAGTGATGATCGGCCAGTGGGAGTTCCAGATCGGACCTGCGGATGGCTTGCAAGTCTCCGACGAGATTTGGCTGGCTCGCTGGTTGCTGTACCGGATCGCCGAGGACCACGATATCTCGGCACACTTGATGCCGAAGCCTGTGGCGGGAGACTGGAACGGAGCCGGGGCCCACACCAACTTCAGCACTGTTGCGATGCGGGAGAAGTACGACCCCATCATCGCCGCCTGTGAGGCACTCGGTAAGAAGGCCGATGTTCATATCAAGGAATACGGTGCCGGTATTGAGCAGCGGCTCACCGGTCTCCATGAGACTGCTCCGTGGACCGAATACAGCTACGGCGTCTCCGACCGGGGTGCTTCGGTTCGGATCCCGTGGCAAGTGGCTCGTGACGGTAAGGGATACATTGAGGATCGGCGCCCAAATGCCAACGTCGATCCATACGTGGTGACCGCCCTGATCACCGACACGGTCTGCGCCGACGCCGCAGCTTCGTAAGCAACGATCGGCCATTGGCTTTCACTTATCGGTTGGGTCGCTATCCCTCGATTGCAGCCTGCTTGGCGGCCTCGAGGGCTTGGATAAGGGTGGCGGTAGCAACCTTGTAATCCTCAAGGGCAGCCAAACGTGTTTCGGAGCCCTCTGTGTTGACCAGGCCGTCGAGCATGGCGTCGGCCGCGTTCTCCATCGCAATGGAGGCAATCTTGACATCCTCCCATTTCTCGGCAGCGGCTTCCGGAACCACAACCTCAGCAACCCGCACTGTGAATGCCGCCGTGGTTTCCTTTAATGCACTCAATAGGTCGCGAGTAGCTCCGTAGCCCGTCGTGTCCGGGTACTCAGCATTGATCGTCTCGGCGTCGGTGCGCATCGCTGCGGCGTCCGTTGCCAGAGTATCCACGGTTGCGACAAAGGCCACGACCGCCGGGGCTAGTGTCGTCGTCGTGGTTTCTTCGGGTGGCAGAGTGGTCGTGGTGGCTGGACCGCCCACCACTGTTGTCGTGGTGACGATCTCGGCCGCCGGGAGGCTATTCACAAATGTGTACGTGAACAGCACAAGGGCGAGAACCACCAATGGGAGAATCCATCGGCCGTGTTTGGGGTCTTCCTTGCTCACCGGCGCAAAGATAGTACCTCCAGGGGCGTGTGCCATTTCTTGTCCGTCCTGGAGTAGCCTCCACCCATGGAAATCAACAACCGTGTAGTCGTCGTGACCGGTGGCGCGAAGAGGGTCGGCAAGGCCATTTCTCTTGGTTTGGCCGCAGCCGGCGCAGACGTTTTCATTCACTACAACAGCTCCGCAGGGCCGGCCGAAGAGACTCTGGACGAGGTCCGGGCTCTCGGTGTGCGGGGGGCGATCGGGTCGATTGATCTGGGTAATCCGGCGGCCGCCCCCGATCTCATCGCGATGGCCACGGAGGCGCTGGGCCAGGTGTCTCTGCTGGTGAACTCGGCATCGGGGTTCGCAACGGACACGGTCGAGGATGTCACTATTGAAGCGTGGCGTCGCACGCAGGACCTGACGCTGGCTACGCCCGTTTTCCTAACCCAGGCCTTTGCTGCGGCGTTACCCGGCGAAGCTTCCGGCGCGGTCGTCAACATCACCGACGTCCGCACTCTCACGCCGTACTTGAAGCACTTCTCCTACGTGATCGCCAAAGGGGGCATTGACACCTTTACCCGGACCGCTGCCCTGCAACTTGCGCCACAGATCAGAGTGAATGCCGTTGCCCTCGGGGTGATCTTGCCTCCACCGGGTGAAGGTGCAGATTACGTTGAGGACCTGGCGTCGCGGTTGCCGCTCGAGCGAGTCGGTGGGACCGATCCGGTGGTCGCCGCAGTGCTGCACCTCATGCGCAACGACTTCATCACCGGTGAAATCGTGAGACTCGACGGCGGTTCGCACCTGACATAGGAACGCGTTTGGGACACCTGCTCAGACCCCCCTTATCGCCCCAGAGAGGGGGGACTGATGACCGCCGCTGGCCCGTCACGGTCAGAAGAGCGTACGGCGCTTCACAGCAGGTACACGTCGCCTTCCTTGGCGACGGCAATGCCTGCTCGAGCGACAGATACGTACTCGTCGCTGCTCGGGTCAAGGAGCGGGTTCGAGTGGTTGAGATGGGTGAATCGGATCTTGGCGAGGTCCCGATCGTCCAGCACGCCGAATCGGGTGAGCGACTCTGTGACAAGGGGATGGGCGATCTTTGCGAGGTCCCTGCCGGGGAGTTCGTCGTGTGAGAAGAAGGTGGCATCGAGGAGAGCGATGTCGACTCTGCGGATGTGGTCCTCGACGGGCGGGTCCCACTCATCCCAACCATCGGTGTCGGGGACATACAGCACGCTGCACTCCGGGCCCATCACCAGGTACCCGACAGTCTCGCTGTACTCGTCGCGGTGAGGCACTTCGATTGCCTGAATCCGTACCTGATCTGACAGCCGGATCGGATTGCCGGGCTCGATGACACGGAGGTCGATATTTCCGGCTGTGACGAGCTGTTCCCATGGGCCGTTCGATTTGAGGAACGAGACAAGTCGGGGAGCGGCCCACACGCGAAGCGACTCGGCGTTCATGGTTTCGCGCCCCAGATACATGAGGCCGGTGTAGTGGCCGATGTGGCCGTGGGTGAGCAGGATGCCGACGAGCTCTGCACCGTGCCCGTCGAGGAGCGCCAGGTGTTGTCGAAAATCTGGCCCGGCGTCGAGCAGCCACGCCTGGGATCCGTCGACTACCGCGACACAGGTCGTCAAGTGCGGCGTAGTCGCGGGACCTCGACAGCACTCACTCCGACATCCCGGTTGTGGATGGCCGCCATCCTGGGCCACTCCGAGGACGACCGCACGGGGCTGGCGCGTCACGATCAATCGAACAGCCGAACGAACAGGCCGCTGCTGATCTTGGGAAGGAACCAGGTCGACTTTGGCGGCATGACCAAACCGCGGTCGGCAACGGCCGCGACCTGGTCAACGCTCGTCGGGTAGACGACGAAGAATGCTCCACAGCCTTGCTGATCGGACATGAAGCCGAGCGGCACTGTGCCGGGTATGTACTCAAGACGCTCGCTGGTGCGGGGGTCGCTGATTCCCAGGATGGGGCCGAGTATCAGGTTGTTGAGTAGAACAACGTCGAGGCTGCCGTACGGGTCGTCAGTCGTCAACAGCTCCTGCGGGACCGTCAACCGATACCACTTGTCGCCAACATGCATGCCAAAGGTGCCGGGTCGTACGGGTCGTGCGTCGTTGGGATCGTCGAGGTGGAGCCGCTCCACATCGAGACGGTCGCTGACCAGTTGCACGAACTCGACATCGGTCAGACCCCCGAGGTCGGCAACGCAGCGGTTGTACTCGATCAGCTGCAGTTGCTGCGACGGATAAATCACACCCATCACGTAGTTGAACGGTTCGTCTCCGGTGGCGTCGGGATGGGAGGCCGCGGTGTTCCGGGCCATCGTGGCGCCTGCCGCCGCTCGATGATGGCCATCGGTTATGTAGAGCGACTCGATTTTGTGGAGACAGTGCTCTAGCTCAGACACGGCGGCCTCGTCATCTATCGCCCAGACGGTCTGGCTGACGCCGTCGTTCCCCACGAAGTCGAGGAGCGGCTCCTGCACCGTGAGCCGTTCGATCAGATCATTGATCCCGGCACTGCGGTAGGTCATGCACATCGGATACGAGTTGGCCTGCATCTGCTCCAGCGCCTCGACCAGGGCACCTTCCGCCTCGGGTCTTGTGTGTTCATGACGCTTGAGGACGCCGCGGTCGTATGCCGAAGCATCAACCTCAGCCACGATCCCGGTTTGGGTCCGCAGCCCGTCCGACACCCGGTATACGTAGTAGCAAGGGTCCCGTCGGTATTCGTAGATACCGTCGGCAATCATCATGTCGAGGCGGGCCCTGCCCAGCGGCGTTGCCAGGTCGCTGCAATCACCTTCGCAGGGGATGATGTCTCTCATCACCAGTTCGAAGCTGTAGGGGTTAGTAGCTTCGAGGGTTTGCCAGTAGCCGGCCGGCACCGACGTCTTCGGGACCACTGATACCTTGGGCGCAAATTCAGGCGTCGGTAGATAGATCTTCGTCGGGCGGACGAGGGGTCGCCCGGATCTCATCGTGTGGTCACGGAGACCGCGATGACGTTGTCGAGTTGCTCGATCTCCGCGACTGTTTCGGCAGCAACGTTGCCCACAACATGGATCATTGCGGAAGCTGCGGATCTTCCGGAGAGTACGAAGTTCTCCATGTGCTCGACATTCAGCCCGGCTTCACGCAACGTTCCCAACACCCCGGCCAGGACCCCAACGCGATTGTGGTGACGGACCGTGACGGTCATCTCGGTGCCGAGGACTCTGCCCAGATTGACGCAGTTGAGGAGCGTTCCCTCTTGGAAGGCGTCGATGGCTTCGACGACCGCACCTGCAATCGCCGCCTGCGCTTGGTCGGTTGAGGCACCAATGTGATGCGTCCCGTAGGTGTTCGGGTGTTGCGCCAATTCCGACGTGTATGGCCCCTTCCCCGTACCGGGCTCGTCTTGGTACACGTCGATGCCGGCTCGGAGATTCTTCTTCTCCATAGCCTCGAGCAGGGCCTCTTCATCGATTATGGAGCCACGGGCTGTGTTGATGATTACCGTCCCCGGGCGCATCACGTCGAGAAGATTGCGGGACACGAGACCCTCAGTCTCGGGGGTGGCGGGGACGTGGAAACTCAAAAAGTCGCAAGTTGCCGCCAGTGTCTCGAGATCTGCGACGAACCGCGTACCCATGTGATCGAGGAGTTGGCGCCGGTCCGGATCGCGACCCGGCCTGTCGATTACGGCGACTTGCATCTCAAACGCGCTGGCGCGTTTGGCTACCTCGAAACCGATCGAGCCGAGACCGACAATTCCGATGGATCGGCCGGCCAGGCCGCGGGTTCTGGAGTATTTCTTCTTGTTCCAACTTCCTCCACGCAACTCGATGACCTGGTCAGGGATGTTGCGGTCGATAGCCATGATGAGGCCCATCGTCAGTTCGGCGACCGCCACGGCGTTCTTCCCCGGGGTGTTGCACACGAAGATCGCTCGCTGGGCGGCTTCCTCAACTGCGATCGTGTTGACCCCGGCTCCCGCCCGAATGATCAGGGCGAGGTTGCTCGCGGCTTCGACGGTGGCGACGGACACTTTGGTCGAGCGAACTACAAGGACGTCGAACCCAGGAACGGCATCTGCGAGGTCCTTCTTTGTGAGATCCGGTTGGAAACTGACCTCGTGGCCGAGTTCGGTGAGATGTTGCAAATGACTATCGGGGAATTTGTCCGCAATCAGGACCTTCACAGGGCTACTCCCATGACTCGCTGTCGCACGAATGTGCCTTGCTGACGTTTCATCTTTACACTTTGTTCAACACCCACCAAGTGCGCCGGGGCCGGCGCCCGATTTCTGGAGCATTCATGACTAAGCCTATCTCGCCGGTTCCGTCCGATCTCGATATCGCACAGTCCGCTGACGTCAAACCTATCGTCGAGATTGCTGACAAGCTCGGTATTGATCACAGGCACCTCATCCCGTTCGGTCACGACAAGGCCAAAGTACACCTCGATATCCTCAAAGACCTTACCGATCGCCCGCGGGGCAAGTACATCGACGTAACGGCGATCACGCCAACCCCGCTCGGGGAAGGCAAGACCACGACCGCTGTCGGATTGGTGCAGGGCCTCGGTCTGCTTGGCCATCAAGCTATTGCAGCGATCAGGCAGCCATCGATGGGCCCAACCTTTGGTATCAAGGGTGGAGCTGCGGGCGGTGGTTATAGCCAGGTCGTCCCGATGGAGGATTTCAACCTGCACCTCACCGGTGATATCCACGCGATCAGCGCGGCACACAACCTCGCCGCGGCTGCGCTTGATGCCCGCTTCTACCACGAGTCCCGAACCACCGATGAGAAGCTTGAGGCTCGTGGGCTCAAGCGGCTTGCGATCGATCCCTACTCAGTTCAATGGAATCGTGTGATGGATATTGCCGATCGAGCGCTACGGCATGTCATCGTCGGGATGGGTGGTCGTCCCGACGGCAAGCCTCGTGAGGCCGGTTTTGACATCACCGTGGCCAGTGAGTTGATGGCCGTGTTGGCGTTGGTGGACGGCGAGGATTATGAGTCGGCGCTCAAGAACCTTCGCCGCCGAGTTGGGCAGATCGTTATTGGTAACGACAAGGACGGCGAACCGCTGACTCTTGAGGATCTCGACGTGGCCGGGGCAATCACAGTCCTGATGAAGGACACTCTGCATCCGAACCTGATGCAGACGCTCGAGGGGCAGGCCGCGTTTGTTCACGCGGGTCCTTTCGCCAACATTGCACACGGCAACTCTTCGATTTTGGCCGACCGGGTGGCACTGCATCTCGGCGACTACGTGGTCACAGAGTCCGGATTTGGCGCCGACATCGGGATGGAGAAGTTCTTCGACATCAAGTGCCGCGCTTCGGGCCTTATTCCGGATGCGGTCGTATTGGTAGCGACGATCCGGGCGCTCAAGATGCACGGCGGTGGCCCCAAGGTCATCCCGGGACGCAGGCTCGACCCGGCGTACATCGAGGAGAACCTCGGGTTGCTCGAGGCAGGCCTCCCCAATCTGCTCGCCCACATCCACAACGCCAAGCTCTTTGGCATCCCGGTGGTGGTTGCGATCAACGCCTTTAGCGATGACACCCCCGCGGAGATCGAGCTGGTTCGCAAGGCAGCCATCGAGGCCGGGGCGACGGCCGCTGCCCACACCGACCATTGGGCCGAGGGTGGGGCCGGCGCCATCGAACTTGCCGAGGCGGTCGTGGCCGCCTGTGAGGAGCCGAGCGACTTCAAGTTCCTGTACCCGCTAGATATCTCAATCCGTCACAAGATCGAGATCATCGCGAAGGAAATCTACGGCGCTTCGGATGTGAAGTATGACGGTCTGGCGGAACGCCAGATCGCGTCCTTTGAGAAGCATGGCTGGGGCGAACTGCCGATCTGTGTCGCCAAGACGCATCTTTCGATAAGCCAGGATCCCGCTCTCAAGGGAGCTCCCCGCGGTCATACGGTGCGGGTGCGCGAGGTGCGCGCCTCGGTGGGTGCCGGTTTCATCTACCCGCTGCTGGGGACGATGCGCACAATGCCCGGGCTCGGGATGACGCCGGCTTACATGAACGTTGACATTGATGATGACGGCAAGATCGTTGGGCTCTTCTAGGATCGCCTCGTTGGCGCCGGAGTTGCAGCGCCGACCACGCCCGTCCGAAGTAACGGTCGTCTACGACGGCGACTGTTTGTTGTGCCGGAGATCGGTTCGCTGGCTTGATGGGCAGCGCACCGTCATCTCCGTCTGCACCGTCGCCGCTTCGGATCCAGTGGCCGCGGCACAGTTCGAACATCTGCCCAATTATGGCGACGACATGATTGTCGCGACGGATGATGGCCGCCTCTGGGTGGGTCCGCCGGACGCCTACCTGGTGGTGATGTGGGCGATACCGAAGCTGCGGATACTCTCATATCTGTTGTCTTGGGGACCCCTGAAGCCATTAGTGGGACGGGTCTTCCAGCTCGTGACCGGCAATCGTCAGGCGCTCGGGAACCTGGTGTTCGGGGGCGATGGCTGTATCCATTGCACGCCGCATAGGTAGTGGAGACTGTCGGAGTTCTGTCAATTCTGCATGCTGATACCGCCGGTTGGGTTTTAGAAGTCGGGACCATTACCAAAGGATTCACGATGACAGACCAAAAACGCCGCCGTGTGAAGGTTGAACAAGGCGCAAAACGGATCAGAACTTACCTCGGCGGAGAACTCGTTGCCGACACTGCATCGCCACTCCTCGTGTGGGAGAAGCCGTACTACCCGGTCTACTACTTCCCGGAGAAGGACGTGCGCTTGGATCTGCTCACCGAGACCGGTGAGACCAAGCGGTCCCCGAGTCGCGGTGAGGCAACGCTGTACACGGTTGCCACCACAGCTGCCAAGGCCGAGGGTGCCGCCTACCGTCACCTCGACTCGCCCGTCGAGGAATTGCGTGATCATGTCGCTTTCAATTGGAACGCAATGGATTCGTGGTTCGAAGAAGACGAAGAGGTGTACGTTCACGCCCGCGACCCTTACACCCGTGTCGACAATCTTCCGAGCTCTCGCCATATCGAGGTTGTGATCGGCGGGGTCAAGGTCGCCGACTCGACGTCGCCGGTTCTGGCTTTCGAGACCGGGCTTCCAGTGCGCTACTACCTGCCCAAGACGGACGTCCGGATGGATCTTTTGGAGGCTATCGATCTTCAGACTGACTGCCCCTACAAGGGTGCAGCCAGCTACTACAACGTGGTCGTGAACGGGGAGAACCACGGGCACCTCGTGTGGTGGTACCCATTCCCCGCTGAAGAGAGCTCCCGTCTCGCCGGCCTTGTCTCCTTCTACAACGAGAAGGTTGATATCTACCTAGACGGAGAACTCCAAGACCGCCCCAAGACAATGTTTTCCTAGGGAGCGTCCCCGGCCGACGGCCGGCAACTCCCCATCAGTTCCCCCTCCGGGGAAAGTACCGCAGCGGCGAAG
>JAYEIP010000161.1:0-2018 GCA_034660155.1 Actinomycetota bacterium | reverse complement strand
AGGAGGTGTCACCCACGTACCGGAGCCACTGTCGCCCACGTACCGGAGCCGCGTCCACAAAGTGGAACCCACCTACCGGAGCCACAATGTCCAGTATCAACCGAAGCTGCACACTCCTCCCGCGCGATGTCAAGTTCCGGTACCCGCGTGACACTTTGGCTTCGGCTCCTACACGACACTTCCCCGCGGGTTTAGGAGGCGGCGTTGATCCGGTCTGGTTTGCCTCCGGGGTTGGCGAACGCTCCGTGGGCTTTGACCGGGTCGTGTTTCACCGGATGAACCCGAAGCAGTTTGCCGGTCTGTGAGATTTCGACGGTGTCCCCGACAACCCGTACGTCGACCTGTTCCCGGCGGTATCGATTCCCTACCCGATAGGAGACAGCGGCGAAGCTGATACTTCCCGACGAGTCGACCTTGCGGGTCACTGGCTGGCCGACAGTGGGAGGACGAACCGGTCGGGCTCGAGGCTGACGCCGCCACACTTGAGGTTCGGCTTCGGGTGGATGCTGTTTGGCATGAGAAGCCACCAGCACCCCACGGTGGGAGATTTCGATGAGACCATCGACAGTGATCTCGACGTCAACAGTCTCCCCAGAAAGCCACCGGCCCACATGATATTGGAAAGTGGCAAGACTGATCCGACCACCCTGTCCCACTTTGCGAGTCACCCGACGAGGCTCCTCCACCACCTCCTCATGGTCTGGCGGTTGGTCGTCTCCAATGATGACTTCGAAGGGTTCGTGGACGGCGAGTTCGAACCGGCGGATCGGTGGGACATCACCGATCCCCTGATGCGGTCGTTCGGTGTTGTATTCGACCACCCACCCATCGACCGCTTCCTGGGCCGCTTCAACCGATTCGAAGGTTTTCCCGGCGAGGAAGTCTTTCTTCAGGGTCTTGTGGAACCTTTCCACTTTCCCCGTAGTGGTCGGCGACCGGGGAGCCGTCAACAAGTGTTTGATCCCGTTCTCACGACAGATCCGATCAAACAGGACCTCACCGGTGCCAGGGCCGAACCGACCCGTAAACACTTTGCCGTTGTCAGTCAGGATCTGGTCAGGGATCCCATGAGCGGTCATTGCCTCCGCCAACGCGTCACACACCGGTTTGGCTGTTGCCCTCGCCACCACCATCGCCGAAACACAGAACCGGGAGTGGTCATCAACACCTGTGACCACCTTCAACTCGGTGCCATCTGACAGGCGGACCCCACCCGTGATGTCCATCTGCCACAACTCCATCGGCCGGGCCCGCTCCCACCGTTTGTAATCCGACCGGCTCTTCTTCCGCTTCTGAGGGTCGATCAGCCCATGACGGATAAGAGCCCGATAGATCGCCGACCTCGACGGAACCGAGGTCACACCCTCCCGCTCCAAGTAATAGCCGATCGTCCGGGGACCCCAACCCGGATGAGCCCTCCGCATCTCCACGATCCGAGCCTCGATCACCGCAGACGTCTGATGCGGACACGATGCCGGCTTCGACGACCTATCCACCAACCCTGCCAAACCCTGAGACGCATAACGGCGGAGCCAGCCATGCACCGTCTGACGGGCCACCCCATAACGACGAGCCACATCGACCACCGTCGCACCCCCGAGGACCTCTAACACTGCCTGATACCGCTGTTCCACAACACTCAACTCCACCAACAAGACAAGACCTCCTCAGAGAATTCAGAGAAGGATGGAACCAGGAGGTGTCACCCACGTACCGGAGCCACTGTCGCCCACGTACCGGAGCCGCGTCCACAAAGTGGAACCCACCTACCGGAGCCACAATGTCCAGTATCAACCGAAGCTGCACAACCCGGTCGGGTGGCCGAGCCATCACAGAAGGCATTGAAGGAGTGTGACGGAACCGGGCTGCGCGCAAGAACCCCGGGCGGCGCCTGGCGCTTCTTTAGTAGCGGGGGCGGGATTTGAACCCGCGACCTTCGGGTTATGAGCCCTACGAGTGGACCCCGAATAGCAGAGAGCATCGCTACGCAACGATGATCTACATCACCATGACATGGA